>NZ_JAPSMD010000017.1 GCF_027856955.1 Falsiroseomonas oryzae | reverse complement strand
GGCGGTGTCGGCGCCGGTGCCGGTCGGCGCCGGCAGATCGGGCAGGATCGTGGCGCGCAGCCCCGCCGCGGCGGCCGCCTGCTCACCCTGCGGGCCGGGGGCGGCAATCACCTCGATGCGGTCGCCGAGCGGGGCGAGCTTCGCCAGGGCGGCGGCGCAGCGGGTGGAGGCCAGCGGCTCCGCCCCCAGCTCGCGGGCGCGTCGCAGGATTTCGGCGCCGTCGGTGCCCTTCAGCCCGACGCGCCCGCCCATGCCCGCGATCGGGTTCACGACGATGCCGACGCGCCGCCGGACCACCCTGCCCCGCCCCTTCCCATGCCTGTCCGCACACCCCGGAATGTGCGCGGTCCGAACGTCGGACCGCATTGCGGGCATTCTAGGCGAGACGGGGACGCAGGCAACCGCCATCCCGGCCCTGGCGCGCATTGCGGCGGATCGCGGCCTGTTTCGCCGGTGGCGCGCAGCACGGCGGCGCAGTCCGCGCGGTACGTGACGCGGCGCGCTGCAACCGCCGCTCTCACGATCATCTCAGCACCCTGGGGCACCGGGGGCAGGGAGCCTTTCCGCCCGTCCGGCCGTTCCCGCCCGCGGACAGGACCGTCTGCAGGGACCCATCGTGACCGTCGAGAACCACGTCGAAACCGGCCTGGGGGCCGGGCCGCGCTTCAGCGACTATGTGCGCATCGCGCGGCCCGACCACTGGATCAAGAACATTTTCATGCTGCCCGGCGCGGCGCTGGCCATCGCGCTGAGCGGCGAGCTCGGGGTCGGCACGGTGCTGGCGGTGGCCGCGGCGCTGGCCTCGCTCTGCCTGATCGCCAGCGCCAACTACACCATCAACGAGTACCTGGACGCGCAGCACGACCGGCACCACCCGCTGAAGAAGTCCCGCCCCGGCGCCGAGGGACGGCTGGAGTTCCGCCTGGTCGCCCTGCAGTACCTGCTGCTGGCGGCTGCGGGCATGCTGATCGCCCAGCTGCTCGGCACGCCCTTCATGCTGACCGGCGCGGCGCTGCTGCTGATGGGGCTGGCCTACAACGTCCCGCCCGTGCGCACCAAGGACCGCGTTTACCTGGACGTGCTGTCGGAGAGCGTGAACAACCCGCTGCGCCTGCTGATGGGCTGGTTCGTGGTGCTGCCGGATGCCCTGCCGCCGGCCTCGCTCATCCTGGCCTACTGGATGGGCGGCGCCTTCCTGATGGCGATGAAGCGCTACAGCGAGTACCGGCGGATCGGCGACCCTGGCCGTGCCGGGCTCTACCGCCGGTCCTTCCGCTTCTACACGGAGGAGAAGCTTCTGCTCTCCTCCTTCTTCTATGCGCTGCTCGCGGCCTTCCTTCTTGGTGTCTTCCTGGTGAAGTACCGCATCGAGTACCTGCTGACCCTGCCGCTCTTCGCCGTGCTGTTCACCTGGTACCTCGCCATCGCATTGCGAGCCGATTCGGCTGCACAGGCGCCCGAGAAGCTGCACCGGGAACGCAGCTTCATGGCCTTCGTCGGCGTGCTGTCGGTGGCGGTCGCCGTGCTGACCTTCGTGGACCTGCCGTTCCTCAACTTCCTGATGGATCCCTACCTGCTGCGGTTCCGCGGATAGATGCGCGTCGCGGTCTTCGACCTGGACGGCACGCTGACGCGGCGTGACCTCTACCTCGCCTTCCTGGCGGAGGCGCTGCGCCGGCTGGGCCCGGCGCGGCCGCTGCGGCTGGCGGGGCTGCCCTGGCTGACGGCTCGCCACCTGCTGCGCGGCATCGGCAACGACCGGCTGAAGGCGGCCTATCTGGATGCCGTGCTCGGCGGCCGCAGCCGGGAGGCGGTGACGCAGCTCGCCGACCGCTTCGCCGCCCGCGCGGTGGAGCGCGAGATCAAGCCGGCCGCGCTGAATGCCGTCGCGCAGCACCGGCGCGCGGGCGACATGCTGCTGCTGGCCTCGGCCAGCCTCGATGTCTATGTGCGGCCCATCGCAGCGGCGCTCGGCTTCGATGCCGCAGTGGCGACCCGGGTCGCCTGGACGGCGGAGGGGCGCATCGCCGGCACGCTGGACGGCCCAAACCTCCGTGGGCCGGCGAAGCTGGACGCCGTGCAGGCGGCGCTGGCGATGCGGGCGGAGGCAGGCGCCGCACGCTTCGTGGCCTATTCGGACCACGAAAGCGACGCCGCGTTGCTGGCCGCCGCCGAGGAGGCGGTCGCGGTCGATCCGACACGTGCCATGCGCCGCCTGGCGGCGCAGCGGGGCTGGCAGGTGGTGGACTGGTCGGCGGTGCCGTCCGGCGCGGGCCGGCCGGCCGCCGCGGTCACGACATCCGCTTGACCAGCCGCAGCAGGCCCTGCCGCAGCGGCGCACGGTGCGGCGACGCGCTGCCGAGGCGGCGTGCCTGCTCCTCGTTCGCGCAGAACCAGTCATAGCTCTCGCGCAGCATAGCCTCGTTGGAGTAGCGCGGCTTCCAGCCCATCGCCAGAAGCGGCTGCACGTCGAAGTAGCAGGCCTTGTGGTAGGTGAGGTAGTGCCAGGGCACCAGCGGCGAGACGCGCATCCAGTAGAGGAGCCGCAGCGCGTTGATCGCCAGCCCCTCCGGCAGGCTGCGCACGCGGGAGGTGCTGCCGTCATGGCGGATCAGCGCCTCCAGCTCGCCGCGCAGCGTGCCGAACTCGTCGGTGCCGACGTTGTAGGTGCCGCTGCGCCCGGCATCGAGCGCCAGCATGTAGAAATCCATCAGGTCGAGCGCGTGGATAAACTGGAAGCGGATGTTGCCGCTGCCGATCACGTAGACGTTCCGGTTCTCCCGGATCCATTCGAACAGCACCTGGAAGATGCCGAGCCGGCCGCCGCCCAGCGTGGCGCGCGGCCGGATGGTGATCAGCGGGATGGCGTGCTGCGCGCAGACCGCCTCCACAGCGTGCTCGCCGGCCAGCTTGGACCGGCCATAGGGCTCGACGGGGCGGGTCGGCGTGGCGTTGGTGATCGGCCCGTCGGGCGGGATGCCGAAGACGGCAGTGGTGCTGGTGTGGATGAAGGCGCGCACGCCCGCCTTCGCCGCTTCCTCCGCGACGATGCGGGAGCCTTCCACGTTCACATCCCAGTAGTTGCGGCCGGCATCCGTCTGCGCCACCAGCGCGGCGTGATGGTGCACCACGTCCACGCCGTGCATCGCCGCCGCCACACCATCCCGGTTGGTGACGCTGCAGGCGACGTATTCGATGTCGCGCGGGCGGGACGGATCCTCCCAGATGTCGAGGATCCGGACCTGCTCGCCGCGTTCGCGCAGGCGGCGCGCGACCAGGTCGCCGACGAAACCGGACCCGCCGGTGATGAGATGCCGCATCGTGACGTGGAATCCTTTCCGTTCAGGCAGCCGTCGCTGCCGCGACCGCATCCGCGCGCGTCGCGGCACGGACCCGGCCGGCCCGCTCCAGGAAGTGGCACGCGTTGCGGTGCGCGATTGCCATAACCGAGCCCTGCGGATTGACGACCGTCGGGGTGGGCAGGAGCGAGCAGTCGGCGATGTGGAGCCCGTCGGCGTCCCACACGCGTCCGAAGCTGTCGGTGGCGCTGCGCCAGCGTTCCTCGCCCATCGGGCAGGACGAGAAGAGGTGCAGCGCCGTCACGCTCGCGCGTCCCACCGGCAGAACGTCGGGCATGCGGGCGACGTCCGCCAGCGAGCGCACCGGCGCGTAGCCAGGCAGGCTGGGATAAACCACCTCCGCCCCGGCGGAGAGCAGGCACTGGCACAGTCGCTTCAGCCCCTCGGCCAACTCGGCGAGGTCCTGCGGCGTCTGCCGGGCGCGCACCAGCGGGTCGCGGAAGCCGGGCAGCGGGCGCACGGTGCCGACGCCGCCTGTGTTCTGCGCATAGTAGATCGCCATGCGCTTCCAGTCCCGGTCCACCTCGCCGAGCAGCGAGGGGCGCGGCGCCATCGCCAGGGCCAGCGCCGGCCGCTTGCTCATCGAGCAGCCCATGCTGAACCGCGGGTCGAACTGCTTGACCTAGTGCACGGGCTCCAGCTCGCCGGGCAGGTTGACCTCGTCGCGGAACTTCGCGACCACCTTCACCATCGGGTGGAAGCGCAGCTGGTTGCCGACGTTGTGGGTGATGCCGGACCGGCGCAGCAGCGCCGGCGTGCCGGTCGCGCCGCAGGCCACGAAGACCGTCGGCACGGAGATCTCGATCAACCTGTACGCGCCGGCTGCCGGGCGATGCTCCACCGTCACGCGCCAGCGCCCGGACTCGCGCACCAGCCGGACGGCCCGTGCATCGGCCAGCAGTTGGCCGCCCGCGGCCAGGAAGCGCGGCACGAAGGTCTCCGTCATGGACTGCTTGCGCCCGGGATTGCCCAGGTTCCACTTCGGGCCGTAGGCGAAGAGGCGCGGCACCTCCATCGAGGCCCAGCCGAGCCCCTGCGCGCCCTGGTGCAGGCGCTGCGAAAAGGCCGGCGCCAGGCCGGGGAGGTACTGAACCTGCGCGATAGTCTCGCAGTGCTCGAAATGCGCGGTGAGCTCCTCCGGCGCCAGCGCCTCGACGCGCCAGGCCATGCGCCAGAGGGAGAGCACGTCCGCCGGCGTGCGGTGGTAGAGGCCGCGATTGATCTCGCTGCCGCCGCCGACGCAGCGTCCCTCCGCGAAGGCGAGCTTGGCGTTGCCGAACGCCACGCCGATCCCGGCGTTGCGGTATTTCTGCACGATCTCCTCGCGCGAGAAATGCGGCGCGGAGTCGAGCGGCAGGTTCGCCCCTTCCTCGACCATGAGGACGGCATGGCCGGCTTCGGCAAGACAGGTCGCGGTGACGGCGCCGCCTGGCCCCGAGCCGATGACGAGGATGTCAGGCGAGGGCTGCATCGCCGGCTCCCTTGGCCTGGTCCTGGTCCTGCGCCGCTACGGCGGCGGGTGCGTAGTCCTGTCCGTATAGGTTGGAGTACAGGCTGAAGACGGCGAGGGACTCGTAGAACTCCATCAGCCGGCGGCGCGCCTCGATGCGCGAGCCTTTCCAGGCGTCCACGCACTGCAGGCGGCGTTCCGGCGACAGGCGGTGGAAGCAACGGCCGGTGAGCGGCAGCGGTGCTGCGTCGAAGGCCAGGGTGAGCAAGCGGAAGGGCAGGCGCAGGTAGTCCGGCATGCGCGCCTGCACGTCCAGAAGGAAACGAGCGACCGCGGCGGAAGGATCACGCTGCCCGGCCGCATGCGCCAGGCGACGGTGAACAGTCGTCTCGGCCAGCGCGATCACCGCGCGCTCGAAGTGAGGAAGCATGCGACCACCCCTCCGCACGAGGCCCGGCGCCTGAGGCGCCGGGCCGGACGCTACGAAAGGCGCACGGCCCGCACACGACACGAGACACTTTCCGGCCATCACGTTGCGGTGGGGCAGCCGCGGCCGCGCGGGCGTGCACACGCAGCGGTGTCTTTGCATCCGGCGCAACGCCGCGGATGTAGCGCGGCACGACTGCAACAGGGGGCCTCGTGCAGCGTACGCTCAGCCCTGCCACGAACCGGTCGCCGGCCGCCGCGCTGGCAAGCGCCTTCGAAGCGCTCGCGATGCCGCTCGCCCATGCGGGCTTCGCATGCATGGCGATCGCCGTCGGGCTGTCGCTACCGACCAACCATGACGAGTACCAGTACATCGCGGCCGCGCATCTGGTGCCGGAGCTCCGGCTTTATGCCGACGTCTTCTACTCCCAGACGCCCTATTTCCCTTGGGCGCTGGCCGGTTGGCAGGCGGTGACGGGATGGCTGGTTGAATCGCCCTACATGGCTGCGCGGCTGTTCAACATCGCCTGGTCGCTGATCTTCCTCGTCACCCTGCTCAACCTGGCGGCGCGGCTGGCGCCGCTGCGCCTGCTTGCGGTCGGCATCTGCGCCGCGTCGGTCGGCGTCGGGCTGATGGAGCTGCCGATCCGCGTGGCCCGCAACGACATGATGCCGCTGGCGCTGGCGACACTGGCGCTGCTGCAGCTGGCGCGGGCCTGCTGGCTCGATGCCGAGGCAGGTCGGCAACGCGTGCTGCTGCATCTCGGCGCCGGGCTGCTTCTAGCGGCGGCGGTGGGCACCAAGCTCTCCTACGCGCATGTGGCGGCGGTGGCCGTGCTGCACGCCATCCTCGACCCGCAGTTGCCCTGGGGCGCACGCTGGAAGCTGCGCGTGCTGCCCCTGGTCGCCGGCGGGGTGCTGGGGGCGGTGCCGATGCTGGCCATGGCCGCGGCGAGCCCGGAGAACTTCCTCTACGCGACGACGGAGTTCCACCAGACGCACCACCATTGGGCCAGTTCCGCAACGCCGGAAGCCTATGAGGCGATCGGGTCCCTGGCGGTGCGGGCCTATGTCCTGTTCCGGGTGCTGGCCACGCTGCCCTACCTGCTGCTCGCGCTGGTCTTCGCCGCCTGCATCGCGGTGGCGCTTCTCGCGCGGCATCGCGCCGGGGACCCGGAGGAAGTGCGGCTGTGGAGCATCTGCCTGCTCTGCGTGGGCACGGTGCTGGCGAGCATACCGATGTTCATCATGCCGAAGCCGCTGCACGCACAATACGTGGCGCCCGTGGTGCCCTTCGTCGCCATCGCCGCGGCCAGCGCGACCGCGCTGATGCGGCGCCGGGCGCGGGCGGCCCGCCTCGGCGACGGACGGGCCTGGCTGTTCGGCGCGGCCGCCCTGCTGATCGGCGGTGCGCTGGTCCAGGCCTTCGTCGCGCCGCGGCTCGGGCCCATCTCCTATCTGCGCTTCCTGACGGCGATGTCGCTGCGCGACCCGAGCGGTGGGCCGTGGCTCGAGCATGGCGGCCTGTGGGTGGCACCGCATATGCGCCGCGTCGCCGGCCGCCTGCAGGATGTTCTGGGGCCGCCGCAGCCGGGGCTGCGCATCGCCACCGTCATGAACACCTACCCGATCGAGGCCGGCTTCGGCATTCATCGCGAGCTGGCCGGCGCGCCGTTCTTCTACCAGACGAATGACCGCATCCCGCCCGCGCTGGTCGAGCGCCTTCGCGGAACCAGCCCCGAACTGGCGCCGGCCTGGCTGGAGCGCGCGCAGGTGCGCGCGGTGCTGGTGGGCTACATGCCCGCACTGGACGCGCCCTTCCGCGCCCATGCGCGGCGGCACGGCTTCCTGTGCTTCACGGTCGACTTGAGCGGCAGCCGCTCGGACCGGGAGGAGACCGGCGCCGGCGAGCTGTGGGTGGCGCCCGAACTCGCCCGCGCGGCGCCGGATTGCGGCACCGACTAGCGGTTGCTAGGCGGCGTGCGCCAGCGTGCCGAGGCCCTCGACAGCCGCCGTAACGATTCCGGGCGCGCCATGATGCAGCATGTGCCCCAGCCCGGGCAGGATGCGCAGGGTGCTGCCCGGCACGGCCCGATGCAGCCGCACGGAATGGCGCCCGACATCCACGATGCGGTCCTCCGCGCCGGCCAGGATCGCCACGGGCAGCCGTGCCAGCTCGCCGTAGCGCGGCGCGGCACGCGCCGTGCGCGGCGTCATGAAGGCGGCATCCTCGGCGCTTGCCTTGATCTGCCAGGGACGCAGCATCATCGGCACCGGTACCGCCGCGGTGAAGGCGGGCGGCACGGGACGAGGCGCGAACATCTGGCGGATCATCCCCGGCGCGATCAGCCGCCCGGCCAGCGGCCCGACCGTGTAGCGCAGCGCATCGCCGAGCACCGGCAACGCCGGCGGCGAGAAGACCGCCACGTCGGCGCGCGCGGTCGGATAGTGGTAGCCCGCGAGCAGCACGAGGCCCGAGACCGCCGCCGGGTGATCCAGCCCGAGCGCCACCGCAACCAGCGCGCCCCAGGAATGGCCGACCACCACCGAACGCCTGGCGCCGAGCCGGTCAAACGCCTCGGCCAGCACGGCGGCCTGCGTCTCGGCGGTCCAGAGCCGGTCGCGCGGCCGCGCGCTGTAGCCGTAGCCCGGCCGGTCGAAGGCGATCACGCGGTGGTGCCGCGCGAGGCGGCCGAAGATTCCGCTGGCGACGAAGTCCTCCGCCGTCACCGCATTGCCGTGCAGCAGCACGACGGGCGGCGCATCGGCCGGCCCGGCCTGGAGATAGTGCAGCCGCACGCCGCCGGCCTGCACGAAACGGCCGCGCGGCGGGTTCTCCCGCTCGGCGCGCCGCGCATCGGCAGCCGACTGCAGCGCGGCGCCAGCCAGCACCATGGCGGAAGCCAGCGCGGCGTCCCGCGCGGTGAAGGCGGATGTGTGCATGAACAATGCCCAGCTGCCCGGCGATTCGCGGCCGGTCTTGGCCGATCGCGACACAGCAGGGCAACGGGCCGGGCGCGGCGCGGTTCCGACCGGCGCTACAGCCGCTCCACCATCGTCAGCAGGCAGCCCGGCCGGGCGGTGTGGATGTTGACGAAGCGCGTGCGCGGATCGCCCAGGGCGCGCAGCAGCGGTGCCGCCACCTGCGCGCCCTCGCAGACATGGCCGAGGTCGTAGAGGCACATCTCGTCGGCATCATAGGACCGGACGGAGACGATGCCGTTGGCCAGCACGATGGGCGCAATCTCGTCCTCCGCCTCGAAGCGGGGGCAGTCGCGCTCATGCAGGAAGATCGGGCTCGGCGTCCAGTAGACGCCCTGCGGGCGCGGCAGGTCGTAGCTGCCCAGCAGCATCGACTCGCCGGGCTCGCCCAGGCGGAGGCAGTGCCGGCAGGGATAGCCCGGGCCGTCCACCGCGCGGCGATGCAGCGCCAGGCCGCGATCGTCGCGCCCGGTCGCGCGGAAGCGGCGTGCGGTTGCCGTCGGGATGGGAACGCAGCGGAAGCGTGGCACGGGGCTCTCCTGTGGCGTGCCCCGAACCTGCCGCGACGATGCCCCGCGCCGCCATCCGTCCGTTGCGCCGGCATGCCGCAGCCGGCGCCCGTCGGAGCCTATCGCTGGCCGAGCGGCACCGCGCCTGTCTCCGCGGCGAGCCGGTCGAGCTGCGCCATCAGGGGCGCCGGGATCGGCACGCCCTTGGCCACGCGGTCCCGGCGGCGCGCCGCGCGCATCTCACCCGGCAGCCGGATGCGGTCCACGCCGGGCAGGCGGGTGGAGTTGCGCAGGTCGTCCAGATGCCGCGCGACCTCCGCCGTGAACTCCTTGGGGTCGAGGAAGCGCGCGACGTCGAGGGCGATCAGCACATGGCCGGTCTCGGTGACGGTCCGGTCGTCGGCGTTGAAATCCACGCAGTCCTTGCCGAAGGCGGCGCGGTTCAGCGGACCGGCGAGCAGGCCGAGCATCAGCGCCAGCCCGCTGCCCTTGTAGCCGCCGATCGGCAGCAGGATGCCGTCCGCGCTGCGCTTCGGGTCGGTCAGCGGCTCGCCGGTGTGCTTGTCCACCATCCAGCCTTCCGGCATCGGCGTGCCGAGCAGCGCATGGCCCTTCACCGTGCCGTAGGAGACGACGGTGGTCGCCATGTCCAGCACGACAGGATCGGCATCCACCATCGGGATGGCGATGGCGAGGGGGTTCGTGCCGAGCAGCGAATCGCTGCCGCCCCAGGGCGCCATGTGGTTGGCGCTGGCCACCACGGTGTAGATGCCGATCATGCCGGCCTGCAGGGGCAGGCAGGCATGCACCGCGCCGGAGCCGGCGTGGTTGGAGCGTCGCGCGCCGACCCAGGCGACGCCTGTCTCCCGCGCAATCTCCACCGCCGTCTCGCCGGCCTTCGACATCACCAGGTGGCCCATGGCGTTGTCGCCTTCCACCAGCGCCACTGCGGGCGCGCGGCGGGAGACGGTGATGTCGGGTGTCGGGTTCATGCCGCCGGCGCGCAGGCGCCGGACGTATTGCGGCAGGCGGAAGATGCCGTGGCTGTCGGCACCGGTCAGGTCGGCTTCCACCATCAGCTCGCCGACGCGGCGCGCATCGGCCGCGCGCAGCCCGTGCGCCTGCAGCACATCGGCGATGAAGCCGATCATCGCCGCATGGCGGTGCCGCGGCAGGGTGGCGGCGACGCTCTCGTCAAGGGCCATGCGTCAGGCCTCCACCTTGGCGCCGATCAGGCGCATGGCGTTGTCGTGCAGGATGGCCTGGCGCACGCCGGCATCGGCGATGGCCTCCTCGATCTCCTCAACGCCGCGCGTGGTCCCCATGTCGAAGGGGTAGTCGCTGCCGAAGACGACGCGCTCCGGCCCGACCTCGGAGAGCAGGAAGCGCAGCGCGCCCGGCGCGTGGGTGATGCTGTCGTAGAACAGGCGCGACAGGCTCTCGGCCGGGTCGCCCTTCAGCCGCGCCTTCGGCTCCTTCCGCACCTTCCAGCCGTGGCGGAAGCGCCCGGCCTGGAAGGGCACGAAGCCGCCGGCGTGGGAGAGGCAGAAGCGGATCTCCGGATGGCGCTCGATGACGCCGCCGAAGATGAGGGAGGCGGCGGCGATCGTCGTCTCCAGCGGGTTACCCACCAGGTTCGTTAGGTAGTAGCTGTGCATGCGCTGCGCCGCTACGACCTTGTGCGGATGCACCAGCACGAAGAGGCGGTGTCGGTTCGCCACCTCCCACACCGCATCCAGCGAGGGATCGTCCAGGTTGCCGCCGCGGATGTTGGAGCCGAGATGCAAGCCGCGCAGCCCGTGCTGCGTCACCGCGCGCTCCAGAGTCGCCGCGGCGCCGGCAGGGTCCTGAATCGCCGCCGTGGCGAGGCCCATGAAGCGGTCCGGGTATTGCCGGCACAGCGCACCGATCGCCGCGTTCTGGATCTCGGCAACGGTCGCCGCGGCGCCGGGATCGGCCTCGTAGAGGAAGGTGTGCGGGATGTTGCAGACGACATGCATGTCCACGCGCTGCGCCTTCATGTCGGCGAAGCGGCGCTCCAGGTCCCAGGCGGCGCGCGGGAAGGGATTCTGCTTGACGTCGAGGATCTCGAGGATGGCGCTGTCGTCGTCCACGCGCGTCAGCTTCGGCGCGCAGGACGGGACCTCCTTCGCAATGGCGGCGATCATCGCCTCGGTCAGGATGTGGGTATGCGCGTCGATGACGGTCATGGCGTAGGTTCCCGGGAGTTCAGCCGCGCGGGCGGATGCTGCGCAGCTCGCCGCGGCGCAGCGTGCGCGTGAAGGAGAAGGCGTCGGCGCGGTAGTAGGTGCGTGCGCATTCCAGGCCGCGCCCGGCGGCGTCCAGCGCGACGCGCTCGGTCAGCACCAGCGGCGCGTGCTCCGGCACGCCGAGCAGGCCGGCGCGCCAGGCATCGGCGCCGATCACCTCCAGCCGCTCCTGCGCTTCCTGCGCGGGCAGGCCGAAGACGCGCTCCAGGAGCAGATGCGTCGGCTCGTCGAGCGGCGCGCTCAGCAGGTCGGGCGCCAGCGCGGCGGGGACGAAGCTCGTGCGGATGGCGACCGGGGCGCCGGCGCGATGCAGCAGGCGCCGCAGCTTGTGCACCGGCGCGCCGGCGACGATGCCGAGGCGTTCCGCCACCCAGTCCGGGCAGGGCACCGTCTCCGCCGCGTGCAGGCGGATGTCGGCGTCGGGATCGCGGTCGAAAGCGGTGGCGAGGAAATGGCCGGGATCGGAGAGCGGCGCGTCCGGACGGCGCGCGCGCACGAAGGTGCCGCGCCCCTGGTGGCGGTGCAGAAGCCCTTCCTCCACCAGCGATGTCACGGCCTGGCGGACGGTGATGCGCGAGAGGCCGTAATGCGCGCCGAGCTCGGCCTCCGTCGGGATGCGGTCGCCCGGGCGCAGGTCGAAGCTCGCCAGGTCGCGCAGCGCATGCTTGAGCTGGAGCCAAAGCGGCACGGCGCGGCCACCGCGCAGCGGGCGCAGCCGCGGCCCTGCCGCCCTGCCCTGCCGCTGCGTCTCCTGCCCCTTCGATGCCCGCCCGTTCGACCGGGCCAGCTTGACTTCCATGGCCGTCCGAATATGTCATATGTCGTCATAAAGCAAGAAGCCGCGCCCGGTCCGGCGCGTAGTCGGGAGGAACGACATGCTGCGCCGTCGCGTGCTGACGCTGCCGATGGGACTGCTCGCCGCACCGGCGCTCGCGCAGGACGCCTATCCCAGCCGCCCCATCCGCGTGATCATGCCGCTCGCCGCCGGCAGCGCGGTGGACGTGATGGTGCGCATCGTCGCCGAGCGCATGGGCGAGACGCTGGGCCAGCGCCTGGTGATCGAGAACCAGACCGGCGCGTCGGGCATGATCGGCATGCGCAACGGCGCGCGCGCGATGGCGGACGGCTACACGCTGATGGCGGTGAACGACGCTGTCATGACCATGCTGCCCAACATGAACGCGCAGGCCGGCTACGATCCGCTGCGCGATTTCGCGCCGGTGGGCCAGGTGGCGCGCATCCGCTGGGCGCTGACGGCGCATGCCGGATTCGCCGCGCAGGACGTGGCGGGGCTGATCGCCGCGGCGCGCGCGCGGCCCGGGCAGATCGACTACGCCTCCGGCGGGCCGGGCAGCCCGCAGCATGTCGCGATGGAGATGTTCCTGCAGGCGGCCGGCGTGCAGATGAACCATGTCAGCTATCGCGGCGCGACGCCGGCGCTGAACGCGGTGGCTGCCGGCGAATGCCCGGTGGGCTTCTTCGGCCTGCCCACGCCCGTCGCCTTCGCCGAGGCCGGGCGCGTGCGCATCCTGGCCACCGCGGGGCCGCAGCGCGTGGCCTCGCTGCCGAACGTGCCGACCGTGGCGGAATCCGGCCTGCCCAACTTCAGCTTCTTCACCTGGGGCGCCTTCCTCGCGCCCGCCGGCACGCCCGCGCCCGCCATCGCGCGGCTGAACGCCGCGCTGCGCGAGGCGGTGGCGATGCCGGCGGTGCGCGACCGGCTGGAGGGCCTGGCCTACGAGGTGGTCGGCAACACGCCGGAGCAGTTCGGCGCCGCGCTGGCGCGCGACCACGCCGCGATGGGCGCGCTGGTCCGCGCCGCCAACATCCGCGCCGAATAGACCGGGAGAGACGACGTCATGGCGACCTCCGCAGTGCTGCGCCCCAGCGAGCGCCCGATGGCCGATCGCGGCGGCGGCGCGCGCACCATCCCGCTGGTCACGCCCGCGACCGGATCGCGCGAGCTGCTGAACGGCATCACCATCTTCGACCCAGGCGCCGCCATCGGCCAGCACTACCACAACTGCGAAGAGAGCGTGATGGTGCTGGAAGGCGAGGCGATCGCCGTGCTGGACGGGGTGGAGCATCGGCTGGGCGCCGGCGACACCACCTGGATCAAGGCCGGCGTCCCGCACTTCTTCCGCAACGCATCCGCCACGCAGCAGATGCGCATCTTCTGGACCTATGCCTCCATCGAGGCGACGCGCACGCTGGTCGCCACGGGCGAGACGCGGCCGGTGGCGGCGGAACACGCGGCGGACAAGATCATCCGCGGCTGAGACCGCGGCGACAGGGAGGAACGGGACGATGGCGCGCATCACGCGACGCGGGACGATGCTGGCGGCGGCCGCCGTATTGGCCGGGACGGGGCGCGCCGCAGCGCAGGCCTGGCCCAGCCGGCCGGTACGCATCATCGTCCCCCTGGTGCCAGGCGGCACCACGGACGCCATCGCCCGCGTGATCGCGGAGCCGCTGTCCCGCGCCGTCGGCCAGCCCGTGGTGGTGGAGAACCGGCCCGGCGCGAATGGCTGGATCGCCAACGACTACGTCATGCGGGAGCGGCCGGACGGCCACACGCTGATCGCCAACAACGTCTCGACCTTCGCCATCAACTCCGCCGCGCCGCCGCCCGACCGGCAGCTGACGCCGGCGCGCGGCCTGGTGCCGATCGCGCATCTCGGCGAGACGCCGCAGGCCATCGTGGTGCCCGGCAACTCGCCGGCAACCAGCCTGGCGGACTTCATCGCGCGCGCCCGCGCCGCGGCCAATGCACCGCTGGTCTATGCCTCGGCCGGCGTCGGATCCTACCAGCACATCGACATGGAGCTGTTCGCGCGCCGCGCCGGGATCCAGCTGACCCACCTGCCGCTGCGCGGCGCCGGGGAGATGGTAACGGCGACGCTGCGCGGGGACGCGCAGATCGCCGAGTTCAACGTCATCACCGCGCAGCAGCACCTGCAGACCGGGCGCCTCCGGGCGCTGGCCGTCGTCTCGCGCGAGCGCCTGCCGCAGCTGCCGGACGTGCCGACGACGGCGGAAGTCGGCTTCCCGGAGATGACGACCGCGCTGTGGAACGGCCTCTTCGCCCCGGCCGGCACGCCGCAGCCGATCCTGGAGGCGCTGCACGGCCATGTCCTGCGCATCCTGCGCGACCCGGAAATCACCGGCGGGCTGGAGCGCGCCGGCACGCGGCTCCGCCCGAACGAGACCCAGGCGGCCTTCGCCGCCTATGTCGAGCACGAGGTCGCGCGCTGGACCGCGCTGGTCCGCGAGCTCGGCATCACCATCGGCTGACCCACAACCACCGGACCGCACGCATGACCATCACCCGCGCCGAATCGAAGCCGGCCGCCATCTGGAACTTCAGGCTGATCGGCCACCACGAGCTGAATGGCTTCGGCGGCATGGGCGAAGGGCTGTCCATGCAGATGGCAAAGGACGGCCGCCGCATCCTCTGGGCCGCGCATGAGAGCGCGCCGAAGAACTTTACGGCCATCGACGTCAGCGATCCGCGCAACCCGAAGGTCGTGGTGCAGACGGACCTGCCGCACCAGAATATGCGCTCCAACTCGCTGGAGACCTCGGGCGACATCATGGCGGTCGCCTACCAGACCAAGCAGGTGGACATGCAGCCCGCCGGCTTCGAGCTGTTCGACATCTCGAAGCCGGAGGCGCCGCGCTCCATCGGCTTCTTCGACGCGTCGGGCCCCTATTCGCGCGGCGTGCATCAGCTGTGGTTCTGCGACGGCGAGTTCGTCCACATGGCCGCCGGCGCGCGGGACTTCCAGCCGCACGACATGAAGGACGACCAGTTCTACCGGATCGTGGACGTGCGCAATCCATCGAAGCCGGAGGAGGTCGGGCGCTGGTGGATGCCGGGCCAGCGCGTGGGCGACAACGCTCCGAAGATCCAGCGCCATCCGCAGCCCATTCGCGACAGCGGCTTCCGCGCGCACAACACCAACGTCTATCCGCAGAAGCCGGACCGCTGCTACCTGGGCTACCTCGACGGCGGGATGTTCATCCTCGACATCTCCGACAAGTCGCTGCCGCGCGTCGTCTCGAACTGGGACAACTCGCCGCCCTATCACGGCTTCACCCACACCATCCTGCCGCTGTTCGGCCGCGACCTGTTCGTGGTGACCGACGAATCCACCGTGGATAATGCCGCGGACTGGCCGAAGCTGATCTGGATCCTGGACGGGCGCGACGAGACGAATCCCGTGCCCATCGCCACCTGCCCGATGCCGCCGGTCGCCGACTTCAAGGACCGCGGCGGCCGCTTCGGCGCGCACAACCTGCACGAGAACGTGCCGGTGCCGGGCTGCTGGCAGTCCGAGAACATCATCCTCGGCACCTTCTTCAACGGCGGGCTGCGCGCCTTCGACATCACCGACCCCTACCGCCCGCAGGAGGTCGGCCACTTCGTACCGGAAGCGCCGCGCAACTCCTCGCTCGGCGCCATCCAGATCAACGACGTCTTCGTGGACGACCGCGGCGTGGTGTTCTGCGTCGATCGCAAGATCGGCGGCCTCTACATCCTGGAGATGGATTTCTAGGCATGACGGACGCCGCGCTCTTCGCCGGCGTCTTCCCGCCCGGCGCGGCGGCCGGCCCCTTCGGCCGGCGCCAGCGCCGCGCCCGCGGCGCGCGGGTGCCGGTGATCCTGGTCACCGGCTTCCTCGGCGCGGGCAAGACCACGCTGGTCAAGGCGCTGCTGGAGAGCGAGGCCGGCCGCGCCACGGCCGTGGTGGTCAACGAGTTCGGCGAGATCGGCATCGACCAGGCGCTGCTGGCGCCGAGCGCGGAGGGCAAGGTCGCACTATTGGGCAATGGCTGCCTCTGCTGCGCCGTGCGCAGCGACCTCGAGGACGCCTTCCGCACCCTGTTCACCGACCGCGCGCGCGGCGCCGTGCCCCATTTCGACCGGGTCGTGCTGGAGCTCAGCGGCGCCGACGACCCGATGCCGGTGCTGCAGACCTTCCTCGGCGAGCGCGCGCTGGCCCGCGAATACCACATCCAGGCGATCGTCGCCGTGGCGGATTCCGCGACCGGCCGCCTCGCGCTGCGCGACAACCCGGAGGCCGCGCGGCAGATCGCGCTGGCCGACCGTATCGTGCTGAGCAAGTCCGACCTCGCTTCGGCCGAGGAGGTTGCTGCGCTGACGATTGCGATCCGTGCGATCAACCCGGATGCCCCGCTGCGCGAAGCGCGGCATGGCCAGGTCGATCCTGACTTCCTGCTGGCGGATTCCATCCTGCCGCCGCCGAGCGCCCTGCAGGCCGATGCGCCGGGCCATGCGGCGGGCCTGTCCACCTTCGTGCTGGACTTCGACGCGCCACTGCCCTGGCGCGCGCTGACGGCCGCGCTCGGCCTGCTCTGCGAGATGCGGGGCGCGGACCTGCTGCGGGTGAAGGGGCTGGTTGCGGTGGAAGGCTGCCGCGGACCGGTGGTGATCCACGCGGTGCGCCACCTGCTGCACCGGCCTGTCGAGTTGGAGGCCTGGCCGGATCCGGCGGCGGCCCGCTCGCGGCTCGTCTTCATCACCTCGGGCGGCCTGGGCCGCGCGGCGGTCGCGGCGCTGTTCCGCGCCGTGGCCGGCCTGGCACCGCCCTAGACACGACAACGACCTGGGAGGAACCACGATGCACAGCCGGCGCCGGACCCTCGCTGCCCTTGCCGCCCTGGCGGGCGCCCCGATCCTGGCGCGCCCCGCTCTGGCGCAGGACAACTTCCCCTCGCGCCCGCTGCGCATGATCGTCCCCTTCGGCCCGGGTGGTGCCAACGACATCGTCGCACGCCTCATGCAGCCGGTGCTGGCGCAGAAGCTGGGCCAGCCCGTGGTGATCGAGAATCGCGCCGGCGCGACGGGCAACATCGGCATGGAAGCCGCGGCACGCTCCGCGCCCGACGGCTACACGATGGTGCTCAGCAATGCCGGCGCGGTCGCGGTGAACCCCAACGTCTTCCCGCAGATGACCTGGCACCCGATCCGCGACTTCGTCAGCGTGACGCTGGTGGTGGAGACGCCGAACATCATCGTCGTGCATCCCTCGGTGCCCGTGCGGACGCTCGCCGAGTTCATTGCCTATGTCCGCGCGCGGCCGGGCCAGCTGAACTACGGCTCCGCCGGCAGCGCCAGCCAGAACCGGCTGGAGATGGAGGTCTTCGCCAAGGCGCAGGGGCTTCAGGTGGTGAACGTGCCCTATCGGGGCGGCGCGGGCCCGGCGATGAACGACCTGATCGCGGGCCACCTGCAGATCATGTTCACCACCGTGCCGACCGCGTTCGGTGCCGTGCAGTCCGGCCGGGCGCGGCCGCTGGCGGTCACCACCGCGCAGCGCTTCCCCGGCCTGCCGGAGGTGCCGACCCTGGCGGAGCTCGGCTTCCCGCAGCACACTTCCTCCTCCTGGCAGGGGATGCATGTGCCGGCCGGCACGCCGCCCGCAGTGGTGCAGCGGCTGTTCGACGCGATCACGGCCACGCTGCGCGACGAGGGCATCGCGCGGCGCCTGCTGGAAGCCGGCGCGGTCCCCTCGCCCAGCGAGAGCCCCGCGGCCTTCGCGCGATTCCTGGAGTCCGAGGTCGTGCGCTGGCGCGGCGTGGTGCAGGATGTCGGCGTGACGCCGGACTGAGGGAGCGGAGCGCATGTCGGGCAAGGTCGCATTCGTCACCGGGGCCGGGCGCGGGATCGGCTTCGCGACCGCGCGGCGCTTCCTGGCGGAAGGCTGGCGCGTCGCGCTCCTCGACATCGATGCGGAGCTGCTGGGCAACGCCATGGCGCAGCTCGCCGCGCCGGAGGCGACGCTGGCGCTGCATTGCGACGTGGCGGATGCGGCCGGCGTGCAGGCCGCCGTGCGGCGCGCGGCGCAGCATTTCGGCCGGCTCGATGCGCTGGTGAACAATGCCGGCACAGCGGTGTTCAAGCCGATCCTGGAGACGACGCCGGAGGAATGGAACCGCGTGCTGGCAGTGAATCTCTCCGGCCCCTTCCTGGCGACCCAGGCTGCCGCGCCGATCATGGCGGAAGGCGGCGGCGGGGCGGTGGTGAACATCACCTCCATCTCCGGGCTGCGCGCCTCCACGCTGCGGGTGGCCTACGGCACCAGCAAGGCGGGGCTGGCGCACCTGACCAAGCAGCAGGCGGTTGAGCTCGCCTCCCTCGGCATCCGAGTGAACGCCGTGGCGCCGGGCCCGGTGGACACCGCCATGGCCAAGGCGGTGCACACGCGGGAGATCCGCAAGGACTACCACGACACCATCCCGCTGAACCGCTACGGGCTGGAGGAGGAGCTGGCCGAGACGATCTTCTTCCTGTGCAGCGACCGCGCCAGCTACCTGACCGGCCAGGTCATCGCCGTGGATGGCGGCTTCGAGGCGACGGGGATCGGGCTGCCCACGCTGCGCGCGGCGCGGCGGAACCTGTAGTCACGCCGGCTTCCAGGCCACCAGGTCGATCTCGACCAGGGCGTCGCGCGCCAGGCCGGTGACGCCGACGCAGGTGCGCGCGGGCAGCCGGTCCGGCGGAAAGTAGCTGGCATAGGTGCGGTTCATCGCCTCGTAGTCGCGGGCGAAATGGGTGAGGTAAACACGCGCCTGCACCACGTCCCGCAGCGCGAAGCCGGCGCCGTCCAGCACGCGCAGCAGGTTCTCCATCACCTGCCGGGTCTGCGCCTCCACGCCGTCGGGCAGCGGCAGGCGGTTGTCGCGGGGATCGGTCGGCATCTGGCCGGTGACGAGCAGCCAGGGGCCGGCGCGGACGGCGTGGCTGAACGGCGCCACGCGGTCGGGGCCTTCGGGCAGCACGATGAAGACGGGGGCGTCCATGGGGCGGTCTCGCTTTGCGTTGCGTACGGGCCGCTGTGCCTGCATCGCGGGGCGGCTGCAACCGCCAGGACGGCCAGCGGTTCTTCCTCGATTGCATCCGAGGGAGAACTCACATGGCTCGCGGCACACCTTCCCTTCTGGCGCTGCTCGGCGTGCTCGCCGTCGCCGGCTACCAGAACCGGGACAAGCTGGCGGAGATGCTCGGCGGTGCCGGCGCCCGCCGTCCCGCCGGACCGCCCGGCGAGGCCGGACGCCTGGGCGGCGTGCAGACCGGCGGCATTGGCGGCACGCTCACCGAAGGGCTGCGCGACCTGGTGGACCGCTTCCGCCAGAGTGGCCATGGCGAGACGGCCGAGTCCTGGGTGCGGCAGGGCCCCAACCGCGAATGCGACGCCGCGCAGCTCGAGGCGGCGATCGGGGCGGAGACGCTGGATGCGCTGTCGCGCCAGACCGGCCTCTCCCGCGAGGAGATCTGCGCCCGACTGAGCCGGGAACTGCCCACCGCGGTGGACCGCTACACGCCGGAGGGCCGCCTGCCCGACGCGTGAGGGCGGGCCGGCTCAGCCGAAGGCGCCGAGGACCCAGGCCAGGACCAGGGCCAGCGCAACGCAGAGCACCAGGCCGAGCCCGATGATGCTGCGGTTGCGCAGGCGCGGCTGGGGCGATGGTGGGTCCGCCATCGCCTCAGCCGCTACCGTCGGTTAGGAAGCTCTGCCGCATGAACAGCGTGTAGTCGGATTCCAGGACCATCAGCGCGGCGAAGACCAGCACGGCCAGCGGCGGGATGAGGATGGCGTAGGCCAGCGCCAGCCTCTCCCACTTCATGTGCATGAAGACCGCCACGATCAGCCCGGCCTTCAGCATCATGAACAGCAGGATCAGCCCCCAGCGCAGCAGCCCCTGCAGGTGGAAGAAGTCCACGAGGTAGGAGAAGAGGCTGAGCACGAAGAGCCAGCCCCAGACCACGAGGTAGGTGCGCACGGGGTGCTGCTGCCCTTCCTCCTGCGCGGGAGCGTGCAGCGGCGCGTGGACGGATGCCTGTGCCATGGTGGCCTCCCTCACCACAGGTAGAACAGCGCGAAGATGAAGACCCAGACCAGGTCCACGAAGTGCCAGTAGAGGCCAGCGATCTCCACCATCTCCCAGCGCCCGCGGCGGCCGGTCAGCGCGCCCGGCCGCTGCGCATCCAGGTCGCCACGCCAGACCTTGCGCGCCATGACCAGCAGCATGATCACGCCGATGGTCACATGCGTGCCGTGGAAGCCGGTGATGGTGAAGAAGGCGGCGCCGAACTGCTCCGCGCCCCAGGGATTGCCCCAGGGGCGCACGCCCTCGTGGATCAGCTTCGACCATTCGAAGGCCTGCATGCCGACGAAGGTCGCGCCGAACAGCGCGGTCGCTAGGATCAGCGCCGTTGTCATCCGGCGGTCGCGGCGATAGGCGTAGTTCACCGCCATCGCCATGGTGCCGCTGCTGCTGATCAGCACGAAGGTCATGATGGCGATCAGGATCAGCGGCATGTGCGTGCCGAAGATCTCCAGCGCGAAGACCTCGCTGGGGTTCGGCCAGGGGACCGTCGTGGACATCCGCACCGTCATGTAGGACAGCAGGAAGCAGCCGAAGATGAAGGTGTCGCTGAGCAGGAAGATCCACATCATGACCTTCCCCCAGGACGCTCCCTTGAAGGAGCGCTGGTCGGAGGACCAGTCGGCGACCACGCCGGTCCAGCCCGCGGGCCGGGCGGCAAGCGTGGCATGCGGCGTGGCGGTGTCCATCGTCGATCCTACCCGAACGGTGCGGTGCAGAGCGCGATCAGCCAGTCGAGCGAGGGCGAGAAGGCGAGCGTCGCGAAGAGCAGCAGCCAGGCCAGCAGGAGGAAGTGCCAATAGGCCGCGCAGAGCTCCACGCCGAGGCGCAGCGCATCAAGCCGCGCGCGCCGCAGCCGGGCGCCGGCGCGGCCGAGTGCCACCAGCCCACCCAGCACATGCAGGCCGTGTACGGCAGTGATGAGGTAGAAGAAGGCATCCGCCGGGTTGCTGGTGAGCACGAAGCCCGCGGCGGCCAGCTGCCGCCAGGCCAGCAGCTGGCCCAGCACGAACAGCAGGCTGGCGCCGGCGCCGGCCAGCAGCCAGCTTCCCGTCGCGTCGCGGTCGCCGCGCCGGGCAGCGAGGACCGCGCGATGCAGCGCGAGGCTGGCGAGAACCAGCAGCACGGTGTTGGCCCAGAGCACGGGCGGCTGCGGCGGCGGGCTCCAATCCGCCAGCTCGCGCCGCATGGAATAGGCGCTCAGCAGCAGCACCAGAAGCGCCGTCGCGACCGCCATGAACACGCCGAGGCCGATGCGCGCGGCCGATCCCGCCGTGGCGTCGTCGGGCCGCAGATCAACCGCCGGCCCCGTCTCCAGCCAGGGCTTCGCCGCGATGCCATGCCGCGCCAGCCACCAGCCGGCGATGGCGGCCAGCGCGCCGATCAGCAGCAGCGCGGCGGTCACGTGGCATGGCCCTGCGCCGCGTGGCCCGGCGCGGGGTGCGGCTGGTTCTGCGGCACGAAGTCCTCGGCGACGCCCGGCACGGCGTAGTCGTAGGCCCAGCGATGCACCACCGGCAGCTCCGGGCCCCAGTTGCCATGGCCGGGCGGCGTCTGCGGCGTCTGCCATTCGAGCGTCGTGGCGCGCCAGGGGTTGGGCCCGGATTCCCTGCCGTACCGCAGGCTCCAGACCAGGTTGAACAGGAACAGCAGCTGCGCGGCGCCGACCACCAGCGCGACGACGCTGATGAAGGCGTTGAGGTCCTGCGCGGAGGCCGGGACGAAGCTTGTCTCGCCGATCTCGTGGTAGCGCCGCGGCACGCCGAGCAGGCCGAGATAATGCATCGGGAAGAAGATCGCGTAGGCGCCGAGGAAGGTGACCCAGAAGTGGATCTTCCCCATCGTGTCATCGAGCATCCGCCCGGTGACCTTCGGGTACCAGTGGTAGATCCCGCCGAAGATGACCATCACCGGCGCCACGCCCATCACCATATGGAAATGGGCGACGACGAACATCGTGTCGGAGAGCGGCACGTCCACCACGACGTTGCCCAGGAACAGGCCGGTCAGCCCGCCATTGACGAAGGTGACGATGAAGCCGAGCGCGAAGAGCATCGGCACCGTCAGGTGGATGTTGCCGCGCCACAGCGTCAGCAGCCAGTTGTAGACCTTGATCGCCGTGGGGATCGCGATGATCAGCGTGGTGGTCGCGAAGAAGAACCCGAAATAGGGGTTCATCCCGCTGACATACATGTGGTGCGCCCAGACCACGAAGCTGAGCGCGCCGATGATGACAATGGCCCAGACCATCATGCGGTAGCCGAAGATGTTCCGGCGCGCATGCGTGCTGATGAGGTCGGAGACGATGCCGAAGGCCGGCAGCGCGACGATATACACCTCCGGATGCCCGAAGAACCAGAACAGGTGCTGGAACAGGATGGGGCTGCCGCCGCCGTGGCGCAGCTGCTGGCCGAATTCCACCAGCATCGGCATGAAGAAGCTGGTGCCGATCAGCCGGTCCAGCAGCATCATCACCGCGCCGACGAACAAGGCCGGGAAGGCCAGCAGCGCCATCACCGTGGCCGTGAAGATGCCCCACACCGTCAGCGGCATGCGCATCAGCGTCATCCCGCGCGTGCGTGCCTGCAGCACGGTGACGACGTAGTTCAGCCCGCCCATGGTGAAGCCGGCGATGAACAGGCAGAGCGAGACCAGCATCAGCACGATGCCCCAGTCGCGCCCCGGCGTGCCCGACAGGATCGCCTGCGGCGGATAGAGCGTCCAGCCCGCGCCGGTCGGACCGCCTGGCACGAAGAAGCTCGCCACCAGCACCAGCACGGCCAGCAGGTAGATCCAGTAGCTGAGCATGTTGACGAAGGGGAACACCATGTCCCGCGCACCCAGCATCAGCGGGATCAGGTAGTTGCCGAAACCGCCCAGGAACAGCGCGGTCAGCAGGTACACCACCATGATCATCCCGTGCATGGTGATGAACTGGTAGTAGGCCGGCGGGTCGATGAAGGAGAAGGTGCCGGGAAAGCCGAGTTGCAGGCGCATCAGCCAGGACAGCACCAGCGCCACCAATCCGATCGCGATCGCCGTCAGCGAGTACTGGATGCCGATGACCTTGGCGTCCTGGCTGAAGACGTAGGTGCTCCACCATCCATGCGGATGCGGAAGCTCCATCTCCGGCACCTCGGCGGCCGGTATCGGGCCACCGGCGCCGTGTGCGATCTCGCTCATCGGTCCGCCTCCCTCCCCTCGCCCCGCCGGGCTAGCGCGGCCGCGCCGCGAGACCGGCGAAGCTGCCGCGGCTGCCCAGCCAGGCCTGGTGCTCGGCCTCGGTCTGCACCACCACGCGGCCGCGCATGATCGCGTGCCCCTGGCCGCAGAGCTCGGCGCAGAGCACGTCGAAGGTTCCGGTGCGCGTGGGGGTGAACCAGAAATACGTGACGGAGCCCGGGATCATGTCCATCTTGGCGCGGAACTCCGGCACGTAGAAATCGTGCAGCACATCGATGGAGCGCAGCAGAACCTTCACCGGGCGCCCGATCGGCAGGTGCAGATCCTCGCCGTCCAGGATCACGTCGTCCTGGCCGGCGGCATCGCCCGGCACGACGCCCAGCGGGTTGTCCGGGCCGATCAGCCGCGTGTCCACGGCGCCGAGCCTGCCGTCCGGGCCGGGCAGGCGGTAGGCCCAGCGCCATTGCTGGCCGACGACCTCGATCTCCGTCGCATTCGCCGGCACGGTGACGAACTGGTGCCAGACGACGAGCCCGGGCGCGAGCATCGCGGCGACGCCGACGGCGGTGGCCAGCGTCAGCCAGATCTCGAGGCGCTTGTTCTCCGGCTCATAGGCGGCGCGATGGCCGGGGCGCGCGCGATAGCGGAACACGCACCACGCCATGAACAGCACCACCGCGGTGAAGACGACGCCGGTGATCCAGAAGGTGATGGTGATCGTCGCGTCGATGAAGTGCCAGTTGGAGGCGATCGGCGTCCACCACCAGGGACTCCACAGGTGGAATGCCACGGAGCCGACTGCGACGAGGACGAGGACGAGCGCGACGATCATGCCGAGCCCTCCGGGCCCTGGTCGGCGTGGCGTGGCTGGCGCGCTTCGGCGCCTTGTCCGGCCGGGCCTGCCTGGGCCCGAACGGCGGCTTCCTCACCCTTCGACATCCTCCAACCCTCTGCTGGTGCAGCAGGCGAGGCACGTGCGCGTCACGATGGCGGGCGGAAGACGCGGCGAACAAGAGCCATGTCCGCGAGGTCCCCGTGACGTGATCGACGACGCGCAGGGCGGACGGTTGGCCAAGCGCCGCCCTCGCAGGCAGCGCGGGATGCGGGCAGGCGGCGCCGGCGGTGCCGCCGGGCCTCAGTTCGAGCCAGCGACCAGGCGCAGCTCGCGGTCCAGCGCCTGCAGCTCGCCGCGCAGCGACTGCGCCTCGACGCACGGAATGCCGTCGCTGCGCACCTCGAGTTGCTGCAGGCGCTCGACAAGCACGGCGCGGCGCTGCGCCAGGTCGGTCAGGCAGACGAAGCGGTCCTGCAGCTCGGGCATCGCGACCTCCTTCCGGGCCTGCGCGCAAGCCTAGGTCGGCGCGGCGCGGCCGTGCCAGCACTTCGCATGCTGCACCGCAAACGTGGCGATCACCCCCTGGTGACCGGCCCCTAGGCAGCGCCGCGGCGTTGCGGCATCGTGGCGCTCTGCGCGGTCGACTCCTGGCGGAGACGACCGCGCCAACGAAGCCGGGTCGCGCAACGCACTGGATCCTGGGGAGGATCCTCGCAGCGGCGCCTTGCGTCCCTTGCGTTGGCCTCCTCGCCACGGGCAGCCTTGCCCTGGACCTTGCCTGTGACGACCAGGGGGCGCCCGCTCGGGCGTCCCGGCATGGTGAGGGAGGTGCGGCGTGAAGGTGACCGAACTCAGGTCCCCGGACCATTTCCACAAGGTGGTGGACTGCCAGCATGCGTGCCCGGCGCATACGCCGGTGCCCGAATACATCCGGCTGATTGCGGCCGGCCGCTACACCGATGCCTACATGGTGAACTGGCGGTCCAACGTCTTCCCCGGAATCCTCGGCCGCACCTGCGACCGCCCCTGCGAGCCCGCCTGCCGCCGCGGCCGGGTGGAGGAGGAGCCGGTGGCGATCTGCCGGCTGAAGCGCGTCGCGGCCGACCACAAGGACGACATCCGCGGCCGCCTGCCGCCCCCGGCCGAGCAGCGCAACGGCAGGCGCATCGCCTGCATCGGCGGCGGCCCGGCCAGTCTGACGGTGGCGCGCGACCTGGCCCCGCTCGGCTACGAGGTCGTCGTCTTCGACGACAACGCCAAGGCCGGCGGCATGATCCGCACGCAGATCCCGCGCTTCCGCCTGCCGGAGGAGGTGATCGACGAGGAGGTCGGCTACGTGCTCGGCCTCGGCGTCGCGACGCGGCTGAACCGCCGCGTCGACAGCCTGAAGGCCGTGCTGGACGAAGGCTTCGACGCCGTCTTCGTCGGTACCGGCGCGCCGCGCGGCCGCGACCTCGACATCCCCGGGCGGCAGGAAGCTGCGGCGAACATCCATATCGGGATCGAGTGGCTCTCCTCCGTCTCCTTCGGCCACATCAAGCGCGTCGGCCGGCGGGTTGTGGTGCTGGGCGGCGGCAACACGGCGATGGATTGCTGCCGCTCGGCGCGGCGGCTCGGCGGGGAGGAGGTGACTGTCGTCGTCCGCTCCGGCTTCGACGAGATGAAGGCGAGCCCGTGGGAGAAGGAGGACGCGATGCACGAAGGCATCCCGATCCTCAACTTCATGGTGCCCAAGGCCTTCACCCATGAAGGCGGCAAACTGACCGGCGTGGTGTTCGAGAAGGTGGCGCCGCAGCGCGACGCGGAGGGCCGCCGCCAGCTGCTGCCGACCGGCGAGGCGGACGTGCACATCCCCTGCGACGACGTGCTGGTGGCGATCGGGCAGGAGAACGCCTTCCCCTGGATCGAGCGCGACATCGGGCTGGAGTTCGGCCGCAACGGCCTGCCGAAGCTGGACGCCACGACGCACCAATCCACGCTGCCCCGGGTGTTCTTCGGCGGCGACGCGGCCTTCGGGCCGAAGAACATCATCTGGGCGGTCGCGCACGGGCACGAAGCCGCGGTCTCCATCGACCTGTTCTGCCGCGGCGAGGACCCGCGGCTCCGCCCGCCGCCGGAGACGAGCCTGGTCAGCCAGAAGATGGGCATCCATGAGTGGAGCTACGACAACGACGTCTCCATCGACCTGCGCTTCAAGGTGCCGATGCGCGCGCCAGAGGTGGCGCTGAAGGACATCCACACCGAGGTCGAGCTCGGCTTCAGCCTGGACACGGCGCTGCGCGAGGCGGAGCGCTGCCTCAACTGCGACGTCCAGACGGTGTTCGCGCCGAAGCTCTGCATCGAATGCGACGCCTGCGCCGACATCTGCCCGGTAGACTGCATCACCTTCACCGAGGACGGAGAGGAGGCGGAGCTGCGCACGCGGCTGCGCGCGCCGGCCATCAACAAGCAGCAGGACCTCTACATCGGCGAAGGCCTGAAGACCGGCCGCGTCATGGTGAAGGACGAGGATGTCTGCCTGCATTGCGGCATGTGCGCCGAGCGCTGCCCGACCGGCGCCTGGGACATGCAGAAGTTCCTGCTCGAAACCGCCAAGCCGAGGGCTCACGCATGCAGCCGTGTATGACGCGCGCCGATGCAGCGCATCGGCGCCCTCAATCGCCGGCGCGCGCCTCCGCGCGCGTCGCGCCAGGGGCGCGCTCGTCGCGCGACGCTTCGCGCCACTTGGCGCGGCGGCCATTCGGCCGCTCGGCCGGCTTCGCCGGCCGCCACCATAAGCCGGTGAGGCACGCATGCCAGAGGGTCTGAACCGCGCCGCGGCGGTGCAACCGCTCGCCGCGGTCAACGACTTCGTCGTCAAGTTCGCCAACGTCAACGGATCGGGCTCCGCCAGCGCCAACCAGCTTTTCGCGAAGTCGATCCTGCGCATGGGCGTGCCCATCGCCTCGCGCAACATCTTCCCCTCCAACATCCAGGGCCTGCCGACCTGGTTCGAGGTGCGGGTCTCCGGTGCCGGGCATCTCGGCCGGCGCGGGGGCGTGGACCTGATGGTGGCGATGAACCCGCAGACCTGGGATCGCGACGTCGCGGAGGTCGAGCCGGGCGGCTACCTGTTCTACGACAGCACGCGGCCCCTGCCCGCCTCGCGCCTGCGCTCCGACATCACCCCAATCGGCGTGCCGCTGACGGCGATGTGCAACGAGGCGTACCAGGATCCGCGGCAGCGGCAGCTGTTCAAGAACATCATCTATGTCGGCGCGCTGTCCGCCCTGCTGGACATGGACCCGGAGGCGACCGCCCAGCTGATCCGTGAGCAGTTCAAGGGCAAGGACAAGCTGATCCAGCCCAACCTTGACGCGCTGCAGATGGGGCGCGACTGGGCGCAGAAGAACCTGGCCTGCCCGATCGGGCTGCGCCTGGCCCGCGCCGATGCCGTGGGCGATCGCATCTTCGTGGACGGCAACGCAGCGGCGGGGCTCGGCGCGGTCTATGGCGGCGCCACGGTCTGCGCGTGGTATCCGATCACGCCCTCCACCTCGCTGGCCGAGGCCTTCGAGCGGCGCGCGAAGCAGTTCCGCACCGCGCCGGACGGCACCAAGCGCTACGCCATCGTGCAGGCGGAGGACGAGCTGGCTTCGATCGGCATGGTGATCGGCGCCGGCTGGAACGGCGCGCGTGCCTTCACCGCCACCTCCGGGCCCGGCATCTCGCTGATGGCAGAATTCGTCGGGCTGGCCTATTTCGCCGAGATCCCGGCGGTGATCTTCGACGTGCAGCGCGCCGGCCCTTCCACCGGCATGCCGACCCGCACGCAGCAGGCCGACATCCTGTCGGCGGCCTATCTCAGCCATGGCGACACCAAGCACGTGCTGCTGCTGCCCGAGGATCCGCACGAGTGCTTCACCATGGGTGCCGACGCCTTCGACCTCGCGGAGCGGCTGCAGACGCCGGTCTTCGTCATGCTCGACCTCGACATCGGCATGAACGACTGGCTCTGCGCGCCCTTCGACTGGGACGACACGCGCCGGATGGACCGCGGCAAGGTGATGACCGCCGAGGAGCTCGAGGCCGGCAAGACCTTCGGCCGCTACCTCGATGTGGATGGCGACGGCATTCCCTATCGCACCTGGCCAGGCACGCACCCGACCAAGGGGTCGTTCTTCACCCGCGGCACCTCCCGCGATCGCTATGCGCGCTACACGGAGGAAGGCCCGGCTTACGTAGACAACATGGAGCGGCTGCTGCGGAAGTTCGACACGGCGAAGCAGCTGGTGCCGCGCCCCGTCGAGACCTGCGCCAAGCAGCCCGCGTCGCATGGCGTGATCTTCTACGGCTCGACCTCGGCCGCCATGCGGGAGGCGCTGGAGGAGCTGGAGCGCGACGGCATCCACCTGGACGCCCTGCGCATCCGCGCCTTCCCCTTCCATGACGACGTGCTGGACTTCGTTCGCCGGCACGAGCGGGTGTTCCTGGTGGAGCAGAACCGTGACGCCCAGCTGCGCACGCTGCTGGTGACCGAGGGCGAGATCGATCCCGCGCGCATCGTCCCGGTGCTGCACTACGACGGCACGCCGATCACCGCGCGCTTCATCCGCACCGCCATCGCGGAGCGCGTGGCGCGCGACACCATCGTCCCGATGACCCGTGCGGGAGCCGCCGAATGACCTTCCTCCCGAAGCCCAAGCTGCACCACCCGCTGCTGGCGACCAACGCGCTTGGCCTGACGCGGCGCGACTACGAGGGCGCGATCTCCACCCTGTGCGCCGGCTGCGGCCACGATTCGATCAGCGCCGCCATCGTGCAGGCCTGCTTCGAGCTGGAGCTGCCGCCGCACCGCATCGCTAAGCTGTCGGGCATCGGCTGCTCCTCCAAGACGCCCACCTACTTCCTGGGCGCGGCGCACGGGTTCAACTCCGTGCACGGGCGCATGCCCTCCGTGCTGACCGGGGCTAACCTGGCGAACCGCGACCTGGTCTATCTCGGCGTCTCCGGCGACGGAGACAGCGCCTCCATCGGCCTCGGCCAGTTCGCGCACAGCATCCGCCGCGGCGTGAACATGACCTACATCGTCGAGAACAACGGGGTGTACGGGCTGACCAAGGGCCAGTTCTCCGCCACCTCGGACAAGGGCTCCAAGGCGAAGAAGGGCACGATCAACACCGACGAGCCGATCGACCTGGTGGCCATGGCGCTGCAGCTCGGCGCCACCTTCGTCGGACGGTCCTTCTCCGGCGACAAGACGCAGCTCGTGCCGCTGATCAAGGCAGCGCTCTTGCACCCCAGCGCGGCCTTCATCGACTGCATCAGCCCCTGCGTCGCCTTCAACAACCATGAGGGCTCGACCAAGAGCTTCGACTTCGTGCGCGCCCACAACGAGGCGGTGAACCGGCTGGACGTCATCGTCGGCCGCGATCGCATCGAGGCGGAGTACGAGCCCGGCACGGCAGTGGACGTCACCCAGCACGACGGCACGGTGCTGCGCCTGCGCAAGCTGCATCCGGAACATGACCCGACCGACCGCGTCTCCGCAATGAACTACCTGCAGGAACGCAAGGCGGCCGGGGAGATCGTCACCGGGCTGATCTTCCTCGATCCCGATCCGGCCGACCTGCACGACCATCTCGGCACCAGCGCGGATCCGCTGAACGCGATGGGCGACGCGGATCTCTGCCCGGGCGCGGCGATGCTGGAACGCGTCAACGCCGCCTACCGCTGAGCGGCCCGCGCCGTCCTACTTGGCTTGCGAAGTGCTGACGCACTTCGCCCCCAATCGCCGGCGCGCGCCTCCGCGCGCGTCGTGCCGACTGCACGCCTGCGGCGTGACGCCCGCTATGCGGGCCGGCAGGTCAGCACTTCATGAGCCGGGTATCAGATCGCGAAGTCGAGCGGCTCCGTCTGCGGGCGCCGCAGGCCGGCGGAGGCGGCGCGCCGCAGCAGGTCGGCCACCGTCAGCATCGCCAGCCTCTCGCGCAGCAGCGCGTCCAGCTCGGCCCAGAGCGGCGCGGTAACGGCGACGCCGAGCGGCCCCGCGGGCTCCTGCCCGGGATCCTCCGCATCGCGCACAGCCTGCGCCACCTCGATCAGGGGGATGGCACGCGGCGCGCGGGCCAGCCGGTAGCCGCCCCGGGGGCCGCGCGTGCTGTCCAGCAGCTCTGCCCGGGTCAGCGCCTGCAACACGGGCTCGATTCCCCGCCGCTGCGCCCCGAGCCGCTCGGCGATCTCCGCGGCACCTGTCACAGCGCCGCCCCGGCCGGCGTGGAAGGCCACATCGAGCACGATGTCGATCGCCATCAGCACGCGGTCGCGGCGCAGCAGCATCGCGGCGCGTCAGGCTACGGTGACGCGCGCGGTGGTGCGTGCGACGCGCCCGCGCTCGTCGGTCCAGGCGAACTCGATCTCGCTGTTCCGCTCCAGCCGCAGGAAGAAGACGTGGAAGGGATTGGGCGAGGTGCCGTTGCGCAGCTCGGCCTGCAGCGCGACCTCGCCGTTCACGCGCACCACCAGGCGGTTCAGCAGGTCGCGCGGCACGGTGCGGCTGCCGTCCTGCCGCAGACCGGTCTCCATCGGGTGCTCGATCAGGGTGCGGATCTCGAACACCTCGCCGGCGCGGACCTGGCGGGGGATGCGGATGCGCGGGGTGGAGAGGCTGCCGCTCATGACAGACACCCTCCCGTAGCCACGCGGATCTCCGCCACGGCGCGGCGCACCGACCCGTCGCTCATCTGCGCCAGCACGACCACGCGCTGGTCCTCCGCCAGGCGGATGCGCGTCTGCACCTCGGCGCGCGGCAGAAGCGGCGTCAGGCGAAAGCTGGCGACGCCCGGCGTCGGGTTGCGGGTGGCGAAGACATGGATGGCGGCGACGTGCTGGGCCTGGGTCTGCGGGCTCTCCACGACGATGCCGAGCGGCACCTGGCCGCCATTCTCGGCCACCGCCGGCACGCGCAGCGCGATGCCGCCCTCCTCCGGCACGGCATCGCCGACCTGCTCGCGGATGGCGGCCGCGAGCGCCTCCTCCTGCGCCAGGGCGGACCAGGGCAGGACGGCAAGGCCGAGTGCCGCACCGAGCGCCCCTCGTCGCGTCAGGGAAGGCGTCGGACCCATCAGGCGAACATGTCCCTCGTGATGCTGTCGTACCAGGCGTCGGCGTAGGTCGCCTCCAGCCGGCGCTGCTCAGGTAGGTTGCCACGCGGCGAAACGCCACCGGAATTCGGCACCTCCACGATCGCCGCACCTTCCGCGTTCGGGCGGAAGATGCCGACGATGGAGATGCCGTACTCCGGCCCGACATGGCTGTAGCAGGTGTTGTAGTACACGGCCTGGGGCGGCGCCTCCCCGCGCAGCGACGCGGCCGCGCTCGCCACCGCCTGCTTCGCCGTGCTGTTGGCGATGTAGCCGGATTTCGGCATCGGGCCCGGGATGTTCGCGTCGCCGACCACGTGGATGCCCTGCGCGGCGCGCGCCTCGAAGGTGATGGGGTTCACGGGGACCCAGCCCGACTGGTCGGCCAGCCCGGCCTCGATGGCGATGCGCGCGGCCGATTGCGGCGGGATGACGTTGGCCACCGCCACGCTGTGGCGCGTGCCGAACTCCGTCTCCAGCACGCGCTCGCGCGGATCCACCCGCACCACGCGCCCGTCGCGGTTGGAGGGCACCCATTCGATCAGGCCGGGATAGAGCTCGTTCCAGGCATCCTGGAACAGGCCCTGCTTGCTGAACGCCTCCTTCGCGTCCAGCGCCAGGATCTTCGACCGCGGCTTGGCGCGCTTCAGATAGGCCGCGATCATGCTGATCCGCTCATAGGGGCCAGGCGGGCAGCGGAACGGGTTGGCGGGGATCGCCAGGCCTACCACGCCGCCATCCGGCATCTCCTCAAGCTGGCGACGCAGCAGCAGGGTCTGCGCGCCGTCGCCGGGGACCCAGGCATGCGGCATGGCCTCCGCCGCCGCCTCGTCATACCCCTCCAGCGCGCCCCAGCGGAGGGCGATGCCGGGCGAGAGGATCAGCCGATCGTAGGACAGCGTCTCGCCGCCCTGGAGCCGCACGCGGCGCGCGGCCGGGTCGATCCCGGCGGCCCAGTCATGCACCACGCGGACGCCGCGCGCGCGCAGCCCGTCATAGCCATGCGTGATCTGCTCGATCCGCTTCACGCCGCCGATCACCAGGTTGCCGTAGGGGCAGGTGACGAAGCGCGTCTTCGGCTCCACCAGCGTCACCTCCAGCCAGGGGAAGCGCCGGCGCGCGAAGCTGGCGGCGGAGGCGCCGCCGAAGCCGCCGCCAATCACCAGCAGCCGGGCCTGGGCCTGGGCGCTGACGCGCCGCGGTGCGGCGAGCGGAGCGAAAAGCGCGGCGCCGAGGACGGCGCGGCGCGGCAGGCGAGCGTTCATGCGCGGTCTCCTCAGCGCGGCAGCCGGGCGAAGTGGTCGGCGACCTGGGCGATCTCGGCCTCGGTGTAGCCGCGCGCGACGCGGCCCATGATGGTCGCCGGGCGCTCATTGGCGCGGAAGGCCGCCATCAGCGCGCGCAGCTCCGCCGCGTCGCGGCCGGCCAGGGCCGGGATG
>NZ_JAPSMD010000016.1 GCF_027856955.1 Falsiroseomonas oryzae | reverse complement strand
CGGCCACACCTCGGCGAGCAGGCGGCAGCCGGTGGCGTCGGCGATCCGGCGCGCCAGCACCAGGCCTTGTCCGTGCAGCGCCGCCCCGCCCAGCAGCAGCGCGGCGCGCGATCCTCCCTGCAGCAGCGCCCGCGCCGCAGCTTCCACCCCGACCTGCCCGGGTGGCGCCGCGGGAGGCGCCAAGGGCCGCGCGGAAGCGCCATCCCAGCCGATCGCCTGCGCCTGCACGTCGTGCGGCAGCAACAGGACGGCAGGCCCGGCCGGAGGGCTGCTCGCCGCAGCCAAGGCCGCGTCCACCTCCTGCACCAGCGTGGCGGGATCCTCCGCGGCGTGTACGCAGCGGCACACCGCGGAAGCGAGGCGCGGGAGGTCCATCGCCAGCGGCGTACCGGCCGTGCGGTGGCAGCGCGGATGATCGCCCACCACGACGAGGCCGGGCGAGCGCGCGCGCCGCGCATTGTGCAGGTTCGACACGCCGTTCCCGAGCCCGACGCCCAGGTGCAGAAGGCTCATTGCCGGCCTGCCAGTCATCCGCGCGAAGCCGTCCGCCGCGCCGGTGCAGACATTCTCGTGCAGGCCGAGCACCGGGCGGATCGCGGGCACCGCCTCCAGCGCCTCCACCAGTGGCATCTCGGTGGTGCCGGGATTGGCGAAGCACACCTCGACGCCGCGGGCGGCCGCGACCCGCAGCACGGCCTCGGCACCGCTGACGAGGCGTCGAGGCAGGTCGCCGTCGCAAGCAGGCAGCGGACGGAAGCGGGTCACGGGCGCCTCCGCGGAACCAGGAGCCATGCCAGCAGGAGGCGGCGCGCGCGCGCCGTGGGCCGCGGCGGGGATGGCGGCAGACTGGCCGACTCCGACGCATGGGCCAGCAGGCGACCGACCGTCACCGACTGGCAGCGCCCATCACGGCGAACAACCAGCGCATCGAAGCCGCCCGGCGGCAAATCCAGCCACATCGCCACCTCCTCCCGTGCGTTGCGACGGGGCGGAAGATGGCGCCGGCGCGCACGGCGCCGCATCGTCCGAACGGACGAGACAGGCCGCGCGAAGCCGTGAGCCGCTACAGCGGGTCGCGCACCAGCGGGCAGGTGGAGCAGTGGATGCCGCCGCCGCCCAGGCCGACCTTGTCATAGGGCACGAGGCGGACGGAGACGCCGGCGCGGTCCAGCGCCTCCTGCGTGCGCGGGCTCACCCTGTCGCTCATCAGCACGCGACCGGGCGCGACAGCCAGGCAGTTGATGGCCCAGGACGGGTCCTCGTGGTTCACCGGGATCATCCGGATGCCCTCGCGCTTCAGCTCCTCCATGAAGACGAAGGGCAGCGTCGAGGGATTCACGATGGCCGTGTCGTGGTGGATCATCACGAAGGCGCCGTCGATGTGCAGGCGGTAGCCCGGGATCTGCACGCGGATCAGCCGCGCGCCCTGCACCTTCAGCACTTCCTCCACCTGCCGCGCGCCTTCCTCGTTGACGCGGGAGGAGATCCCGATGACGGCCAGGTCCGGCCGGATCCAGGCGAAGCTGCCGCCTTCCATCAGGCCGGTGCCGTGGATGGTGCGCAGAACAGGCATGCCGAGCGTCGCCAGCGTCTCCGTCACCGGCGCCTCCTCGCCGCGGCGGATCTTCGGGCCCATGCGGGTGACGATGGCGCCGCCCTTCACCGCGAAGCTGCTGTCGCGCGTGTAGACGGATTTGTGGCGGCCGGGCGCGCAGCGCTTCAGATAGACCACCTCCACCCCTTCCTCGCGCAGAGCGGCGGCCAGCGCGTCGTGCTGGGCCTGCTGCTCGGCCAGGGTGGGGCGGACCTCGCCGCGCCAGTAGGCGCCGCTCTCCGGGTCGCCATAGGCTCCGAGCTCCGGGATCAGCGGCAGGGTGTCCACCACCCGCATCTCCTCGCCCGGACGGTGCATCAGCACCACGCGCAGCCGGCCGATGTCGGAATCGCAGCCCCAGGCGCGGCCCCAGACGCGGGACGTCTCCGCCGGATCCTCGAAGGCCGGCTCCGGCACCGAGGCGAAGCGCTCGATCAGCATGTTGTAGCGGTGGTCGAACTCGCTCATCGCGCGGGACATGGCGGCACCTCCTGGCCGGCGACGGCGCCGGCGGTCACGGACGACACGGACGACACGCGTTGCGCCCCACCGCGACATCGCGGCGCAACGCCGAGAGGGTAGCAGTAGGGCGATGGAAACCGCGACGATGGCCCCCCTGATCCGCCCTGCCAGGCTCGAGGAGCTGGAAGCCCTGCTCGGCATGCAGCAGCGCAGCCTGCGCCAGCTCGCGGCGCCGTTCTACGGACGCGACGTGCTCGAAGCCGCGCTGGCCCAGATGGGCACCATGGACCCCCGCCTGATCGCCGACGGCACCTATCTGGTGGCGGAGGTCGAGGGCCGCATCGCCGGCAGCGCCGGCTGGACCATGCGGGCGCCGAACTACGCGCGGCTGCTGCAGGCGCCGCTGCCCGTGCTGCCGGGCCGGTCCGGCGTGGTGCGCAGCGTCTATGTGGACCCGGCGCTGGCGCGGCGCGGCATCGCGCGGCGCCTGATGGAAGCGGTGGAGGCGCGGCTGACCGAGGACGGCGCGGAGACGGCGGAGCTGATGGCGACGCTGGCCGGCGTGCCGCTCTACGACGCCCTCGGCTACCGCGTCGTCTCGGACCATGCGCTGCTGCTGGCGGAGGGGATGGAGTTCCCGGTGCGTCGCATGACCCGCCCGCTGACGGTCGGCACGCGCATCACCGCGCATCGCGCCGCCGCCGGAGCGCGAGGTCGAGCAGCAGCAGCAGCAGCGTGAACAGCACCAGCAGGACCGCGACCGCGGCCATGGCGGGGTCCAGGTTCTCGTTGATACCGTCCCAGATGCGGCGCGGCAGGGTGAAGACGTCGCGGCTGGCGATGAACAGCACGATCACCAGCTCGTCCCAGGAATGGATGAAGGCGAAGATCGCGCCGGAGGCGATGCCCGGCGCGATGCGCGGCAGGATCACCCAGCGCAGCGTCTGCAGCAGCGAGGCGCCCATGCCGCGCGCAGCCTGCTCCAGCCGAGGATCGAAGGCGGCCAGAGCGGTTGAGACGGTGATGACGACGTAGGGGATGCCCGTCACGCCATGCGCGATGGCGACGCCGGCGAAGCGGTCCAGCAGGTCCAGCCGGGCGAAGTATCGATACAGCCCGATCGCGTAGACGATCGAAGGGATGATGATCGGCAGCAGCATCAACGCACGGATCAGGTCGGTGGACCGGCGGGAGATGCGCCAGCAGCCGATGGCGCAGAGCGTGCCCGCGACCACCGCGATCAGGGTGGAGGCGACCGCGATCCAGAAGCTCTGCGCGATCGACCCCAGCCATTCGGCCGAGCCCAGCACGGTCGCGTAGTGGCGCAGCGACAACGTTTCCTGCGGCAGGGAGAGGAAGCGCTGGTCGGTCATCGAGACCGGGATCACGATGGAGATCGGCAGCACCAGGTAGATCGCGACGATCCAGGCCGAGGCGCTCGCGAAGGGGCCGGGCCGGTGCGCGCCTTCCATGCCGCTAGGCCCCGCTGCCGAAGACGCGGCGGAGGTCCACCACGCGGGAGAAGACGGCCAGCGTGGCCAGGATGGTCACCACCAGCACCGTCGCCATCATGGTGCCCAGGCCCCAGCGGATCAGGTCCAGGATCTGCAGGCCGATCCACTCTGCCACCATCAGTGTCTTCCCGCCGCCGAGGATCGCGGGCGTGATGTAGAAGCCCAGCGAGAAGATGAACACCAGCACGCCAGCCGCGATCAGCCCGGGCAGCGAAAGCGGCAGGAAGATGCGCGCGAACACGGTCTGCCGCGGCGCCCCCAGCCCGCGCGCGGCGGCCAGCAGGCGCGGGTCGATCTCCCGCATGGAGGCCAGCATCGGCAGCACGGCATAGGGCACCATGTAGTGCACCATGCCGACGACGATGCCGAACTCGTTCCAGACCAGCTGCAGCGGCTCCGCGACCAGGCCGCTCTCCATCAGCGCCTGGTTCACCAGGCCCTGCCGGCGGAGCAGCGTCACCCAGGCGAAGGCCCGCACCAGCACGCTGATCCAGAGCGGCACGAGCACCACCAGGATCCACCAGCGCCGTGCCCGCGCCTCGGCCAGCGCGATCCGGTAGGCCAGGACATAGCCCAGCAGCAGCGCCAGCGCGGTGGTGATGGTGCAGATGCGCAGCGTCGTGCCGATCACGCGCTGCACGCTCTCGCTGGTGAAGAGGCGCTCGTAGTTCCCGAGGCCCGGCTGCGGCTCGGTGAAGGAGATGGCGAGGACCTGAGCGATGGGGGCGACGTAGAAAGCCGTCATCAGCAGGAAGGCGGGCAGGATCAGCAGCCACCAGCCTGTCTGCCGCTGGCCGGCCGGCGCCATCAGGCGGCGTCCTCCTCGACCGGCACGCTGGCGCTCGCGCTCCAGCCCAGGCGGATGGCGAGCCCCTCGGCCGGCGCGATCGGCGCGCCCCAGCTGGGCAGGGTGACGCGCAGCATGCCCAGGTCCTGCGTGGCGACGGACAGCCCGAAGCCGGCGCCGAGATAGGACCAGGTGGCGATGCGCCCCTCCACCATGTTGTCGGCCGTCTCGCCATCCGCCAGCAGCGCGATCTTCTCCGGCCGCAGGGACAGCAGCAGCTTCGTGCCCGGCGCCGGGTGCGGCGCACCGGGCAGGATGCGCTGCACCAGCGGCGTGGCGCCGATGGCGAGCTGCATGGCCTCCGCGCCGCCCTGCTGGACCGCGGCATGCAGGAAGTTGGACTTGCCCAGGAAGTCGGCGACGAAGCGCGTGCGCGGGCGGTCATAGAGCGCGGTCGGCGCGCCTTCCTGCACCAGCTTGCCGTGGTTCAGGATCGCGACGCGGTCGGAGAGCGAGAGCGCCTCCTCCTGGTCGTGGGTGACGTTGACGAAGGTGCGCCCGACACGGCGGTGCAGCGCCTTCAGCTCCTCCTGCAGCTCGGCGCGCAGCTTCTTGTCGAGCGCGGAGAGCGGTTCGTCCAGCAGCAGCAGGGCCGGGTCGAAGACCAGCGCACGGGCCAGGGCCACGCGCTGCTGCTGGCCGCCCGACAGCTGCGAGGGGCGGCGTTCGGCGAAGCGATCCAGCTGCACCAGGTCCAGCGCGGCGCGCACCTTCTCCGCGCGCTCGGCGGTGCCCATGCGGCGGACCCGCAGCGGGAAGGCGACGTTCTCCGCCACCGTCATGTGCGGGAACAGCGCGTAGCCCTGGAAGACCATGCCGAAGTCGCGCTTCTCCGGCGGCAGGGCCGTGATGTCGCGGCCGTCGAGCAGCACCGCGCCCGCGGTCGGCGCGACGAAGCCGGCAATGCACATCAGGATCGTCGTCTTGCCACTGCCCGAGGGCCCAAGCAGCGTCAGGAACTGCCCGCTCTCCACCTTCAGCGAGACGTCGTCCACGGCGGTGAAGGTGCCGTAGCGCTTCGTCAGGCCCTGCAGCGCCAGGGCGTGGCCGGCGGCGGACATCAGCTCCGGTAGTCCGGCTGCTCGCGGTCCAGCTTCCGCTTCAGCGCCTGCCAGGGCAGCCAGCCCTTGGTCGGGCCGGTGCCGAACTGTGCCCGCGCGCGCAGCACCACCTCCTGCGGCGGGATCGCGAGCTTCGCGCCGGAGGACTGCGCCATCAGCTGGATGCGACAGGCCTGCTCCAGGTACCACATCCAGTAGAACGCCTCCGCCACGGTGCGCCCGACCGTCAGCAGGCCGTGATGGCGCAGGATCATGCAGGGCCGGTCTCCGAGGTCGCGGACCAGGCGCTCGCGCTCCGAGAGATTGTCGTCCGCGGCGATGCCCTCGTAGTCGTGCAGCGCGACGCGGCCTTCGAACTCCATCGACATCTGGTTCAGCGGCAGCAGGCCGCCCTGCTGCGCCGCCACCGCCATCCCGGCCAGGGTATGGGTGTGCATCACGCATTGGGCGTCCTCGCGGCCCATATGGACAGCGGAATGGATGACGAAGCCCGCCGGGTTCACCGGCCAGGACGTCGCCTGCCGCGGCTCGCCTTCCGCATCCACCAGCACCAGGCTGCTGGCAGTGATTTCCTCGAACAGCAGGCCGTAGGGGTTGACGAGGAAGCGGTGGCCATCGCCCGGCACACGGACGGAGAGGTGCGTGAACACCAGGTCCGTCATGCCGTAGAGCGCGATGAGGCGATACGCCGCGGCCAGGTCCTCTCGCAGCTCGCGCTCGGTCGGCACGTGGTTCGGGTCCGGGCGGACCGGTGGCGGCGGCAGCGGCATCAGTAGCCCCGGGCGTGGTCGTAGGTGTTGGGCAACGCCTCGCCGCGTTCATGCGCGGCGATCAGCTTCGCGACATGGGCGGCGCGCTCGCTGCGCGGCGGCAGGCTGGCCAGGTGCGGCGTGACCAGCAGCTTCGGATGCGTCCAGGCCGGATGCTCCGGCGGCAGCGGCTCCTGGTCGAAGACGTCGAGCACGGCGCCGGACAGCTTCCCGGAATCGAGCGCGGCCAGGATGTCCTCGATCTTCTGCTGGCTGCCGCGGCCGACATTCACCAGGCCCGCGCCGTCCGGCAGCGCATCGAGCAGCGGCTTCGCCAGGATGTGGCGGGTTTCCGGCGTGGCCGGCAGCAGGCAGACCAGGATGCGCGTGGCGGTAAGGAAGGCGTCGCGCTCCGCACCGCCGGCATAGCTGCGCACGCCCGGCACCTGCTTCGGCGTGCGCGACCAGGCGATGACGGGGAAGCCGATGCCCTGCAGCATGCGGGCCGCGGCGGCGCCCATGTGGCCCAGCCCCATGATGCCGACCGTTGTCTCCGGTGCCGTCCACTCCGGCTCGAAATAGTCCCAGCGCCGCTCCGCCTGCGCCGCGCCGATGCGCCGCGCGCCCTTGAGCAGAGACAGCGCGGCCCAGGTGACGAACTCGCCCATGCGCTGCGCCGCGCCGGGCGTGGCCATGCGGACCAGCGGAACGTGGCGCGGCAGGTCGGGGTCGGCGGTGATGAAGTCCACGCCCGCGCCACTGCCGAAGATCACCTCCAGCTTCGGCAGCTTCGCCAGCCGCCCCGGTTCCGGGTCCCACACCAGCACGTAGCGCACGGCGGCGGGATCGACGGTGGCGTCGTCCCACCAGCGCACATCCACCGTCGCACCTGCGGCGGCGAAGGCGCGCTGCCAGTCCGGCACCGCGGCCTCACCGCCGGACTTCACCAACAGGATCGGTCGCGCCACGCGGTCAGCCCGTCACCATGTCGATGTAGTCGGCGTTGGCCTGGGCGTAGTTCGCGCCCCACCAGCGCCCGTCCTGCGCCACCTGCACGCGGGCGTTCTCCGGGTCCGTCGGGTTGAAGCGGCGGAACTCGGCGGGCACCAGCGCCGCGGCGCGCGGGTTAGTCGGCCCGTTGCCCAGGAACTGCAGCAGCCCGACCTGTGCCTCCGCGTTGGACAGCATGGACGCCAGCAGCCGCTGCACCAGCTCGCCGCCCGGGTTGCCGCGCGGGCTGACGAAGATGCCGGGCTGCAGGATGCCCTGATTCCAGATGTGCTTGAAGCGGCCGTTGCTCTCCTGCTCCAGCACCTTGGCGCGGGTGTGCCAGATCTGGCCCATCACCGCTTCCCCGGTGCGGATGAACTGCTCGGATTCGGACCCGCTGGTCCAGAAGACGCAGTTGCGCCGGATCTCCCGCACCTTGTTCAGGCTGGCACGGATGTCGAGCGGGTAGAGGTTCGCCGGATCCTTCCCCAGCGCCATCTGCGCCGCGTCCAGCGCGCCGGCGGCGTCGCGGCGCAGCAGCCGCGTGCCCGGGAAGCGCCGCAGGTCCCAGAAATCCGCCCAGCTCTGCGGCGGCGTCGGGAAGCGCTGACTGTCGTAGACCAGCACGTTGCTGAAGGAATAGGGCGCCGCGCCATGCTCCAGCGCGAAGGTCGGGCCGATCACGTCGTCCCGCTTCACGATGGTGTAGTCGATACGGTTCAGCAGATTCATGCCGCCGAGCAGGTAGGAGCTGGTGGCGGAGCTGTCGCAGATGTCCCAGGTGACGCGCCCGCTTTCCACCATGCTGCGGATGCGCCCGGCGGAGGGGCCGGTGCTGTCCTGCACCACGCGCACGCCCGGATTCGCCGCGGCGAAGGGCTCGCCGTAGAAGCGCCCGAAGCCGTCATTGGCGATGCCGCCCCAGTTCACCATCACCAGCTGCCGCCCCTGCGCGCCGGCCTCGCGCGGCGCGAGCCCGCTGCCGACGCCGAGCGCCGCGAGCCCCGCCAGCAGCGCGCGGCGGCTCACCTCGCCACGGCGGAACTTCTCGAACGCCAGCTCGACGCAATCCTGCTGGAAGCTCTGCATGCCCCGTCTCCTTCGGCTCGCGCGCTCTTCCCCGGCAGGTCCTCTTGATCCGGATCGCTGCCGGCGGGAACCTTGCGTCCACAGTGAAACCCGGGACGCGCGCGCCGGCAATGACCCATCTGCAACCGCCCTTCGCCGCCAGCTTCCAGGCGAAGCCCTGGTGGTGGGAAGCCGCCGAGCCGCCGGACCGCGACACGCCCCTGCCCGATCGCGCGCAGGTGGCGATCGTCGGCGGCGGCTATGCCGGGCTCTCTGCCGCCCTGACGCTGCGCCGCCTCGGGCACCAGGCGGTGGTGCTGGACGCGGAGCGCATCGGCTGGGGCGCCTCCTCGCGCAACGGCGGCATGGTCTCGGGCGGGCTGAAGGTGGCGGGCGGCGACCTCGAGAAGGCGTATGGCGCGGAAACGGCGCGCCGCATCGCGCTGGCCGCCGCCGCCAGCTTCCCCTTCATCGAGGAGACGATCGCGCGCGAGGGGATCGACTGCGACTACATCCGGTGCGGCCGCTACGTCGGCGCCTGGACGCCGGCCCATTACGAGGCGATGGCGAAGAAGGTGGACTGGATCGCCGAGGTTACCGGCCTGCCCGCCGAGATGGTGCCCAAGGCGCGCCAGCGCGAATTCCTCGGCAGCGACCACTACCATGGCGGCATGGCCGCGGCCGCCACCGGCAGCCTGCATCCCGGCAAGTATGCCCGCGGCCTGGCAGCGGCGGCGGAGCGGGCCGGCGCCACGTTGGTGGATGCCGTGCGCGTCCGCGGCATCGTGCAGGAAGGCTCTGGCTTCCGCATCGCGACCGACAGAGGCGAGATGCGCGCCGATGCGGTGCTGGTCGCGACCAATGGCTACACGCTCGACAGCCGCGGCACGGCGAGCCCCTGGCTGGCACGCCGCCTCGTGCCGCTCAACTCCTACATCATCGCCACGGAGGAACTGCCGGCGGAGACCATCGACCGCCTGTTCCCGGGCAGGCGCATGATCAGCGACAGCAAGCGCGTGCTGAACTACTTCCGCCCCTCGCCGGAAGGGAAGCGCGTGCTGTGGGGCGGCCGCGCCAGCTTCCGCAAGGCGACGGCGGAGCAGTCGGCGCCCATCCTGCACGCGACGATGGCGGAGACCTTCCCGGAGCTGCGCGGCAGCCGCATCACCCATGCCTGGACCGGCTACGTCGCCTTCACCTTCGACGGGCTGCCGCATATCGGCGTGCAGGACGGCGTGCACTACGCCGCCGGCTGCCAGGGCAGCGGCGTCGCCATGGCGACCTGGCTCGGCCACAACGCCGCGCTGAAGATGGCCGGCGCCGCCAATGAGCGCTTCGCTTTGGACGGCCTGCCCTTCCCCACCCGCCCGACCTACACCGGCAATCCGTGGTTCCTGCCGATCGTCGGCACATGGTACCAGCTGCGCGACAGGCTCGACAGGATGGCCGCATGAACGCCGATTTCGTCCTCCTCGGCGGCCGCATCGCCACGATGGATGCGGCCGGGACCGAGTGCAGCGCGCTGGCCGCGCTGCACGGCCGCATCGTCGCGCTCGGCACGGACGACGCGATGCGCCAGCACATCGGCCCGGGCACCACGGTGCTGCAGGCCGAAGGCCGCCGCGTGCTGCCGGGCATCGTGGACAGCCACGCGCACCCCGACGCCTACGCCATCCGCCTGCGCGCCTGGACGCTGGTCTCGCCCGACCGCGTGCGCACGCGGGACGAGCTGCTGGCCACGATCCGCCGCCGCTGCGCGGAACTGCCGCCCGGCCGATGGGCCGCCTTCTACCGGCTGAACGAGCGGCAATCCGGCGGCTACCCGACGCTGGACGAGCTGGACGCCGCGAGCGGTGGCCGGCCGCTGTTCATCCTGCGCACCGACGGCCATCTCGGCCTGGCGAACCGCGCCGCCTTCGCCGCCTGCGGCATCGACGCGACCACGCCCGACCCGCCCTTCGGCCGTTTCGACAAGCTGGACGGCAAACTCACCGGCCTGGTGCGGGAGACGGCGGCGCACATCTTCCTCAATGCGGTGCACGGCCAGGATTCCGAAGCCGACATCGCCGAAGGTATGGAGCTGGTGCAGGACCAGTGCCTGGCTGCCGGCATCACCTCCGTCGCCAACTCGCTCTGCCCGGCCAAGGCGATCCGTGCCTACCAGCGGATGCGGCGCGAGGGCCGCTGGCGCATGCGCATGGGCATCATCGCGAGCGGCCGCGACGAGCCGCTGATCCCGCACCTCATCGGCGCCGGCATCCGCTCCGGCTTCGGCGACGAATGGGTGCGGCTGGTCGGCGTGGAATGGTGCCCGGACTGCTCCACCTCCGGCCGCACCGCCGCCTATTGGGAGCCCTATGTCGGCACGCCGATCCCCGGCGAGCCGGTGCCCAACACGGGCATGCTGCTTTACGAGAAGGAGGACCTGACCCGGCGCGCCACCGCCGCGCATGAGGCCGGGCTACAGGTGATGATCGAGGGCGTCGGCGACCGCGGCATCGACTTCGCGCTCGACGTCATGGAGGCGGCGCTCGCCGCGCATCCCGTCGCTGACCACCGGATGCGCGTGGAGCATTGCTGCTACGTGACGCCGCCCATCCTGGATCGCCTGCGGCGTGGCGGCTTCGTGGACAGCTCCGCCACCGGCTTCATGGACGAGCTGGGCGAGGCCTATGCCGCCAACCGCGGCCAGGACGCGATGCGCTGGATGTGGCCGCATCGCAGCCTGATCGATGCCGGCGTGCCCGCCCCCGGCCATTCGGACTTCGCGGTGTGCCGCGTCTCGCCCTGGACCGCGATCGCCGCCATGGTCAACCGCCGCACCACGACCGGCGCCGACCTCGATGCACGGGAAGCAGTCACCCCGCGCGAGGCGCTGCGGGCCTACACCTGGCTCGGTGCCTGGGCGCAGCGGGAGGAGGACGAGAAGGGCTCGCTCGAACCCGGCAAGCTGGCGGACCTCGTCGTGCTGGACCGCGACGTGCTGGAGGGCGACCCGAGCGCCATCGCCGGCACACAGGTCGTGGCGACGGTCGTGGGTGGCATGATCCGGCACCGCATGTGACACTCCCCCTGTTACGGGCACCGGCACCAAGCCGGGCCGACGAGGAGGAGACGACCATGACGTCACGCTGGATGCTTCCGGCGCTTGTCGCCGCATCCCTGCTGCCCGCCGCCGGCCAGGCACAAGGGGTGATCGCGGAGCGCAACATCTCCACGGTGCTCGCCGTGGAGGCCGCGCAGGCCGCCGTCGCCGCCTGCGCCGAGCGCAACTTCCGCGTCGCCGCGACGGTCGTGGACCGGCATGGCATCGTGAAGGCGGTGGTGCGTGCCGACGGCGCCGGGCCGCACACCGTGGATGCCAGCCGGGGCAAGGCCTACACCTCCGCCTCCGCGCGCAACCCCACCACCGGCATGCTGACCGCCGTGCGGGAGAACCCGGCCGCGCAGACCCTGCCGAACATCCCAGGCTTCCTGGTGCTCGGCGGCGGCGTGCCGATCCGCGCCGGGGAGGAGGTGGTGGGCGCCATCGGAGTCGGCGGCGCGCCGAGCGGCGTCATCGACGAGGAATGCGCCAACGCCGCCATCGCACGCATCCGCGACCGCCTGAACTGAGCGGCCGGAACGGGCTTGCCTGTCTGCGCCCCCGGTGGGATCACCGGGGGCGCAACGTCCGGCACCCGACCGGGAGGAGAAAGCCGATGCATCGCCGCCACCTGCTTGCCGCCACCCTGGCCGGTGCCGCCCTGGCGCCCCGGCCTGCAAGCGCGCAGGGTTTCACGCCGCAGAACCCGGAATGCATCGCGCCGGCCGCACCAGGCGGCGGCTTCGACCTGACCTGCCGCACCACGGCGCGGGCGCTGAACGAGCTCGGCATCGTCGGCCCGGCGATCCGCACGCAGAACATGCCAGGCGGCATCGGCGCGGTGGCGATCAACCACATCAACGCGCAGCGTCGCGCCGACCCCAACGTGATCGTCGCGGTTTCCACCGGGTCCTGGGTGAACCTGGCGCAGGGCCGCTTCGGCCGCTGGACCGAGAACGACGTGCGCTGGCTCGGCACCATCGGCGCCGACTTCGGCGTGATCGCGGTGCGGCGCGACAGCCGCTTCCAGAACCTCGCCGACCTGGTCAACGCCATCAAGCAGGATCCCGGCAGCGTGCCGATGGGTGCGGGCGGCGCGGTGGGCAGCCAGGACTGGACCAAGGCCGCGCTGATTGCGCGCGGCGCCGGCGTGGATCCGCGCCGCCTGCGCTACGTGCCCTTCGAGGGCGGCGGCCAGGCGATGGCGGCGCTGCTGGGTGGCCACATCCAGGTGTTCCCGGGCGACGCAACGGAAGTGCGCGGCCAGTTGGAGGCGAACGAGATCCGCCTGCTGGCCGTGCTGGCGCCGAACCGCCTGCCCGGCGCCTTCCAGAACGTGCCGACGGCGCGCGAGCAGGGCGTGGATGCGGAATGGACGATCGTGCGCGGCTTCTACATCCCGCCCGGTGCCCCCGATGCGGCCTACAACTACTGGGTGGATGCGCTGCGCCGCCTCTACGCGCATCCCGGCTGGCCGGCCATCCGCGACGGCGCCGGCCTGTTCGAGTTCAACATGGCCGGCCGCGAGTTCGAGGAACTGGCGAAGCGCCGCACCGCCGAGTACCGCGCGCTGGCCCGCGAGGTCGGCGTGATCCAGCAGCAGAACTGAGATGCGCGCGCAGGCCGACCGCGTCCTCGGCGGCGCGCTGGTCGCGCTTGCCGCCGGCGTGGTCTGGCACGCGCAGTCGCTGGAGGTCGCCTTCGCCGCCGACCCGGTCGGCCCGAAGGCCTTCCCCACTGTCGTTGCGCTGGCCATGGGTGCCTGCGGCATCCTGCTGCTGCTGCGCGCCGGCACGGTGTGGGAAAAGGCGGAGCGCGTGCTGCCGGGCCTCGCCGCCGCGGCCGCCATGGCGGCCTATGCGCTGCTGCTGGCGCCGCTCGGCTTCATCACCGCCAGCGCGCTGCTCTGCCTGGTCATCGCGCTGGCCTTCAGCGCCACCATCCTGCAGGCCGTGGTGACCTCCCTCGTCACCGCGCCGTTGCTCTGGCTGCTGCTGGACCGCGTGCTGGACCTGCCGCTGCCGGCCGGCCCGCTGGGCTTCTGAGATGGACAGCATCGCGGCCCTGATGGGCGGCTTCGCCATCGCGCTGACGCCGACCAACCTGGGGCTGGCCTTCCTGGGCTGCCTGATCGGCACGGCGATCGGCGTGCTGCCCGGCATCGGGCCGATGAATGCCATCGCGCTGCTGCTGCCCTTCTGCTTCGCGCTGAAGCTGCCGCCGGAAAGCGCGCTGATCCTGCTCGCGGCGGTCTATTACGGCAGCGGCTATGGCGGGCGCATCACCGCGATCCTGCTGAACATGCCCGGCGAGCCGGCCGCCGCCATCACCACGCTGGACGGCCACCCGCTGGCGAAGCAGGGCCGCGGCGCGGCGGCGCTGGCGGTCTCGGGCATCGGCAGCTTCGTGGGCGCGACGCTGTCGGTCGTGCTGATGACCTTCCTCTCGGTGCCGCTGGCGCGCATCGCCGTCGGCTTCTCCCCGGCGGACTACGTCGCCCTGATCGTCTTCGCCCTGTCGCTACTCGGCGCGGTCGCGCCGGGCAATGCCGTGAAGGCCTGGGCGGCCGGCTGCTTCGGCATTCTGCTCGCGCTGGTCGGCATCGATTCCGGCACGGGCGTGGAGCGCCTGACCTTCGGCTCCATCGAGTTGCTGGGCGGCATCGACTTCACCGTGCTGGCCATCGGCCTCTTCGCGATCGGCGAGGTGCTTCTGCTGCTGGAGACGCGGCTGCGCGCCACCGCTGCCGCCCTCGGCCATGGCGAGCGGCTGAGCCTGAAGGAGCTTCTCGCCTGCGTCCCGGCGATGGTGCGGGCGACCGGGATCGGCTTCGTCATCGGCGTGCTGCCGGGCGCCGGTGCCTCCGTCGCCGCTGCGCTGTCCTACACGACGGAGCGGCGGATCGCGGACAGGGCCGGCACCTTCGGCAAGGGCGACCTGCGCGGCGTCGCCTCGCCCGAGACGGCCGACAACGCGGCGCAGATCGGCAACCTGGTGCCGATGCTCTCGCTCGGCATACCGGGCAGCGGCACCACCGCCGTGCTGCTCGGCGCGCTGCTGATGTACTCCATCACGCCCGGGCCCCTGCTGTTCACCCAGCGGCCGGAGGTGGCCTGGGGCCTCATCGCCAGCATGTATGTGGGCAACGTGATGCTGCTGGTGCTGAACCTGCCGCTGGTCGGGCTGTTCGCGCGTCTGCTGACCGTGCCGGCCTGGGTGCTCTATCCCGGCGTCATCGCGCTGTCCTATGCGGGGGTCTACGCCGTCTCCAACTCGCCCTTCGACCTGCTGCTGGCCACCGCCTTCGGCGCGCTGGGCTACGTGCTGCGCAAGCTGGACGTGCCGCTGGTGCCGATCATCCTGGGCTTCGTGCTTGGCCGCCTGCTGGAGGACAACCTGCGCCGCGCGCTCTCGCTCTCGGATGGTGACGTGCTGGCCCTGTTCGCCTCCATCCCCTCGCTGCTGCTCTGGGCCTGCACCCTGGCCGCGCTGGTCTTCCCGCTGATCCGCCGGAAGGTCTGACCGCATGCGTCAGGCCGAGGGCGCGCTGCCGGCTTCCGGCGCCGCGCTGCTGATCCTGCTCTGCGCCTGCTGGGGCATCGCACAGGTGGCGGTGAAGCTGGGGCTCGAGGGCATCTCGCCGCTGGTGCAGGCGGGACTGCGTTCCGTCGTCGCGGTGCCGCTGCTGCTCGGCTGGTGCTGGTGGCGGGGCATCGCGGTGCGGTTCGGCGACGGCAGCCTCTGGCCCGGGCTGCTCTGCGGCGTGCTCTTCGCCGGGGAGTTCTGGGCGCTCTACGAGGCACTGGCACGCACCACCGCGGCGCGCAGCACCGTGCTGCTGTTCATGTCGCCCTTCTGGGCGGTGCTGGGCGCGCATTGGCTGGTGCCCGGCGACAGGCTCACCGCCCGCAAGCTGGCCGGCCTGCTGCTGGCCTTCGCCGGTCTGCTGGTGGCTTTCACTGGCCGGCTGGGCGGGCCGGCGGATGCGATGCTGCTCGGCGACCTGCTGGCCCTGCTGGCCGGCATGCTGTGGGGCGCCACCATCGTGGTCATCAAGGCGACGATGCTGACCCGCATCCCGGCGGAGCGCACGCTGCTCTACCAGATCGGCACGGCCCTGCTGCTGCTGCCGATCGGCTACGCGCTGGGCGAGCCCGGCGTCTTCGCGCCGACGCCGCTGGTCTGGGGCGCGCTGCTGTTCCAGGGCGCCGGCATCGCCTTCGCCTCCTACGTCGCCTGGTTCTGGCTGGTGGCGCGCCACAAGGCCTCCGCGCTGGCGCCCTTCCTGTTCCTCACGCCGGTCTTCGCGGTGGCCGCCGGCGCCGTGGTGCTGGCGGAACCGGTGACGCCGGCCCTGCTCGGCTCCCTGGCCCTGATCGGCGCCGGCATCTGGGTGGTGAACCGAGGGTAGGTCAGTTCCGCTTCAGTGCCAGCCGCTTCGGCGCCGCATCGACCTTCGCCGAGGCGAAGGCCGCCAGCACGTCCTCGGGCCAGGCTGCGACGCGGCGCGTGGCGAGATCGACGCAGAGGAACAGCACCTCGTTCTCCGCCGAGAGCCAGCCTTCCTGCGCATGGAACAACCGATGGCCGACCAGAAGGCGCTTGGCGTCGAAGGCCAGCACCGCGCTCTCCGCCGCCAGCGGCGCATCCAGCAGCACCTCCCGCGCATAGCCCTGCCAGGATTCCACGGCGAAGGTGCCGAGGCCGCGCGCACGGAACCGCTCGCCGAGGTGCAGCGCCGGCCACAGCGCATCCGTCGCCAGGTCGAAGGCGACGAGATAGTAGGCCAGGTTCATGTGGCCGTAATGGTCCACCCATTCCGGCTTCACCCGACACAGCACGTCGCGTCCCGCCATCCTCACCCGCACCCCGGATAGGCCAGCCAGCCAAGCTCACGCCCCGCCGCATCCTCGATCCGCCAGGCATCGACGCAGCGGCGGTCCAGCATGAAGGCCCGCAGCGTCTCGCCGGGCCGGCGGTCCTGGTCGGCCACCGGCCGACGCGATTCCACCGCACCGCTGCCGAGATCGGCCACGCAATCCTCCCGCGCGCCGCCGGGCAGCAGAAGCCGCGCCCCGGCCTTCCCGTGATTCATCGGCCAGGCCTCCACCACCATGCCCCCCGGCCGCTCCGCCAGGCAGGCGCGCAGCGCCGACGCCAGATCCCGCACCATCGTCTCCCAGCCCGGCTGCTGCGAGTCGCGTCCTGGCTGCTGCGCAGCGGCCGGCACGGTCAGCATCAGCAGGGCCAGGACCTGCCTCAATGGATCTCGTCCATCCGGGCGAAGGCGTCGCGCAGCTTCGCTGCGCTGAACTCCGGGTCGCGGCAGAGGTCGAGAATCACCTTCTCGCGCCGAGCGCCGAGCTCGATCGCCGCCGGGATCTTCCGCACGGCATCGGCCGGGATCACCACCGCGCCGTGGCGGTCGGCATGGATCACGTCCTCATGCGCCACATGCATCCCGTGCACGGTGACCTCCTGGCCATAGGCAACCAGGTGGACATAGGCGTGGCTCGGGTTCACCACGCCGGCCAGCAGCTGGAAGCCGGGCGCCAGCATGTCCAGGTCGCGGATCGATCCGTTGGTCACCACGCCCTGCGCGCCGAGCGCCTTGTGGACGGCGGAATGGACCTCGCCCCAGAAGGCGCCGACGCCGGGCGTATCGTCCAGGTCCTGCAGGACGACGATGGTGGGCAGCGAGGCCTTCTCGACGTACTCGTACCATCCCAGCCGCACCGCGCGCTCCTGGTCTTTCGGACGGCCAGAGGGCGCGGCGGCGCGAATCGTCCCGGTGCGCGCCAGGCCGCAGATCGGCGGCAGCTTCGGATCGGCGGCGACCAGCGGGCGCACCGTGAAGCCATGGCCACGGCGCTGCGGCAGCACGAATTCCAGCGCGTTGCAGATGGTCGGCGTATCCCATTGCCGCAGCAGCTCCAGATCCTCGCGCGTGAACGGATGCTCGGCCATGGCGACGCGCCCTCCCCCTTGTGCCGGGCCAGCATCCGGCGCGGCGCACGGCCCGTCAAACCCGGCCGGCGGCGCCCTGCCCTGGACGGCGGCCGGCGCTGCGGCTACCACCCAGGCTCTCTTCGTCGCCGGCGCGGCCAGCCCGCCGGCGCCTGACAGGAAGGACCTGCCCGTGGATTCGCGCCGCCCGATCCCGCGTCGCCTCGCTCTGGGCGCCGGTGGCCTGCTGCTGCTTGCCGGTTGCCAGGCCGCGCCGACCCGCACCATCACGGAGGACGGCACGTTCGACCTCCTCACCCTGCTCCGCGACAAGCCGGAGCACCGCCGTTTCGTGAACGCGCTGACGCTCAGCGGCCAGACCGGGCGAATCGGGCGGCAAAGCGGCGCGGTGACGCTGTTCGTGCCCACCAACGAGGCACTGAACGGCCTGCCGCCCGACCTGCTGGCGCTGCTGGACAACCCGCCCTCCAACCCGAGCGCGGAGCAGCGCGCGCGGGCAGCGGCGCTGGTGAACGCCAACGCCGCCTTCGGCCTGCTCCGGCTGGCCGACATCCAGGCGCGGCGCGGCCAGGTGGTCACCTGGGACCGCGGGCGGATCCAGGTGACGCAGACCGGCCCCCGCACCGCGACAATCGTGCGCACGGGCGCGCCGCCCCAGCCGGGCCGGCCGACCATCGCGATCGCGCGCGGCGACGTGCTGGCCAGCGACGGCGTCTTCCACGTCACCTCCTCGCCGATCCTGCCCTCCACCTGATTCGGCAGGCGCCGGCGGGCGCTACAGGCGCAGCGCCCGCCAGATCTTCTCCGGGGTCAGCGGCATGTCGAGATGCGGCACGCCCAGCGCGTCGCAGGCCGCGCTGACGATGGCCGGCGGCGCGCCGCAGGCGCCGCCCTCCCCCGCGCCCTTCACGCCGAGCTCGTTCACGGGGGTCGGCACCACGTTGAAGTCCACCGTGAAGGACGGCAGGTCGGCGGCGCGGGGCAGCGCGTAGTCCATGAAGGTCGCGGTCAGGAACTGGCCGCTCTCCGGATCGTAGCGCACCTGCTCCAGCACCGCCTGGCCAAAGCCCTGCGCGATGCCGCCATGCGACTGGCCATGCACCAGCAGCGGGTTGATCACGTTGCCGACGTCGTCCACGGCGGCATAGCGCACCACCTCCAGCACGCCGGTCTCGGGGTCGATCTCGACCTCCGCGACATGGCAGCCATTGGGGAAGTTGCACTCCGTGCTGCGCTGGTAGAGCACCTTCTCGTCCAGGCCGGGGGACTCGCCCGCGGGCAGCCGCGCCGGATCCTGCGCGGCCGCGATCACCTGCGGCCAGGAAACCGCCAGGTCGGTGCCGGCCACGCGGAACCGGCCATCCTGCAATTCCACGTCCACCGCGGCCGCTTCCAGCAGATGTGCGGCGATCCGCTTGGCCTTGGCCAGCACGGCGTCCGAGGCGCGCAGGGTCGCGACGCCGCCCATCTGCGACGAGCGGGAGCCGCCGGTGCCGCCGCCGGTCTCGATCACCAGGCTGTCGCCCTGCACCAGCTCCACCGCCTCGAAGGGGATGCCGAGGCGCGCATGGACGATCTGCGCGAAGGCGGTCTCGTGGCCCTGGCCGTGGCTGAAGGTGCCGACATGCAGCCGCGCCTTGCCCTCCTCGGTCATGACCAGCCGCGCCCATTCCTGCAGCGCGCCGCCCGAGGCCTCGATGAAGTAGCCGATGCCGATGCCGCGCAGCTTCCCGCGTGCCCGCGCCTCTGACCGCCGCGTGGCGAAGCCTTGCCAGTCCGCCAGGTCCAGCGCCAGCGCCTGGGTGCCGGCGAAGTCGCCGCTGTCCAGCACGTTGCCGACGCAGTTGGTGTAGGGGATCTGGTCCGGCCGGACGAAATTGCGCCGCCGGATCTCCTCCCGCCCCAGGCCGAAATGCGCGGCGCCGAGGTCGAGCAGCCGCTCGATCGTGTAGGCGATCTCCGGCCGGCCGGCGCCGCGATAGGCGTCGGTCGGCACGGTGTTGGTGAAGACGCAACGGACCTGCATGTTCACGGCCTGCAGGTCGTAGACCGTGCCCGCGATCCGCGCCCCCGCCACGGTCGGCACGCGCGGCCCGAAATCCGAGAGGTAGGCCCCCATCCCCGCCAGCGTCCGCACGCGCAGGCCGAGCGCCTTGCCGTTCGCGTCGAAGGCCATCTCCGCGCGCGTCACGTGGTCGCGGCCATGCGGGTCGGCCACGATCGTCTCGCTGCGCGCGGCGCGCCACTTCACCGGCCGGGCCAGCTTCTTCGCGGCCCACAGCACCATCGCGGATTCGACGAAGCACTTGCTGCGCAGCCCGAAGCCGCCGCCGGAATCCGGCGAGGCGACGCGCAGCTGCCCCGCCGGCACCTTCAGGATGTCGCGCGCCAGCGGGTCGCGCACGCGGAAGACGCCCTGGCTAGGGACCGTCAGCTCGTAACGGTCGGCGTCGGCGTTCCATTCGCCGATCGCGACGCGCGGCTCCATCGGGTTGCCGGCGACGCGGTTCTGCACCAGCTCGATGCGCGCGACATGTGCGGCCTGGGCGAAGGCTGCGTCGGTCTGCTCCTCGCGCCCGTTCGACCAGTCCACGCAGAGATTGGATCCCCGTTCAGGCCAGATCACCGGCGCATCGGGATCCAGGGCGTGGCCTGTCTCCGTGATCGAGGGCAACGGGTCGTACTCCACCTGCACCAGTTCCAGCGCGTCCTCCGCCTGGGCGCGCGTCTCGGCCACGATGGCCACGACGGGATCGCCGACGAAACGCACCGCATCCGTCTGCAGGATGCGGCGCGGCGGCGCGAAGAGCGGCGGCGTGCCGGGGCGGGGCGGCACCTCGACCAGCAGCGGGAACAGGCCGATCCCGTCGGCCTCCGCATCGTGGCCGGTCAGCACCAGCAGCACGCCGGGCGCGGCCCGCGCCGCCGTCACGTCAAGCGAGACGATGCGGGCATGGGCGTGTGGCGAGCGCAGGATGGCCAGCTGCGCCTGGCCGGGCAGGTCGATGTCGTCGGTGTAGCGACCGCTGCCGCTGAGGAAGCGCACATCCTCCTTGCGGCGCACCGGCTGGCCGATGCCGAACTTGTCCACGATACCGTCCATCAACCCTGCTCCGCCTGCGCCACCCGCGCCGCACCCTGGCCCGCGACACGCCCCAGCGCGACCGCCGTCAGCAGGCCGTTCCCCGAGAGATAGCCCGACGCCTCCGGCCCGCTGACGCCGCAGGCCGCACCGCCCGCGGCAAAGAGATTCGGGACGATCCCGCCGGCCGCAAGCCGCACGCGCGCCGCATCGTCGATGGCAAGCCCGCCCTGGCTGTGGAACAGCGCGCCGGTGACGCGCACGGCGCAGAAGGGCGGCGCGAGCGGCGCGCCGCGCGACCAGTCGCGGCCGAAGGCATCGCGCGACCCGGCGCGCTTCTGCGCCTCCACCGCGTCGAAGCTGGCGCGCAGCGCGTCCACGGGCAGCTTCGCGCGTGCGGCGAGCTCCTCGATCGTGTCGGCGGCCAGCACGGCGCCCTGCGCCTCCGCATTGCGGAAATCCTCGAACTGGCGCGCGATGCCGCCGATGCGGGCATCGAAGATGTCCCAGGCCACGCCGTCCTTCTGGCGCAGCACGGCGACGCCGGCCTCGGAATAGCCGCTGCTCTCGTTCCAGAAGCGCGCCCCGTCCAGGTTCACCTGGAAGCCGCCTTCCATGATCACCGCCCAGGACACCAGGATGCCCTGCGGATGCGCGACCGATCCGTGGCCCTGGTGGCCGGTCATGTCGCGCAGCGCGGCGCCAATCTGCTCGCCCCACAGCACGGCCTCGCCTTCGTTGCCGGGGTGGCCGAAGTAGAGCGCCTCCGCAAGGTCAGGGATGTATTTCCGCACCAGCGCCTTGTTGCCGGCATAGCCGCAGCAGGCGAGCACCACGGCGCGCGCGCCGATGCGTTCCGTGCCGCCGTCCGGGCGTTCGGCGACCAGGCCGCGGATGCGGCCCGTGGCATCGCGCACCAGCGTCGTGACGCGCGCCTCGGTCAGCAGCGGAACCTCCGCCTGCTCCGCGGCCTGGCGCAGCCGGTCCACCAGTTCCGCCCCGCTGCGGCTGGGCAGGCCGTGCATGCGGCGATGGCTGTGGCCGGGATAGTCGAAGTCGTGCACCACGCTGAAGGGCAGCGCATGGGCATCGGCCAGCCATTCGATCGCCGGCGCGATGCTGCGCGACACCAGCGCGACCAGTGCCGGGTCCGCATGGCCGTGCGCCTTCTTCTGGATGTCGGCCGCGAAGGTCGCGACATCGTCGGCGATGCCCCGCTCGCGCTGGAAGCGCGTGCCGGCCGCCGGGATCAGCCCCGCGGAGAGGCTGGTCGAGCCGCGCGGCACCGCATCCCGCTCGATGACCAGCGGCTCGACGCCGGCGGCGTGGCAGGCCAGTGCCGCGACCAGCCCGGCCGCGCCGGCGCCGATGATGGCGACCGGCACCTCCGCCTCGAAGTGCGGATCGGCCTCGGTGACGACGCGCGCCTCGCTCATCGCAGCTTCGCCAGCTCCGCGGCGACGCTGCTGATCTCCGCCACGGGGCGCAGCGCGGCGATGGCGGTGTCGTGCAGCTCCTGCGTGAAGGCGGCGCAGCCATCCTCCAGCACGGTCACCTGGAACTCCCGCACATGCGCGCCGCGCACGGTGGAGGAGACGCCGCCATTCGTGACGATGCCCGCGACCAGCAGCTTCCGGATGCCGACCTTCCGCAGGATCCATTCCAGCCGCGTGGCGTAGAAGGCGTCATAGCCGACCTTCTCCACCGGCAGGTCGGAGGGGGCGAGCTCCTCCACCACCTGATGGCCCCAGCTGCCCATCACGAAGTCGCCCTTCTTGAGGAAGGGGCGGAGCTTGCGCAGGTGCGGATCGATGAGCGGCTCCCCACCCTTGCCGGTGAACAGCGTGAAGTGGGTGGAGGCGATCCAGCCGCCTTGCGCGCGCATCGCATCGGCCAGCGGCTTCAGGCGCGCCGGCAGTGCCGCGATGGAGGCTGCCGTCTGGCCGGCCTTCCCATAGGCGCCGTCGGGATGGATGAAGTCGTTCTGCAGGTCGCAGAGCAGCAGCGCAGTCTGCTGGATCGGGACGGCCTCGTCCATGCGCGTCACTCCCGCTCGATGATCAGGTTGCCGAAGCGGTCCACCCGCGCGGTGAGATCGGGATCGACCACCACCGTCGCATCCGGCTGCTCCAGGATCGCCGGCCCGTGCACCAGCGCACCCACCGGCAGGTCCAGGCGCGACCAGACCGTCGCCGCATGCCAGCCACCGTCGAACCACACCTGCCGCGCCCCGCGCGCCGCACCGTCCAGCGTGGCATCGGCCGGCGGGGCCAGCGCAGCCAGGTCGAAATCGGGCCGCACGCCGATGGCCGCCGTGCGCAGCGTGACGATGCGGATGGGCAGCCCGGGCAGCAGGCGGGAGAAGGCATGCCGGTAGGCCGTCTCGAAGGCGTTGCGGATGATAGCCTCGCTGACGCCGGTGCTGCCCTGGATCACGCGCAGCGGCAGCGGCACGCCCACGGTGTGGGTCTGGCCAGCATAGTGCATGTCGAGCTCGAAGCGGACCTCGATGCGGTCCACCGGCAGGCCGGCGGCCTCCACCACGGCGCGCGCCGCAGAGGCTTCCTCCACCATGCGCCGATCCAGTGCGGCCGCGTCCACCCCTTCCAGCGAGAGGTTCAGCGTGCGCACCTGGTCGTGGCGGACGTCCGCGATGACGCAGCCGATGGCGCTGGTCACGCCGGGGAATCGCGGCACCAGCGCGGCCCTCAGCCCGACCTCCTTGATCAGCGCGCCGACATGCAGCGCGCCGCCGCCACCGAAGGGCAGTGCGACGAACTTCTGCGGATCGTGCCCGCGCTCGATGGAGACCAGCCGGATCGCCCCGGCCATCTTCGCATTGGCCACGCGCACGATAGCTTCCGCGGCCGCCATCGCGTCGAGCCCGAGCGGCCGGCCGACATGCTCGGCGATGGCGGCCTTCGCACCCTCGACGTCGAGCCGCGACAGCGCGCCGCCGATCGGCCGCTCCGCGTTGATCCGGCCGAGCACGACATTCGCATCCGTCAGCGTCGGCCGCGTGTTGCCCTGCCCGTAGCAGACCGGGCCGGGCCGGCTGCCGGCGCTCTCCGGCCCGACCTGCAGCAGGCCGCCGCGATCGACATGCGCGATGGAGCCGCCGCCGGCGCCGATGGTCGTGATCTCGATCATCGGGCTGCGGATGACCAGGCCGAAATCGACAGTGGCCTGCGCCGCCAGTTCCATCCGCCCGCCCGTCACCAGCGAGACGTCGAAGCTGGTGCCGCCGAGGTCGCAGGTGATCGCGTTCTCGAAGCCCGCCGCGCGCGCAATGGCCGCCGCGGCGATGACGCCGGCCGCGGGCCCCGAGAGCGCGGTGCGCGCCGGCACGGCACGCGCCGTCGCGGTGGACATGATGCCACCATTCGACTGGACGATGTGGAAGCGCCCGCCGAACCCGGCCTCGCCCAGCGCCCCTTCCAGCTTGCCGAGGTAGCTGGCGACGACGGGCTGCAGATAGGCGTTCAGCGCGGCCGTGGAAGCGCGCTCGAACTCGCGGATCTCCGGCAGGATCTCGCTGCTGACGGAGACATGCGGGTTCGGCCAGGCGGCGCGGACCGCAGCCGCGGCCGCCTGCTCGTTCGCCGGATTGGCATAGGCGTTGATGAAGACGATCGCGCAGGCCTCCGCGCCCTGCGCCAGCAGCGCGCGCGCCGCCGCCTGCACGGCCGCGACATCGACGGGCGTGTGGATGGTGCCGTCCGCCAGGGTGCGTTCGGGCACTTCCAGCCGCATGTCGCGCTCGGCGATCGGCAGGAACTCGCCCGAGAGGCCCCAGGTGTTGCGCCGGTCGCGCCGGCGCATCTCCAGCACGTCGCGGAAGCCCTGCGTCGTGATGACCCCGAGCTTCGCCCCCTTGCGCTCCAGCAGAGCGTTGGTGCCGACCGTCGTGCCGTGCACGATCGCGTCGAACCCCGCCGGGCCACCGAGCGCGCGCAGCCCGTTCATGAACCCCACCGCCTCGTCCCCGCGGTTGGAGGGGACCTTCGCCGTGCGGAAGGCGTTCGCGCCGGGGTCGAACAGGAACAGGTCGGTGAAGGTGCCGCCGACATCCACGCCGACGATCGGATTGCTCGTCATGCCCGGTATCCGTAGTCGCGCGCCGCGCTCTCCGCGCTGACGAAACCCAGTCGGATGTCGCGGGCCACCGCCTCCCGCAGGCGTTGCCGCGGGTCGCCCCAGCCGCCGCCGCCCGGGCTTTCCAGGCGCACGCGCTGGCCGGCCTGGATCTTCACGCCGACGACCTTGCTCGCCATCGGCGGTGCCTCCCACCCCGTCGCCGTCTGCCAGGCGAAGCGGTTCAGCGCCCCGTCCGCCCCGCCGCCGACGCCGAAGGGCGCGTAGCGCCCGCGCTCGCCGAGCAGCGCGACTTCCGTGACGCCGGGCGACATCGCCTCGATCTCGTACACTGCGCCGACGCCGCCGCGATGCAGGCCCGGCCCGCCGGAATCCGGCCGCAGCGCCCATTGCGTGAACATCACGGGATAGGCGGCTTCCAGGATCTCCGCGGGCGGGATGGTCGCGGTGGAGATCGGGTTGTTGGCGTGGTGCAGCCCGTCCGTCTCCGGACTGCCGCCGAAGCCGCCCCCGAAGAAGGAGAACATCACCCAGCGCGTGCCGTCGTTGCGCTGTCCGCTCAGCGAGAGCGCGTTGATGGTGCCGAAGGGCGCGGCCATCGCACGCTCCGGCACCGCCTTGCCCAGCGCGCCGAAGATCACGCCGATGAGCCGCAGGATCGTCTCGGTGTAGCCCGCCATCGGCCGCGGCGCGCCGGCGCCGAGAAGCGTCCCGTCAGGAATGACGAACTCGATCGGCCGCAGCACGCCGGCATTGGCCGGGACGTCCGGAAAGGCGTGCTTCAGCGCCACGTAGCAGGCCGCCACCGAGGTGGCACGACTGATGTTGATGGGGCCGAGGCAGGCCGGCGAGCTGCGGGAGAAGTCCAGCACCATCTGCCCGCCGCGCACTGTCATCTCCAGCGCGATGGTCAGCCGCTCATCCGTGACGCCGTCGTTGTCGAGGTAGTCCTCGAAGGCGTAGGTCCCGTCCGGCAGGGCGCGGATCTCCGCCTCCATCAGCGCCGCGGCGCGGTCGGCCAGCGCGGCGAAGGCGGCGTCGAGCCGCGGCTCGCCATGCTCGTCCAGCAGCTCGCTCAGCCGCCTTTCGCCGAGGTCGAGCGCGTTGAGCTGCCCGTTCAGGTCGCCCCAGTTGGAATTCGGCACGCGCGTGTTGGCCGCGAGGATGTCCAGCACGTCCTGCTGCATCGCCCCGGCCCGGATCAGCTTCACCGGCGGGATGCGCATGCCTTCCTGGAAGCTCTCCGTGGCGCGCGGGTTGTAGCCGCCGGGCACGTTGCCGCCGATGTCGAGCCAGTGGCCGACGCTCGCCAGCCAGCAGAACAGCCGGCCCTGGCGGAACAGCGGTCGCACCAGCCGGAAGTCGTTGAGATGCGTGCCGCCCTCATAGGGATCGTTGAAGATGAAGGTGTCGCCGGGCTCGAGCGGCGTGCCGTTCTGCACCCTGCGGATCACCGCCTGCACCGCGAAGGACATGGCGCCGACGAAGATCGGCAGGCCCTTCGTGCCCTGCACCAGCGTCGCGCCCGTCTCGGCGTGGTACAGGCCGTGGCAGGCGTCGCGCGCCTCGGCGATGATCGGGTTGAAGGCGCTGCGGTAGAGCGTCGCGTCCATCTCGTCCGCGATCTGCTCCAGCCGGCCCTTGAGAACCGCCAGCGTGACCGGGTCCAGGGCCGTCATCGCGCCAGCAGCTCCGTCAGCGCCGCGGCTTCCTGGTGCGGGCCGAGCGCCAGCACCGCCTCCTCGATCGCGCGCGCGCGGGCCGCCCCATAGACCGGATCGGTCAGCTCGCGGAACTTCGCGCGCACTTCCGCTTCGGTGTACGGATCCTCCGTGTCGCCGCGGTTGGTGGTGACCGCGGCTTCGTGCACGGCGCCATCGGCCAGGGTGAGCTTCAGGCGCGCCGGGCGCAGGCCCGGCAGCATGGCGGTCAGCGCCGCATCCTCGTTCACCGTCACGCGCTGCGCCAGCGCCTGCACCGCCGGGTTCTCCCGCGCCGGGCCGCGGAACGCCGGCACGGTCGCGGCGCCATGGGCGATGGTGGTGGCCAGCGCGAAGGGGATGCTGAACTTCGCCGCCAGCATGTTGGGCGCCAGCGGACTGTCGAGCTGCGCCGCCCAGACATAGGTGTCCACCTCGATGGCGCGCACCTGGTCCGGCCGCAGCGGCCCGGTCTTCGCGAGGATCAGCGCCAGGGCGTCAAGCGCGCCATGGGTGTAGCGGCAGGCGGCGTGGCGCTTGAAGTAGTTGCGCGCCACTTCCCAGCGCGTGCCGAGCTCCGCCACCATCTCCTCCGGCCGGAAGTCGCTGGCGCTCACCTGCCCGAACACCGTGCCGACGCCGTCGCGCTCGCCCTCGAAGCCGGCGCGCACCAGGTCCCACACCGTCAGCCCGAGCATGTTGGCGACACCCGCATAGGTGTTCCGCACCGTGCCGCCTTCCAGCATCGTCTTCCGCGACGTCGCCAGGCCGAGCGAGGCGGCCATGTTGACCACGCCACGGAACTCGGCCGCGGAGGCGCCGTGCAGCTTCGCCACGCCCATCGCCGCACCCAGCGTGCCCCATGTGCCGTGCGGATGCATCGCGACGTTGAGCTTGCTGGCGATGCCGACGCGGCTGCCGAACTCGTAGCCGAGGGCCAGCGCCGTCAGCAGCGCCGCCGCGTCGCCGCGCGGCGCGGCGAGCAGCGCGGGGACAACATGGATCGCGGGATGGCCACGGGCGTACTGGTTGCCCTCGTCCAGCTCCAGCATCGTGCCGGAGGTGCCGTTCAGGAAGGCCGCCGTGCCCGGCCGCGCGGCCTGCGGCAGGCCGATCACCGGTGCGTCGCCGTGCCCCTCCCGCGCGATCATCCGCGCGGCGAGCGCCTGCATCTCCGCTTCCTGCGCGCCGGCGGCGATGGCGCCAATGCAGTCCAGCAGCACCAGCCGCGTTCGGCCCGCCACCTCCGCCGGCAGGTCCGCGAAGCGCAGCCGCGCCGCGAAGCCGCACCATTCCTCCAGCCAGGCCGGCGGCGGCGCGGCCATCAGCACGGAGGCCGGCTCCACGCCCTTCGTCACGATCGCCATGGCGGCGTCCTCCCTCAGAGGCCGAGATAGGCCCGCTTCAGCTCCGGGTCCTCGCGCACCTGCGCGGCAGGTCCCGAGAGCGCGAAGCTGCCATTCTCCAGCACATAGGCGCGGTCGGCTATGTCCAGCGACTGCGCGACGTTCTGCTCCACCAGCATGATCGCCAGACCCTCGCCGTGCAGGCGGCGGATCAGGGCGAACATCTCCTCCACCAGCAGCGGCGAGAGGCCGAGCGAGGGCTCGTCCAGGATCAGCAGCCGCGGTTCCGCCATCATCCCGCGCCCGATCGCCAGCATCTGCTGCTCCCCGCCGGAGAGCGTGCCGGCTGCCTGGGCGACGCGTTCCTTCAGGCGCGGGAAGGTCGCGAAGACGCGGTCCAGATTGCGCGTGCGGTTCGCCTTCGCACGGCGGTAGGAACCGAGCTCCAGGTTCTCCCGCACGCTGAGGTTGGGGAAGATCTTGCGCCCCTCCGGCACCTGGATCAGCCCACGCCCCATGATCTCCGCCGGGGAGCGGCCTGTGATCTCCGCGCCCTCGAACAGCACGGCGCCGGAACGCGGCTTCACCAGGCCGCTGATCGCCATGTTCAGCGTCGTCTTGCCCGCGCCGTTGGACCCGAGCACCGCGACGATCTCGCCCGCCTTCACCTGCAGTGAGACGCCTTCCAGCACGCGCGTCAGGCCATAGCCGGCGACGAGGTCCCGCACCTCAAGCATGCGCGTCACCTTGGGGCGGCCGATTCAGACCTCCGGGCTCGTCGGCCCTCCGGTCATCGGACGCCTGCAGCCGCGTTGCCGCGCCATGGCCGAGATAGGCCTCGACCACCGCCGGGTTGCGCACCACCTCCGCCGGCGTGCCGCCGGCGATGATGCGGCCCTGCGCCAGCACATGCACCGTCTCGCACAGGTTCATCACGGCCTGCATGACGTGTTCGATCATCAGCACGGTGATGCCGCTGTCGCGGATCGCACGCACCACGGGGACGATGTCGCGAACTTCCGACGGGTTGAGACCGGCCAGCACCTCGTCCAGCAGCAGCAGCTTCGGCTCCGTCGCCAGCGCCTTGGCCAGTTCCACGCGCTTGCGCCCGGCGACGGTCAGCGCCGCGGCCGGCTTGTCCAGGTCGCGCGCCAGGCCGACGCGTTCGGCGACGCGCTCCGCCAGCGCGATGGCCTCGGCGCGCCGCTTGTGCCGCAGGAAGGCCCCGACCGCGATGTTCTCCCGCACCGACAGCCCGGCGAAGGGCTGCACGATCTGGAAGGTGCGCGCGATGCCGTCGCGGGCCAGCAGGTGCGGCGGGCGGCCGGTGATCTCCGCCCCGCGCCACAGCACGCGCCCGCCGGTCGGCCTCTCGAAGCCGGAGACGATGGCGAAGAGCGTCGTCTTGCCCGCGCCATTCGGTCCGATCAGGCCGGTGATGCTGCCCTCCGCCACCTCGAAGCTGGCATCGCTGACCGCGAGCAATCCACCGAAGCGCTTCGAGACCGCCTCCACCGTCAGGAAGCTCATCGCCGCCTCCACAGCTTGAGCAGACCGGGGATCTCCCGCGGCGGGAAGCGCACGACCAGGATGAGCAGTACGCCGAAGATCACCAGGTCCAGGCCGGGGATACGGCCCACCAGCGTCTTGGTGAATTCCGACAGGCTGTGCAGCACGATGCCGCCGAAGACCGGCCCGAACACCGTGCCGGCGCCGCCGATGATCGGCGCCAGCAGCGCCTCCACGCTGATCCAGGTGCCGTAGGCGATGTTGGCGTCCAGGTAGAGGAAATACTGCGCGTAGAGCGCACCCGCCGCGCCGGTGATCATGGCCGAGAGCGCGATGGCGGCCAGCTTCACGCCCAGCGCGTCCACGCCCAGCGCGCGGGCCGCGTTCTCGTTCTCCCGCACCGCGACCAGTTGCGCACCCAGGCGGGAGCGTTCCAGCGCGCGCGTCACGACCAGCGCCGCGACAACCAGCGCCAGCGCCACCCAGTAGAAGGTCGCCCGCGAGGCGAACTGGAAGTTCTCCGGTCGCACGTCGAGCCTGATGAGGATGCCCGCGGCGCCGCCCGTCCATTCGCTGGCATTTGCCAGCACGCGGAACACCTCGGCGAAGGCCAGCGTCACCAGCGCGAAGTAGCTGCCACGCAGGCCGGAGCGGAAGGAGAGCAGGCCGATGACCCACCCGACCACGCCCGCCGCCGCGACGCCGACCGCGAAGGCGGGATAGGGGTTCACCCCGTAGCGCACCTGCAGAATGGCGGTGGCGTAGGCCGCCGTGCCGAAGAAGGCGGCATGGCCGAAGGAATACTGCCCGCCATACCCGCCCAGGATGTTCCAGCCCTGCGCCGCCAGGCAGATGATCAGCGTGAAGACTGCGAAGTTCAGCCAGGTGCCGGCCGTGACGAACAGCGGCAGCGTCGCCGCCACGGCGGCGAAGGCCGCGATGGGCAGAAGGTCCCTGCCCGTCATGCCTTCGCCCCGAACAGCCCGGTCGGGCGAAACAGCAGCACCAGGATGAAGATCAGGAAGATGCCGATCTGCCCGAGGCTGTCGCCGAGATAGAGGCCCGACAGGCTCTCCACCACGCCGATGAACAGCCCGCCCAGCAGCGCGCCGGGCACGCTGCCCATGCCGCCCAGCACCACGATGGTGAAGGCGACCAGCACGAAGGCGTTGCCCACGCGCGGATTGACGTAGAAGAAGGGCAGCAGCAGGCAGGCCGCGACCGCCAGGCAGGCCGCGCCGATGCCGAAGGTCACGGCATAGACATGCTTCACGTCGATGCCGACGAGGGCCGCGCCGGTGCGTTCCTTCGCCACCGCGCGGATCGCGCGGCCGGTGTCCGTCATGGTCAGAAGCACGAACAGCACCAGCGCCACCACGAAGGCCACGCCGAAGCCGACCACGCGCGGGAAGGACAGCAGCATCGGGCCGAGTTCCAGCACCTCCATCGCGTAGGGCACCTGCACCGAGAGCGTGTCCGAGCGGAAGATCGCCAGCATCACGTTCTCGATGACGATGGAGAGGCCGAGCGTCACCAGCAGGATGTTGGAATCCTCGCCGCGGCTGGCCGGGCCGATGACGAAGCGCTGCAAGCCGTAACCCAGCGCGAAGAACAGCGGCACCAGGGGCAGGATCGCGACGTAGGGATCCAGCCCGAAGGCCTGCCACGCCACGAAGGCGGCGTACATCGCCATGGTCAGCAGCGCACCATGGGCGAAGTTGATGATGTGGAGCACGCCGTAGACCAGCGTCAGCCCCAGCGCCACCAGCCCATAGACGGCGCCGGTGAGGAGGCCGTTCAGCACGGCCTCCCCCACGATCTCAGGCGGGAAGGACCTCAAGACAGGTCAGGTGTTCGGCCAGGGGAAGACCGGCCGCGCGTCGGCGAAGTCGGCCGGGAAGATCACCTTGATGTCGTTGTCGATCACCTGGGTATTCACCGCCTGGCCCGCCTGGTTCTGGCCATTGACGAAGTTCGTCGGGCCATAGGGCATGATGTGGCGGGTGAAGTTGCCGTCGGTGCGGGCCAGCGCCTCGATCACCGCGCCGCGGTCGGCGCGGCCGGCGCGCTCAAGCGCATCGGCCACCAGCATCACCGCGGAGTAGTTCAGCGGCGTGTTGTAGAGCCAGAAGCGGTTCTGCGCCTCCACCGCGCGGCGCAGCTCCGCGGTCTTGGGCTTGCGCGGATCGGCCCAGTGGTTCACGTCCATCACCAGGTTCGCCGCATCCGGGAATTCCCGCACGAAGCGGAAGTTGGAAGCCGCGCCGTTCAGCACGCAGTAGATGCCCTTCGGCCGGATGCGGCGCTGCTGCAGCGTGCGCGAGAGCAGCACGAACTCCGCATAGTAGCTGGACGGGATGATCAGGTCCGGGTTCAGCGAGCGGATGCGCAACGCGATGTTGGACATGTCGCGCGCCGGCGTCGGGTGGCTGATCGTCTCCAGGATCTCGAAGCCGCGGCCCGGCAATTCGTTCTGCATCAGCCGCGCCATGCCGGAGCCGAACAGCCCGTCCTCGTGAACCACCACCACCGTGCGTGCCGGGCGGCCGGCGGCATTGTTCAGCGTGACGAGGTTGTCCAGCGCCGCGCGCGTCACCGCGCCGAAGCCGGGGCCGAAGCGGAAGGTGTTGCGCAGCCCGCGCGTGACGATCTGGTCGGACACGCCGACATCGACGATGTAGGGCAGGTCGTAGCGCGACGCGGCCTGCGACGCGGCCAGGCAGATCGGGCTGGCGAAGCCGCCGACCACCGCCACCACGCCCTCGCCGTTCATCCGCTCCACCTCGGCGGTGCCGCCTTCAGGGTTCGAGCGCGCGTCGCCGAACACCATCTGGATCTGCGCCCCGCCCAGGGCGCGGATGCCGCCCGTGGCGTTGATCTCCTGGATCGCGAGTTCGGCGCCCAGCCGGCCGTATTCGCCGTCCTGCGCCAGCGCACCGGTGACGGGCTGCAGGATGCCCAGGCGCACCGCAGCGGGCTGCGCTCCGCCGATGCGCGGCGCGGCCAGCGCCGCCGCGGCGCCGAGCAGCACGGCACGGCGGGAGGAGGTGAAGGCGGTGGTCATCTCTCGTGTTCTCCCCGTTGGCTGGGCCCGGTCGCCGGATTGCCGCGCCGAAGCCACGGGCCGCGCGCGGGGGCCATCCGCTGCGACCGCCGCTAGATGCGCCGTGGCGCCGCCGCAGGCAAGACGACCCGCGCCGGCACGCCCCTATTCAGCCCTGATCCCCGCCGCGCGGATCACCGCGCCGAGCTTCTCGCGCTCCATCTCCAGGAAGGCGGCGAAGGCGGCGGGCGTGCCGCCGCCGGCGATCACCCCCTGCTCCACCAGGCGGCCGCCGGTCTCCGGCTCCTGCATCGCGGCATCCACCTGCGCGGCGAGCCGCGCGACGATGGCCGGCGGCGTGCCGGCCGGGGCGGCGAGGCCGAACCAGCCGGCCACCTCGAAGCCGGGCAGCCCGGCTTCCGGCGCGCTC
>NZ_JAPSMD010000015.1 GCF_027856955.1 Falsiroseomonas oryzae | reverse complement strand
CGCGGCGGCGCGGCTGGAGCCGGCGCCGGTGCGCCCGTCGGCGCCGTGACCGTCACGCCGTCGAGCGGCAGATCGGCCGGCCGCGGCACCCACTTCTCGATGCGGAACACCGGGGCGTAGTTCGTGCTGCTGCCCTGCGGCGTCTTGCTCACCACCGGCATCGTCCCGGCCAGGCTCACCACCGGCACCAGGCCCTGGCTGCGCTCCGGCGCTGCCTCATAGGCGCTGTGCAGCGCATCGATGGCCGAGATGACCGTCTTGGCGGAGGCAGCGAACTCCCGCAGGCCGCCGAGCAGCTTCGGGGCGTAGACCCGCACCCGGAAGCCCTGCTTGTGCTCCTTGCTCGGCTGCGGCGGCAGCGGCGCGCCAAAGGGCACCATCCGCAGGTCGGGCGCGCCGCCGGCATAGGACAGCCAGCCGATCTCGATCTGCGCCAGGTCCATCAGGAACTGCGGCGGCGGGCTGCTGATGTCGACCATGGTGGTCTGCCAGCGGCCGTCGCTGCCCTGGGCGCGATCGGCGCGGAACAGCCGCCCGGCGCGGGCGTCGTAGCGAATGTGGGGGATGAAGTCGGCACCGCTGGTGCTGGTGTTCAGGCCGAGGGCCATGGGCCTCTCCTCTGGCTGGTGAAAGACGTCAGGCGATGAGGGACAGGACGAGGGCGAGCAGCGCGCACACCCCCGTCCAGTGCAGGGCGGCGGCGAGCAGCTCGAGCGTGAGGGCGGGCAGCCGCATGCGGCGGCGCGTCGGGTCAGAAGCCATAGACGTCCCTCCCGAGCGCGCGCGCCTCGGGCGCCGACCACCAGAAGCTCTCGAAGTCCGGGCACAGCAGGCCGACGAGTTCTTGGGGGTCGCGCGACAGGTGCAGGAAGCGCTCGAGCCGCAGCGCGACGTGGCGCAGCGTCAGCAGCGGCGTGCGCGGGTCCTCCAGCGCGTAGACCGCCACCTTCTTCGGGGTGGCGTAGCAGAAGCGCATCTGGCGGTTGGTGCCGGCGACATAGACCGCGCCCTGGCGGGCATGGGCGGGGCTGATCTCACCGGCGAGGCGGAGCTGCGTCTTGAGATCGAGGACGATGCCGTGCGCGTCCCAGACGAAGTCCTGGTAGCCGACGACGGGCACCGGCACGTCGGGCAGCGCGGCCTCGACGCGGTGCTGGCGCTGGCCCTCGGGTGGCGGGGTCGGCGGGCCGTACTGGCGCAGCTCGGCGAGCGCCGTCTCGACCAGGCCGGGCACGGCCTCGCGCTCCTTGGCCCGGTTGGGATCGGCGGAGAGCGCCGTGAGGCGGTCATACTCGGCCAGCGCCGCGGCCCGGCAGTCGACCACTCCCAGCTCCGGATCGAACAAGCCGAGGCTGACGCCATGCTGGACCGCGGTGCCGCGGTGCGCCGCGCAGCCCGGGCTGGCACGCCGACGCAGCAGCTTCTCGACCACCCAGAGGGCGGGCTGCGCCGCCCAGAGGTTCAGGCTGGTGGCGGAGAGGTGGTCCAGCCCGTGCAGCGCGAAGCCGTTCATGCTGCGCGCTCCGCCACGGCGTCGACCGGCCTTCCCTGCTCGGCCGCGGTGCGGCGCTGCAGCCGCTCCGTCTCGGCGTCGGGGTCAGGCTGGATGCTGCCCTGGTCATTGGCCGGCGCCGCGAAGCTCAGCAGCTCGAGCCAGACATGCAGCGGCAGCACGACCAGCGGCGCGGCGCGGTCCTGCCAGAGGAACAGCGCGTCATGGCCGGCGAGCCAGCCCGCCAGCAGCTTGAAGCCGCTGCCATTGCCGCGGGCTTTGACCTCGGCGGTGTAGGGCGGCGCGCCGCGACCGCGGGCATAGATGTCGAGGTCGCCGCCATTGCCCTGGTAGTGGGACGCACCCGACAGCGGCACGCGCTCGGCATGGATGCCGCACTTGGTGTGGATCTCGACGAGGGCGCGCTCGCGGCGCAGGCCCTTGTCGCGGGACGCCTTGCCCATCACGCCGCCTCCCGCAGCGCGGTGGTCGCCGGGACGGACGTGCCCATGCGCCGGGCCAGCCGGATGTCGCGCGGGATCACCGCGAGCGGCACGTGCCGCAGCGCGTGCCGCACCAGCTGCGCGGGATCGAGGCCGACCGCATCACACCAGGCGCGGCGGGACTCCGACCAGGAGCGCGAGGTGTCGAGCAGAAAGCGCACCGCCTCCGTGCGCTCCGCGGCCGTGACGCCACTGGAGACGCTGACGCGAAGCCCCTGCGGTGTGTCCGTCAGGTGCTCTTTGGCGAGACGCTCATCCGGCGTGAGGGCATCGTCCAGCGCCCGGCGGATCAGCGCGGCGGCAAGTTGCGTTTCGGGAATCGGCGATCGTTCGGACAGCATGCAGCGATGCTCCGTTCGGGCTGGTCTGGGATCGGTGAGGGAGGAAGCCGCGCGGAGCGGCCGCTATCCGTCGTCGGCGGCCGGCATCGCCAGGACCTCTGGCATGGGGCGCAGCGCGCGCATCACGCGGCCAGCCGCACCGGCATCGCCGGCTCCGGGCGTCGCCGCACGGCGACGTAGCTGAAGTCGTGCGAGCCGTGCCGCTGCTGCAGCAGATCCGGCCAGCCCTGCTGCGCCGTGTTCCAGGCGAGCCGGCTGACGAGATCCAGCTGCAGCCGGTCCTCGCCGCGGAGCCGCGAGACCAGCGGCGACGCGTCGATCGCCAGGTGGCCGCGCCAGTAGGTCAGGCGCTCACCGGCCTCGGCCCGTTCCAGCCAGGCGGCAAAGGCCGCCTCATCGATCGGGCGGGGGAGAGCAGCGCGTCTCCTCCCCGCGCCTCACGACGCGCCGCGTCCGGCTGCCGCGCTGCGGCGCGCTCGTAGGCCTCGACGTCTTCCAGGCGGTACACCACCCGGCCGCCGACCTTCAGGTAAGCGGGCCCCTGCTCGCGCCAGCGCCACCGCTCCAGCGTCCGCGGGCTGAGGCTCCAGCGTCGGGCCAGTTGCACCTGGTTCAGGTGCAGAATAGGACAATCTCTCACCGGGAGGGCCTCCGGCTGGTGGTCCTGGCATCCAATCGGCTGATGAAGGCCCGGACCTTGTCGGCCGTGGCCAGGCTGGGCGAACGCCCTTGCCGCAGACGGGTGACGAAGCTGGGATCGCCAACGGCCTCGCGCCCAAAATCGGTCGGCTTCATGCGGGAGGCGCGCAGGAAGGCCTCCACCTCGGCGAGAAATTGTTCACTCAATGTTCGCATGGCTGGCGACAGGAATGCCCAGCAGATCCATGCTGGTCAAACACAAAAAATAGGCTATTACCTATCGTGCCGGGACAAGGAGTTAGCCGCCATGGAGCTCGACCCGACCCGTCTCCGGGTCATGAAGCTGATCCAGGAGCGGGGCACCGACCTGAAGAATGCCTCGCTCGCGATCGGCCGCAACGCCGCCTATCTCCACCAGTACGTCACCCGTGGCGTGCCGAAGGTGCTGCCCGAGGACGCGCGCGAAGCGCTAGCCGCGCTGCTCGGTGTGCCCGATGCGGAGATCCGCCCGCCGTCCGAACCTGGCGCGCTGCCACCCCCCATCGCCGAGCAGGGTGAGCCCGCGCCCGTGCGCCGCCGGCGCAGCGCCGCGCTCGACGGCTACGTGGCGATTGCCGAACTCGACGTGCGTGCCTCTGCCGGGCCCGGTGCATTGAACGAGGGCCTCGAGGACGCGAAGGCCAGCTGGATCTTCTCGGAGGCGATGATCCGCCACGAGTTCCGGGCGAAGCCGGAGGACCTGCGGGTCATCACCATCGACGGCGACTCAATGCAGCCGCTGCTGCACTCGGGCGATCGCATCCTGGTCGACACCAGCCAACGCGTGCCGGTGCCGCCGGGGATCTTCGTGATCTGGGACGGCATGGGTGTGGTCGCCAAGCGCGTCGAGCACATCCCGAACTCCGAGCCCGCCACCGTCGTCATCAAGTCGGTGAACCCGGACTACCAGACCTACGAGCGAGTCGCGGAGGAGGTCAGCATCATCGGGCGCGTGATCTGGGCGGCGCGGCGGTTGTGAGAAGGATGCTTCGACGTGGAAGGCGACCGTACTCGGCTGCGCGGGATCGACGCGCTGGAGAGGCGGCGGTGCTGCACGAATTGGGCCGGAACAGGGCGACGCACGCTACCCTGCCCTGTGTCGGGCCGGACAACTTCGTCCGCTTCTCGACGCTCCTGGCATCGGTGACGGGCGCTCATTTGGTCCGGCTGTCAGTCGCGACGTAGGCAAGCCTCGAACGTAGGCACCTCCTGGCGTAGGCGATTCTCGGGCACAGCCAAATGCGCAAGCGACGCGTTGAAGGCACGGACAGAGCGATCGATTAGTACCGACGTTCCAACAGGAAAGCTGCGCAGCTTCCAGCGATTTGCCGGCGCGTCGTTGAAGAACACCCCGCCGGCATTCTCGGCAGCTGCCACCAACGGTGGATCAAAGCTGGTCCGCTCGAAGTGAGATGCCAGGAAGCTCGCGCCTGCCCTCACGTTCAGGGCAGGGTCGAACAACTGCTCCCTCGTCAGACTAGGATCACGGAGGACAGCGCGGGCGGTCGAGAGCAGTATCTGCGTGAGCCCAACGGAAACGCGGCTTGGAGAACGCTCATCACTGGCAAAGCCTGGCTCGGTTCGAACGGCGCTGGGCCGATTCGCGCTGTTGACGATGATGCTGGTGATCAGCAACTCGGCTGGAACGCCGAACTCGCGAGCCGCAGTTGCAATTGCGGAGCCGTGATCACGCAGAACCGCTGCGACCAGAGCGCTTTCTGCCGGCGTGAAGCCGACCTGCTCGGGACTTGCATCATCGGGTCCGTCGTGGAGGGCGATGCCTCCTGGGGTGAGCGACCAGAAGATCGACCCCTCGAAGCGGCGGTGAGGGACCGTGAGAGCCGGAAGCGCCGACCGCAGCCGGTCAGGTATGCAGCGCGTGTTGTCAGACGCTGCCGGAGGGCGTGGGCCTGTCGGGCTTGTCGGTACCGTCGGCAGCCCTGCAGGTCGGACCAATGCTCCGGGATCCCGAGGAGGCGTCGTCTCTATGTGTGCGGCAATCAGCGATGACGAGTCTGGCCTACGGGTGTTCATCGCGATGCGTGCGGAGTAGTTCTGCAGTCTTGCGAACCGCTGGCTGGCAACTGCCATAGCGCCAGCGTCACCCTGTTGCTGAGCGCGCGCCAACTCCGTTTCGGCGTCAATCAGCGCATTCAGGTCCGATGAAAGGGAGGAGTGATACTCGGACCATCGGCTTCGGAAGTCGTCCGACAGGGTCATGAAAGAGAAATACTCCGCAAAGCGCAGCCGCCTTTCAAGACGCTGATCGAGAGCGATCTCGATGAACGAGCCGAGATTCTTCATCTCCTCCAATCGCTGTTGGCTCTCCGCCCGTACGCGCTCGGTCTCGAGTTTGATCTCCTCTATTCGCACACGCGCTTGCTCGATCTCTCGGTCCGCCGCCTTCTGCCGATCTTGGTAGCTGGCGTTCAGCCAGCCAAGTCCAAGGGTTCCGAAGCCCACGGTGATGAGCACGGTCAGGACATTACCCCCGACCTTCAATCGCTCCAGCCGATAGGCTGATAGGTCGGCCTTTGCCTTGTCGCTCTCATTCTTTTCCATTGTTGCCAGCCCTGTCGACGGATGAAGGACGCTTGGCAAGATACCGATCTCAAGAGCTGATCGGTGAAGCCTACCGAAGATGTCGCTCTTCGGCGTGGACCCGGAAAGCCTGTCACTGCGTGCCGGCTGACGCAATCACTTATGATCCGGCAGCGATGATCCACTGCCAGAGCGCCGGTGATGGAGCGAAACTTAGCGCAGGTACTGCTTCACCCTCGCCCACTCAGCAGGGATTGCGTTCCACTTCGCCGGCGAGGCGGCGCGATTGATTGGTGATGGGTGATACGATGAGAGTACGACAAGCCCGCGCTGCCGAAGCTCCCGCGCAACCCTGCCCGCTCGAAGTCCTACCAAGACAGCGACCCGGAGCTCTGGCAACAGCTGCGCAAGACCCAGCGCGCTGCCAGCGCCCTCCTGCAGTTCTGTCGACGATACCTCGCGCTTGCCGTTCCACCACGGCACCGCATTCCACAGGCAGGTCGCATGACGCGGCAGGCCGGCGGCAAGCATGAAGTGGAAGGTAGCTTCAGCAGTGCGGTCGTCGTTGTTCCGGCTGATGAAGCCCGACGAGCCAGCCATGGGGCCGGGCTTCTCGAACAGGAAGAGGACTTGCGCATTCACGCCACCGTCCAGGGGATCGAAATCCGGCACCTCTGTGCTTGGCTTGGCAGCGCGGAGTTGCTCTGCAAAGGCGGCAAGCGGTCGCATATGCGGCAGAGCCAGCATCGCGCGGCGGCGCGTCCGCGCACTGACGTCACGCAGCGTCCGCGGCCGATCCGTCGCCAAGGCCTGCTCGCGCCAATTCCGTAGTTGCGCTGCGTCGCTGCCGCAGGTGACCTCGTCCGGGGTACGCGCAGCGGTCTTCGACGCGGCCGGCCTTGGGCGCAGCTCCGGCGGGAGATCAGCCGGACCCATCGGTGCCGAGCGGATTGTCGCACGGGGCGTTCTCTGACGCAGCGACGGATGCGGGAGCACTTCGTCCTCACGCCGCGCCATCTGTGCCGCTGCCTGCGCTGGCCGGGGCGACTCCCTCAGGCATTCCACAAACAAGCGACCCGCACGATCCAAGACAACTGCGCCCTTCGCAATTCGACGGAAGGCAGGCCCGGCGTATGGAATGTCAGTGAGAGCCGTGTAGTCGCCCATGCGATTGCGCTCGACCAGCAGATAGACAGCTGGCTTGGCACCTTGATGAAGTCGGACCCCGCTGCGCACCGTGCCAGGATCCAAGCCTAGGCTGCCCTCGATGCGAGCTGCGCGCCTGAGTAGTTCGCGCAGCGGCACGGGGACACCGACCTCCCTGATCTGAGCAAGGGCTCGGGAGCGCAGCGACACCTGCCACGATGGATAGGTATGCCCCGTCCAGATCACGTAGTGATCTGCAGACGTCCGGCTAATCGCCTCTGCCAAAACGCCACTGGCGACGAATTCCATCCCCCGCGCAGCAGGCATGCGTCCCCCGACAGCGTTCCCCGACGTGCAGCGCCGGGTTCGATTCGAGAAGAATACCGATTCGCCGCACATTTGGGTCGGGAAACTGGCGGAGTTCGCTCCGCTGCTTTCTTCGTCGCTCGCCTTCGCCCGCTGCATCTTCGCTGTTTCGTCGCGCTGCGCAGCCGGTAGATGGTCGCGGCATGATGATGCCCAACCGATCGACACCGAGCGCCAACGCCCACCTCCCACCCCACCTCGCCCAGGTCTGCGACCTGCTCGCCCGGGGGCTCCTGCGGCTCAGGAGCCGCGCTGCCGCGGAAGCCGCGCGCGCGGCCGGCGGCGAGAGGGTGGTTCGACTACACTCCGTCCCCGGCCAGCGCCCCCATGCGAACCCCAGAAGAAAGGGATTCGCATGACCCGACGCGTGACCACGAAGGCGGAGGTACCCCCCTCCCCCACCATCGCCGCCATCCCGAAGCCGGACGTGCCGGCGCGCCTTGCCGCGCTGCCGGGCATGCCGATCGGCGAGTTGAAGGCCGAGTGGCGCCGGCTCTTCGGCACGGAACCACCGCCCTACAACAGGAAGTTCCTCGAAAGCAGGCTTTCGTACCGAACCCAGGAATTGGCGTATGGCGGCCTGAAGCCCGAGACCATCGCCCGCCTGGAGGCGCTTGGCGAGCAAATCGATGGCAGGAACCTCACCCTCCGCCGCATCCGCCGCGACCAGCGTCCGATCGCCGGCACGCGGCTGCTGCGCGAGTGGAAGGGCGTCGAGCACGTGGTCACCGTCACCCGCGACGGCTATGAATGGCAGGGGCGGCCGTATCAGTCGCTCTCCGCCATCGCGCGCGCCATCACCGGCACGCGCTGGAACGGCTGGACGTTCTTCGGCATGCGGAAGGCCGGCGCATGACCCGCCGCGATGCCGCCATGCCGGCGAAGGTGCGCAAGCTCCGCTGCGCCGTCTACACGCGGAAGTCCACGGACGAGGGTCTAGACAAGGAGTTCAACTCGCTCGAGGCGCAGCGCGCGGCTTGCGAGGCCTATATCGCCTCGCAGCGGTCCGAGGGATGGGTGCTGGTGCACGACCGCTACGACGATGGCGGGGTCAGTGGCGGCACGCTCGATCGCCCCGCGCTGAAGCGGCTGCTGGCCGACATCGAGGCCGGCCTCGTGGACGTCGTGCTGGTCTATAAGGTGGACCGGCTTTCGCGGTCGCTGATGGACTTTGCGAAGCTGGTCGAAACCTTCGAGGCGCACGAGGTCACGTTTGTCGCAATTACGCAGTCGCTGAACACAACGACGAGCATGGGGCGGCTGACGCTGAACATGCTGCTCAGCTTCGCTCAGTATGAGCGTGAACTGATCGGCGAGCGCGTGCGCGACAAGATCGCCGCCTCGCGGGCGCGCGGCATGTGGATGGGCGGGCCGGTGCCACTCGGCTACCGCGTCGAGAACCGCAAGCTCCTGGTCGACGAGGCCGCCGCCGCGACGGTGCGGCGCGTGTTCGAGGGGTTCGCGGAGATCGGCTCCGGATCCCGCCTGCTGCCGATCCTGGCGGCGGAGGGGCACGTGACGAAGACGGGCCGGCCCTTCGACAAGGGCGCGCTCTACAAGCTCCTGGTGAACCGGGTCTACATCGGCGAGGCCGTGCACAAGGGGACGGCCTATCCCGGAGAGCACGCGGCGATCATCCCGCGGGAGCTGTGGGACCGGGTGCACGCGATCCTTGGTGAAAGCCCGCGGGAGCGCGCGTCGAAGTCCCGCACCACCGCCACGGCGCTGCTACGCGGGCTGCTGTTCGGGCCGGACGGGCGCGCCATGTCGCCCACCCACACTCGGAAGAAGGGACGGCTCTACCGCTACTACGTCAGCCAGACCGTGCTGCAGGGCGGCGCCAATGACGCGCCGCATCGGCGCCTGCCGGCGGGCGAGATAGAGGGACTGGTGATGGCACAGGTCCGCGCCCTGCTGCGCCAGCCGGAGGTGGTAGTCGGCACCTGGCGCGCGGCCAGGGCAGAGGCGCCCGACCTCACCGAGGCCGAGGTCCGCGACGCGCTCGGTCGGCTGGATCCGCTCTGGGACGAACTGTTCCCCGGCGAGCAGGAGCGGATCGTGCGGCTGCTGGTCGAGCGCGTGGACCTGACCGATGCGGGCGCGCAGATCCGGCTGAACCTGGAAGGGCTGGCCGGGCTGGCGCGGGATATGGCGACGAAGGAGGCGGTCGCGGCATGACCAGCGTGACGGTGGTGGTGCCGATGAGCATCCGGCGCCGCGGCGGGCGGAAGCAGATCGTCGGGCCGGATGGCGCGCCGGTGCAGACCGGCGGGGACAGCGAGGGCATAGCGGAGACGCGCGGCGACCCGGCGCTGGTGAAGGCGCTGGCGCGAGCTTTCCGGTGGCGGCGAATGCTGGAGGAGGGGCGGTATGGATCGATCCGCGAACTCGCCGCCGCGGAAGGCGTCGATCGCGCCTATATTGGTCGGGTACTAAACCTGACCCTGCTGGCGCCGGAGCTGGTTGAGTCCATCATTGAGGGCCGCCAGGCACGAGAGGTGAAACTCTGCGGCCTCCTTGAAATCACCTGTTCTTGGCCGCGGCCACCCCGCTTGGAGCCGCTTCGCTTCCAGGGGGTCAGGCGATGGCGCATGTCCTGCTCTGCGTCGCATGCTTCTGCGGGCACGCCGGCTGGGCGATCCGACAGCCGCGTCGAATAGGCACGCCATTGGCCTCTCCAGACACGGGCGACAGACCACACCAGCTGAAGGACAGCATCCTTCCTCGGTGCCGCCACTGCGCCTGATAACCACCCAGGTCCAGCGCTCACAACCGCACAACACCCGCTGGTGAGGACAGACGAACCCATAAAAATGGCTTCTAGAACTACGTGTCGAATATGGCTCCCTCGCCAACGACGTAACTTCCATCCCAATCATGATACGCGAAATGGTCAATCCAGTGCTTTACACCGGCCTTCTTGAACCCCAAAGTCAAGGCACCACCAGCTCTGACCTGCCACTTCTGCTTTACCTGTGATATAACTACGCCAAGGACAGGAATGCCAGAGATGTCTGCTCGTTGATTTTTTCCCAGAGCAGATAATTTTGCAAATTGCTTATTGAGAGTTCCGTTATTAAGCCAAGAAAATAACTCATCGCGTTGAGCATTAGTTATGGCCAGCGTGGAATTTATGCCTTTCTGTTCGCCAGGTTTCGCCCTACCATTACGGACGCCTTTATTTACGCTAGCGCCATGCACTAGATCGCTGTATTTGTTCTTTCCCTCAACTACATAGAATAAATGTTTATCATAAAAACCCGGCCAATTACAATGCGCGTAACCCTCCCTTTCAAAGTCAAACGTCAACATTCGCGATCTCCCCTTATTGTTTTGCCGTAACAGCGAAATTTTGGATGGACGCGGACACTCTACGCTCGGGATGTGCGTCGAAAGGCCAGATCACCGATGTTGTCACGAACACAAAGCTCTGCTCATTCGACCGGGACGACGAAGAATAGAGGGCGGCCGAGCCGTTGTTTCCCGAGCAATCGAATTCGCTTCGCAAGCCCGCGGATGGAGCCCGCCAGATGTGCTGAATGCACCTCGCCCCGTCGCTTGCATCATGAGTATGCGGCTGAGAAGTATACCAAGCGGCATGTGCATCTGCTGGGAAAGCACAGCGCTTGGAAGCGAGTGGCTTCCCTACGTGCGGACCAAGAACGGATCCGCAAACAAAGCGGCGTCGCGCTAAACGCGAAAGAGAACGCGCAGCCATTCCGCGCAAACCCTCGGATCGGGGTCAACCGTGAAAGAGCATGCCTGTTCCCACGGCATCGCAGCAATGGTAATTTTGTTCCATATTTGTGGTTTCATTGGCTACAGTGCAGAGGCCTTATCTGGTCGCCAGACGGATGGGGGCATGGGGCCAACCGCACGTTATCCGCGTAGCGTCTCCACGCCCAGCTCCGCCCACATCCAGCGAACATCGTAGCTGCCCATCGGATCCCCAGGTGCCCGATGCGCCGCATGGTTCTCCAGCGTCTTGAGCCATGCCGCGACCTTCTCGCGGCCCTTTGGCGTCTGCGCCGCCGCCCGCGGAGACTTGCCGCCGAGCGCCGGGATCGGCTCGTCCAGCACCCGCCTGTAGTGCTCGTCGAGGGTCTGGTGCAGAAGCACACGCTCCTGCTCGGGTGACAGGCCTGTCGGCGCCGGCGGCTGGCGCTCATCAACGAGCATCTGCTCGAGGTCCGTGTGCTCAGTGAGAGGCGGTCCGACGAGACCTGTGAGCACCGGCTCCAGCAACGCCTTCCCACGCGCCGCCCGAGCCGCGGAATTCGCCTCCAGCGTCAGACGCTTGCCCTTCAGCGAGACCGTGCCGAGCACGAGCGAGCCGTCGTCCATCATGGTGACGAAGCTTTGCGACGCCCGGCGGCGCGGAACGACTTTCGGCTTCGCCCCGGGCTCTGCCAGCCAGTTCCAGAAGCCGGCGTTTTCCTGCCGGAGCGAAGGCACCATCCCGAGAGCTTGCCGGACCTGCTCCGCCTTCACCCCAGGCCTGAGTGGGAAGTGCAGCAGCGTGAAGGCGATGGGATCGCCCTCGGCATTCACCACCTTCGGCCGCTCACGTCCCTCGGCGGCCTTCAGCGTCGCATCGAGCCATGAACTAGTGAACATGAAGGCTGCCTGCGCGAGCAGCCGGTCCGGCGTGAACTCGGGCGCCAGCGCGCGCTCATCAGCAGCGACGCCGAGTTCCCGCGCCAAGGCCACGGCGTCGCGAGGCGCCTTCTTCCGAATGCGGCCGAGCGCGGCGAGCAGGGCGTCGCTGGTCCGATGATCGAACAGCATCAACGCGCCGCTGATGACGTTGCGCTGCCGCAGCGGGATGACCCGCGTGGCGATACGGTCCCACTGCCGAAGCCCCTGCGAGCCTCGCTTCTCCATCACCCGCACAGGCTCGCCGCCACGCACGAGGTCACGGAGCAGCATGGATTCCCCCGGCACCAGGCCGCTCACCTCGTAGAGGCTGATCACGGATCGACGCAGGCCAGCGATGTATTCCGTAGTGACGACGCCTTCCTTCCAGCCGCGGCGGCGGAGGTAGTCGTCAGCGACGTTCCGCCCACCGGGAAGGTCGGTGGCGAGCAGGTCTTCGAAGGCCGCGCCCCAGACCGTCGAAACGCCATACTCGCCCAGGACTGTCTCGATCTCCGCAACCTCGATGCCGGCCGCGGCACAGGCCTTGGCCGCGTGGCGGTCAATCAGGTCGGCCAGGGCGTCGCGCCATTCGTCTCGGCGCGTCCAGCTGATCAGGCCGGAGATGTCGTGCTGCGGAGGCAGGGCGGGACCCTCTGCGGTAAGCGGCCATCGTCGGTCAGCTGATCACGCCCCGCAAGCCGCGCGCTGGAATCGGCGACCTTGCGGCGGCCGACAGCGATCTGGTGCTCGGTGATCGGATGACGCAAGGACTGGGTGCGGCCCGCACCGGGCGCGGTCGGATTGTCGCCCGGGCGCAGCGAGGTGGTGGGCGTCGGCGCCAATGGTGGAGACGACGAAGGCGGCGCTGGCGACGACGGTCGTGCCGATGGTGACGCCGCCGACCGCGGCGAGGCGACGCCACGGAGGACAACGGCGAAGGGGAAACGGCGGCGGGCAGCAGCCGATCCTCCAGGCGCAGCTGCAGGGCGTGATCGGCGCGCGAACCTGCCCGCGCGACCCCACGGTGCACCCCGGCCCCTCGGTTGACAGCGCCGCAACCCCGGCGCCAGAGGAACCTCGCGAAAAGGCGGAATCAGCTGCATGGAACTCGGCTTGCGCGGGCGCACGGCGCTGGTTACGGGCGCGTCGCTCGGGATCGGGCGGGCGATCGCCCGGGAACTGGCCGCCGAGGGCGTGGCGGTCGCGATGGTGGCGCGCGACGCGGCGCGGCTGGCGCAGGCTGCCGACGCCATCGTGGCGGAGACCTGCGCGCGCTGCGTGCCGGTCCCGGCCGACCTGACCGACGTGGCGCAGCTCGACGCCGCCGCGGCGGCGGCTGAGACGGCGCTCGGACACATCGACATCCTGGTGAACAACGCCGGCGCAACGCCGATGGGCCGCATCGGCGAGAGCGACGATGCGGTGTGGCAGAAGTCCCTCTCGCTGAAGCTGATGGGCTATGTCCGGCTGGCGCGGCGCCTGACGCCGCCGATGCGCGCGCGGCGCTGGGGGCGCGTGGTCAACATCATCGGCCGCTCCGGCCACCAGCCGCGCGCGACCTATATCGTGGGCAGCAGCGTCAATGCCTCGCTGCTCAGCTTCACCCATGCGCTGGCGCAGGAATGCGCGCCGGACAACGTGCTGGTGGTAGGCGTGAACCCAGGCCCTATTGCGACGCCGCGCTGGGATGCGCTGGTGGCGCAAGGCGCGGCCGGCAGCGGACGCGACACCAATGCCGAGAACGCGGCGGCGATCGCCTCCACCGCGCTCGGCCGACTCGGCACGCCGGAGGAGGTCTCGGGGTTGGTCGCCTTCCTCTGCTCCGACCGCGCGGCCTACATCACCGGCACGATGATCGACGTGGACGGCGGCGGGACAAGGTGCATCTGATGCTGCAGCATTTCGAGGTCGAGCCCGGCGTGCGGCTCGCCTACCGGTTGGACGACTTCACCGACCCCTGGGCACCAGCGCCCACCGTGCTGATGCTGCACGGCCTGGCCGAGAGCGGCGAGGCGTTCCGCGCCTTCGTGCCTTATGTCGCGCGAAGGGCGCGGGTGGTGCGGCTCGATCTCCGCGGCTACGGCGACTCTACGCCGATGGCCGCCGACTACCCGTGGCGGTTCGACCGGCTGGTGGCTGATGCGGTCGCGCTGCTCGACCATCTCGGCGTCGCGCGGGCGCATGTGGTGGGCGGCAAGATCGGCGGTACTATCGCGCTGGCGATCGCGGCGCGGCATCCGGAGCGGGTGGAGCGGCTGGCCGTGCTCGGCGCGCCGGCCTCGCTGCGCGGCATGGCGTCGCGCACGCCGGCCTGGCGCGAACAGATCGCTAGCGAAGGCGTCGCCCCCTGGGTGGATGCGTCGAACGCCGGGCGCATGGGCAGCCACATGGCGCCGGCGCAGCTGGCGTGGTGGGCGGCGCTGATGGCCCGCTCCGCGGCCTCCACGCTGGACGGCTTCCTGCAAATGGTGCCTGGCGTGGACGTGACGGAGGAGGTGCACCGCATCTCCGCGCCGACACTGGTGGTGACGACGACGGGCAGCGGCCTCGGCTCGGTGGAGGAGGTGCGCGCCTGGCAGGAACGCATTGCCTTGTCGCGGCTCGAGGTGATCGAGAGCGATTCCTACCACGTCGCCGCCTCGGACCCGGACAAGACGGCGGCGCTGGTTCGGGACTTCCTGTTCGCGGGGTAGCGCGCTGACCCGGTCGCACGCGGCTTCACCGAGCCACATGCGCCGGGATGCCTCGCCAGGGCTTCAGTCCGCGCGCGCGCCCGAGGCCTGCACGACGCCGCCCCACTTCGCGCGCTCGGCGATGATGAAGGCACCGAAGGCTGCGCCGAAGCGATCGCCGGGCTCGGCGCCCGCCTGGGCGAAGCTCCCGCGCAGCGCCGGGTCGGCCAGCACGCGCGCGATCGCCTGCTCCAGCCGCGCCAGCACGGCGGGCTGGGTCGCGGCCGGCGCGACTAGGCCGAACCACGCTTCCGCGTCGAAGCCGGGCAGGCCAGATTCCGCGACGGTCGGCAGTTCGGGCAGGGCCGCGGCGCGACGCGCGCCGGCCACCGCCAGGCCGCGCACCCGGCCGTCTCGCACCTGCGGCAGGGCGGCGGGCATGTTGTCGAACATCATCTGGATCTGCCCGCCGACGAGGTCCGTCATCGCCGGCGCCGCGCCCCGGTAAGGGACATGGATGATGTCGATTCCCGCCATAGTCTTGAGCAGCTCCCCGGCCAGGTGGTTGGTGCTGCCGTTGCCGGAGGAGCCGAAGGCGATCCGCCCAGGCTGCTGCCGCGCCAGCGCAATCAGCTCGGCCACGCTGCGGGCGGCGACCTGCGGGTGGACCATCAGCACGATCGGCACGCTAGCGATCAGCGCGACCGGCGCGAAATCGCGCGCTGGATTGTAGGGCATGGTGCGGAACAGGTGCTCGTTAATCGCGAGCGGCCCAGGCGCCGTCAACAGCAGCGTGGTGCCGTCCGGCGCGGCCTTGGCCACCGCATCCGCCCCCACATTCCCGCCGGCGCCGCCACGGTTCTCCACCACCACGGGTTGGCCGAGCGGCTCGCGCAGCGTCTCGGCGAGCTGGCGGGCGATAATGTCGTTCGACCCGCCTGGCGGGAAGGGCACGATGATGCGGATCGCTCCGCCCTGCGCGCGCAGTGACGGCGCGGCGAGCACGGCGGGAAGCGCGAGGGCGAGACGGCGGGTGAGCATGCGGTTTCCTCCGTTGATTTCGCTGGTGTTGTGCACATCGCGGCGCGGCTGGAAAGGGTGCCGCCTTGGCTGGTGGGCGAGCATCTGATCCCAGATCGGCGTGTTCCGTCAGCGGTGGCCCAATCAGGCCGACCAGCACCGGCTCCGGCAACGCGTTCCCACGCGCCGCCCCTGCGGCCGAGTTCGCTTGCAGCGTCAGCCGCCGGCCCTTCAGCGAGACGGTGCCCAGCACGAGTGACGGGGCAGGCTATCACGCCCGGCAAGCCGCGAAATGAGGCCAGCAACTTTCGCTGTTCGTCGCGAGTGGAGGGCCATACGCCCCACCAACTCTGCCACCTTTCCGCCGCAAAAACCCGAGGTCTTCCGCGGCATTCAACCTGGCGGGTAAATCGCCCAAGTCGCCAGGTTCGGAGAAGCCGGGGCCGGAGAGAGGCGTTTTTGGCCCTCGTTCCGCCTGCGCATCCGCCAGCCCACGCGCAGAACCCGCGGAAAACCTGCGCCTCACGGCGCCGGCATGCTTCCGGGAGAGAGTTCGTTAGGGCGTGAGGTGGCGTCCCGTACGGGATTCGAACCCGTGCTGCCAACGTGAAAGGCTGGTGTCCTAGGCCTCTAGACGAACGGGACGTGCCTGGGCCCGACGCGTATGGCGGCACCGCCGTAAAGGGTCAAGACCGCCCTGACGTCGTCGAGTCGGCCACAAGCGCTCGGCATCGATGCCGGCTCGGCATCGCGCCAAGCCGCGTCTGCAGCGCTGCCGTCGTCAGCAGCACCGGCGCGATCGAGACGGCGCCGACCAGCAGCCGCGGCGCGCGTCGGTGGAGCATGGCGCAAAGCCCGGCCAGTCGCATCCCGCCGGCGACCGCGGCGGACCAGCAGGCATGATGGCGCGCGGCTGGATCGCCGGCGTCGATCGCTGCTGCGGCGGCGAGGCCTGAGGCCAATGCCATCGCCACCCCGTCCCCACAAAAGGAGGGAATGACGGCCGCCTGGTCACCGACCCGGAACGGCCCCCCCCCGCGATGGCGAAAGCCGTACGGGACGCCAGCGACAGCCAGCGGACGCCCAAGCGCGGAGCGAAGGCCGGCAAGCAGGCTCTCCGCCAGGGCCGAACCCCGCGCCACATGTGCCATGAGCGCCTCCGCCGACCGCGCGGCGGCGGCCACGCCAGGCGTACGGGGATCGAGCGCGGCGCACAGATTGGCACCGCCACCAGGCCGGGGCTGCAACCCGGCATACCCGCCGCGGCAACTCAGCAGCGCCACGGTCGCCGGCAGGCTGCCATGCAGCGGCAGCTTGAGACCCAGGGCGCCGCCGGCAGAGCCACGCGAAAGGCCGCGAAGGTCGTGCTTCCCGGTGGCGAGCACCAGCCGCGACGCCTCCACCACCTCGCCCGAGCCCAGGCGCAGCTGCCATCCTGCCCCGGCCTCCTGCGCGCTCGCGACAGCTGCGCCGAGCCGGACCTCGGCGCCGGCCTCGCGCGCCCGGCACAGCAGCGCGGCGTCGAGCGTGGCACGCGGCAGCCCCCAGGCCGCGAAGGGCAGCGCGGCTTCGGCCTGCCAGCGACCGGCCGCAAGCACCGCATGCCGGATCGGCACCGCACCCAGCGCCTCGAGCTCGATACCGAGCCCGGCCAGCAGCCGGGCGGCATCCGCACCGAGGAATTCGCCGCACACCTTCTCGCTCACCGCCGCATCGCGCTCCAGCAGCAGCGGCGGGCGACCGGCACGGGCCAGGGCGATGGCCGTCGCCGCGCCCGCAGGCCCGCCGCCGACCACGACGACGCGGCTCACGCGCCCGGCCCGGAGACAGCCCAGCGGAAGGGCAGGATCCATCGGATTGTAGCCGACACCTCGGCCCCGGCGACCAGGCGTCCCCAGTCGGCCCGGTCGAAGCCGCGCATCACGGAGACCGGACCGTCATGCGTGACCATGGGGTGCATCCGCAGCAGCCGCGTGCCGGCCCACACCGCAGCCCAGGGCAGCCAATGGCGGTGAAGATCCAGGATAAGCCAGCGGCGCTCTGCATGCACCGGCAGCCAGCGCAGGAAGCGGACCAGCGCCGCATCCTCCAGATGGTGCGCGAACAGGCTGCAGGTCACCACGTCGAAGCGTCGATCGGCCGGCAGGTCGAACAGGTCGCAGGTGATCCACTGCGCCGGCGTGCCGCTCGCCATCGCATGCCGCTCCGCCCAGGGACTGCGGTCCAGGCCCCAGAGGTCGAGCGTGATCCCGCGCCGCTGCCCCCAGCGCGCCACAGCCCGCAGCGCATCGCCGCCGCCCGCCCCGACATCCAGCAGCGACAGGCTGCGAAGCCCCTGCTCCGAGACCAGCCGATCGAGGAAGCGCAGCAGCGGGGCATGGGCGAAGGTGAGCTTGTTGAGCCGCTCCAGCCCGTCCAGCGCGGCCGCGAAGTCGCCCTCGGACTGGCCGGGGTCGTCCATGATCTCCTCGGCCATGACGCGGGGCATGGGAGTTCAGCCGCCCGTCGAGAAGCGCATCGCCTCGGCCGACAGCCCGGGCCCGAAGGCGAGCGCGCAGCCCCGCCGGCCGGGCACGGCGGCGCGCATCATCGCCGCCAAAACGAACATCACGGTGGCCGAGGACATGTTGCCATGCGCGCGCAGCACCGCGCGGCTTTCCGCCAGCGCGCCCTGCGGCAACGCAAGCCCGTGCTCGACCGCATCCAGGATCGTGCGGCCGCCCGGATGCACGGCCCAGAGATCCACGTCGGCCGCCGCTCCCCCTTCCAGCATCTCCGCCTGCCAGTCCGGAAGGGCGTGGGCCAGGGTGACGGGCACCATGCCCGACAGCGTCATGTCGAAGCCGTCGTCACCGATGCGCCAGGTGATCATCCCGCCGGCCTCCGGAAGCACGACGCTGCGGAAGCCGTCGATCCGCAGGCCCTCGGGCTGGGCGCTGACCAGCGCGGCCGCGCAGCCATCGGCGAACAGCAGGAAGCAGAGCAGCTGCTCCAGCGCCGCCGTGCCCTGCAGATGCAGGGTGCACAGCTCGATGCAGACCACCAGCACCCGCGCGCCCGGCTCGCTCCGCACGATGTGCCAGGCCAGCTTCAGGGCGTTCAGCGCAGCCTGGCATCCCATGAAGCCGACCATGGTGCGCTCGACGCCCCGCGGCAGGCCGTGCCGCTCCACCAGGTGACGGTCCAGGCCCGGCGCGACGAAGCCCGTGCACGTGGCGACGACGAGATGCGTGATCCCGGCTGCCTCCCGATCCAGCCCCAACCGGGCGAAGGCGGCCTCGGCCAGCAGCGGCGCTTCGGCTTCGTAGCGGGCCATGCGGGCGCGAGTCGTGGGAAAGCCTGAGCCGGCGCGATAGAAGCCGCAGGCCGTGCCGGATCCCTGCGGCTCCGACGCCTCGAGCACCGAGTAGCGGCGATCGATGTCGGATCGCGCGGCCATGCGGGCGAAGGCGGCGCGGTCGCGGTCGCCTTGCGCCTGTCCGGCGGCGAAGGCCCGGAAGGCCCCGTGCACCTCGTGACGGGGCACGGCGGTGGCGATGCGGTTGATGAAGACGTCGGCCATCCCCGGAGTGTGGGGTGGCGCGGCGCGGTGGAAAGCCCCGCGCCGTTCACGCCTCGACCAGACGGCGAACGATCAGGCGTTGCCGTTCAGGTAGTCCATCGCCGCCAGCACGCCACCCGCCTTGTAGGGGATTCCGGCGGCCTTCAGGCCCATCTCCACCCCGCCCAGGGTGCCGACCAGCTGCAGATCGCCGAAATCGCCGAGATGACCGATGCGGAACACCCGGTCGTTCAGCTGCCCCAGGCCGTTGCCCAGGCTCATGTTGAACTTCTCCAGGATGGTCGCGCGCAGCGCGTTCGCGCTGTGCCCCTCCGGTAGGCGCACCGCGGTGAGGGCGGAGGAATAGTGCCTGGGCTCCGCGCACTGGATCTCGAAGCCCCAATGTCGCACCGCGCGCCGCGTCGCCTCGGCGTGCCGGTCGTGGCGGGCGAAGACGTTCTCCAGCCCTTCCGCCATCAGCATGTCGATGGCGGTGTCGAGCGCGTAGAGCATGTTGGTCGCGGGCGTGTAGGGGAAGTAGCCGGTGGCGTTGGCCGCCAGCATCGGCTTCCAGTCCCAGAAGGCGCGTGGCAGCTTCGCCGTCTCGCTGGCCTTCAGCGCCTTCTCGCTGACCGCGTTGAAGGACAGGCCCGGCGGCAGCATCAGGCCCTTCTGCGACCCGGCCACGGTGACGTCCACGCCCCACTCGTCATGACGGTAGTCAATGCTGGCCAGGGAGGAGATGGTGTCCACCAGCAGCAGCGCGGGGTGGCCGGCGGCATCCATCGCCTTGCGCACCTCGTCGATGCGGCTGGTGCAGCCGGTGCTGGTTTCGTTGTGGACGACGCAGACGGCCTTGATGCTGTGGGACCTGTCCTCGCGCAGCTTCTCCTCGATCGCCGCGACATCGGCGCCACGGCGCCAATCCGTGCGGATGTAGTCGGGCACCAGTTGCAGCCGCGTGGCCATCTCGTGCCACAGATGCGCGAACCAGCCGGTCTCGCACATCAGCACGCGGTCGCCGGGCGAGAGGGTGTTGACCAGCGCCGCCTCCCAGGCCCCGGTGCCGGAGGCCGGGTAGATCACCACATGCCCCTGTGTCTTGAAGACCGCCCGCACCTTCTCCAGCAGCGCCTTGCCCATGCGGCCGAAATCCGGGCCGCGATGGTCCATCGTGGGGTTGTCCATGGCCCGCAGCACGCGGTCGGGCACGTTGGTCGGGCCCGGGATCTGCAGGAAGTGACGGCCGGCGACGGGCTTGGACTGGAAATAGGCCATGACGTGGACGGTTTTCCCTCGGTTCGCCGGGGCTTATGCCCGCCCGGGCGCGCCACGGGCAATATGCCGCCCGCCGGGGAGGGGTAGCGCCGCGCTGCGCCATCCTGCATCACGCCGCCCAAGCCCCGCGGCCGGACCCGGCCGCCCGGAGATGCCGGAACGCCGATGAACGCCCCTGCCCTGCTTCACCGCCCCGCCCAGGACACCCGCCTCGCCGACCGGCTGCGCCGGGAGACCCAAGGCGAGGTGCTGTTCGGCGCCGGCGACCGTGGCCGCTACGCGACCGATGCCTCGATCTACCAGATGGAGCCGGTCGGCGTGCTGGTGCCGCACAGCGCCGAGGACGTCGCCACCGCCATGGCGATCTGCCGGGAGGAGGGAGTGCCCGTTCTGCCGCGGGGCGGCGGCACCAGCCAGTGCGGCCAGACGGTCAATCGCGCCCTGGTGATGGACTGCACCAAGCATCTGCGCCGAGTCCTCTCCGTGGAGGGCGACACCGCCCGGGTGGAGCCCGGCATCACCCTGGGTGCGCTGAACGAGGCGCTGAAGCCCAGGGGACTGTTCTTCCCGGTGGATCCCTCAACCTGGGCGCGCTGCACCATCGGCGGCATGGCGGGCAACAATTCCTGCGGGTCGAAGTCCATCCGCTACGGTCTGATGGCCGACAATGTCCGCGCCATCGACGCCATCCTGGCCGACGGCACGCGCTTCGCCTTCGGGGACCTGCCTGACAATCTCGGCCCGGACGTTCCGCCGCCGGTCGCCGACCTCGTCGCCAAGCTGCGCGCCATCGGCGTGCGGGAGGCCGAGGAGATCGCGGCGAAGTTCCCGCAACAGCTCCGTCGCGTCGGCGGCTACAACCTGGACGCGCTGACGCCCGATGCACGGGCGGTCGCGCCGGCAGGCGCGCGGGGTGACGGGTCGCGCGCGAGCCTTGCGCGGCTGCTGGTGGGCAGCGAGGGCACGCTGGCCTTCTCGGCGGCGCTGGACCTGAAGCTCTGGCCGATCAAGCCGCGCAAGGTGCTGGGCATCTGCCAGTTCCCGTCCTTCCGCCGCGCCATGGAGGCCTCGAAGCACCTCGTCACGCTGGATCCGGAAGCGGTGGAGCTCGTGGACCGGACGATGATCGACCTCGGCCGCTCCATCCCGATCTATCGCAGCACCATCGACCGCATCCTGATCGGCGAGCCGGACTCGCTCCTGATTGTCGAGTTCCACGGGCAGGAGGACGCGCCGCTGCTGCGGCAGCTCGACCGGCTGGAGGAGATGATGGGCGACCTCGGCCTGCCGGGCCAAGTGGTGCGCGTGACCGACGCCGCCTTCCAGGCCCAGGTGGCGGAGGTGCGGGAGGCCGGACTCAACATCATGATGAGCATGAAGGGGGACGGAAAGCCGGTCTCCTTCATCGAGGACTGTGCCGTCGCGCTGGAGGACCTGGCCGACTACACGGAGCGGCTGAACGACGTCTTCGCGAGGCACGGCACCGTCGGCACCTGGTATGCGCATGCCAGCGTCGGCTGCCTGCATGTGCGGCCCGTGCTGAACATGAAGTCCGGCGAGGACGTGCGGAAGATGCGCGCCATCGCGGAGGAATGCTTCGCCCTGGTGCGCGAGTACAAGGGCAGCCATTCCGGCGAGCATGGCGACGGCATCGTCCGCTCCGAGTTCAACGAGCCGATGTTCGGCGCCCGCATCGCCCGCGCCTTCGAGCATGTGAAGGACGCCTTCGACCCGGGCACGCCGGCGCTGCCGCATGGGCTGCTGAACCCGAACCGCATCGTGCATCCGCCGCGCATGGATGACCGGACGCTGTTCCGCTACGGCCCGGACTACGCGGCGGATGCGCGAATCACGCCTGCGCTGGACTGGTCGGCCTGGGCCGGCGGACAGGGAGACACCACGCGCGGCCTGCTCGGCGCGGTGGAGATGTGCAACAACAACGGCACCTGCCGGAAGTTCGATGCCGGCACGATGTGCCCGTCCTACCGCGCCACGCGCGACGAGGCGCATGTCACCCGCGGCCGCGCCAACACGCTGCGCCTCGCGCTGACCGGACAGATTGCCGGCGGACTGGCCGGCGACGCGGTGGCGGAGGCGCTGTCGCTCTGCGTGGCCTGCAAGGGCTGCCGGCGCGAATGCCCGACCGGCGTGGACATGGCGAAGATGAAGATCGAGGCGGCCAACGCGCGCAACGCCGCGCGAGGCGTGGCACTCAAGGACCGGCTGGTCGCGACCATGCCGCGCTGGGCGCCCTGGGCCGCGATGCTGGCGCCCCTCGTCAACTGGCCCGCGATGATCCCCGGGGCGAAGGTGCTGCTCGGCTTCGCCGACCGCCCCCTGCCCCGCTTCCGGCGCGACGCCTTCCACGATTGGGAGTGCCGGGAGCCGGATGGCCGCGCCAACGAGGTCATCCTGCTGCCCGACCTGTTCAACCGCTACTTCGAGCCGGAGAACCTGCGCGCCGCGCTGCGCGTCCTGCGCGCCGCCGGCGCCGATCCCGCCATCGCGCGCCCACCGCGTGGCACGCGGCCCCTGGACGACGGCCGGACGTATCTCGCAGCCGGCATGGTGGCCGAGGCGCGCGCCGAGGCGCAGCGCACGCTGGACGCGCTGTCGCGCTGGGACAGCCCCGTGCTGGGGCTCGAACCCTCCTGCCTGATGACGCTGCGCGACGAGTTCCTGGCGCTGGTGCCGGGACCCGCAGCGGAGGCGCTGGCGGCACGGGCGAAGCTCGTCTCGGAATGGCTGGCGGAGACGAAGCCCGCGCTGTCGCTGAAGCCGGTCGGGGACGAAGCGCATATCCACGGCCATTGTCACCAGAAGGCGTTCGGCGCCTTCCCTGCCGCGGTCGCGGCGCTGACGCGCATTCCCGGCCTGAAGGTGGTTCCGATCACCTCCTCCTGCTGCGGCATGGCCGGCGCCTTCGGCTACGAGGCGGCGAACCTGCCCGTCAGCAAGGCCATGGCGGAACTCGCGCTGCTGCCGCATCTCCGCAAGACTGGCGCGCAGGCCTTCGTCATTGCCGACGGCACCTCCTGCCGGCACCAGATCGGCGACCTGGCGGGGCGCGAGGCGATCCACTCCATTCGGCTCCTTGACCGGGCGCTGGCATGAGCGGCGACATCGACAGACTGATCGCCTTCTGGTTCGCGGATGGCGAGCACAGCTTCCGGCAGGCCTGGTTCACCCGGGACGACGCATTCGACGCCGCCTGCCGCGACGGCTTCGGCGACCTGGTCGTCCCGGCGCGGGAGGGTGCGCTGGACGGCTGGGCGACGACGCCGCGCGGCGCGCTGGCGCTCCTGCTGCTGCTCGACCAGTTCCCGCGCAACCTGTTCCGCGGCAGCGCCCAGGCCTTCGCCAGCGACGCGCATGCCCGCGACGTCGCGCGCCGCGCCGTGCTGCGCAACGGGTTCGACCTGGCGCTGCCGCCGACTGCGCGGATCTTCCTCTACCTGCCCTTCGAGCATGGCGAGGCGCCGGCCGACCAGGACCTTTCGGTGGCGCTGTTCGAGGGGCTGCGGGACATCCCCGCCCATGCCGCGCCGAACGGCACCATCGACTACGCCTGGCGGCACCGCGCGGTCATCCTGCGCTTCGGACGCTTCCCGCACCGCAACGCCGCGCTGGGGCGGGAGAATACGCCGGCGGAACGTGCCTGGCTGGACGCGGGGGGCGGCTTCTGACCCAATCGGGGCGGGAAGCCTGCGCCGATGGAACACCTCATCAAGCAGCTGACGGAATGGGTTGCCGTGGCGGTCGAAGCGGCGGCGGTGCTGGTGATCGGCGCCGCGACGCTCGGCGCCGCCTGGCGGGTCGTGCAGGTCTGGCTCGGCGGTGGCGATGGCGTGGAGGCCGGCATCGAAGGGCTGCGCCTCCGCCTCGCGCGCTGGCTGGCGGTGGCGCTGGAATTCACGCTGGCGGCCGACATCCTGCGCACGGCTGTCGCGCCAAGCTGGGACGACATCGGCAAGCTCGCCGCCATCGCAGCGCTGCGCACGCTGCTGAACTTCTTCCTCCAGCGCGAGATCGAAGTCGCGGCGCGGCAGCCGGCTCCGCCGCACTGACGTTCCGCCTGCGACGACGACGCGACCGCGCCCGGCTTCGGCGGGTGCGGTCCGGGCGATCGCCGTTCAGCTGTCCAGCACCAGGCCGAGGTCGCGGATCAGCGTGCCCCAGATGGCCGTCTCGCCCTGGATCAGCGCGGCGAAGGATGCGGCATCGCCGGGCAGCGGCGTCAGCCCGATGCCACGCAGCCGGTCCGCCACGGCGGGGTCGGTGACCGCCGCGCGGATCGCCGCGCCGAGGCGGGCCACCACCGCATCCGGCGTGCCGGCCGGCGCGACGACGCCCTGCCAGGAGTAGATATCGTTCCCGGGAAAGCCGGATTCCGCCAGGGTCGGCAGATCAGGCAGCAGCGCCATCCGCGTCGGCGCGGTGGCGGCCAGCGGGCGGACGCGGCCGGCCTCGAAATGCGGCGCGCCCGAGGCGTAGTCGATGAACATCGCCTGCGCGATCCCGGCGACCAGGTCGGTCACCGCCGGCGCACCGCCGCGATAGGGCACATGCGTCAGGTTGAGGCCGAGGTTACGCGCGAAGCGCTCCGTCGCGAGATGCGAGGGCGAGCCGATGCCGGGCGAGGCGAAGTTCAGGCGCCCGGGCTGCGCGCGTGCCATGGCGACCAACTCCGCCACGTTCTGCACCGGCAGTCCTGGGTGCACGGCCAGCACGAAGTTGAAGGTGGCCGTCGTCGCCACCGGCTTCAGGTCGTTGATGGGGTGGTAGGGCAGCCGCCGGAACCCTGCAGGGTTGATCACCAGCGCGGTCATGTCGGCCGACAGCACCGTGTAGCCATCGGGGGCGGACCGCGCGACGGCTTCGGTCGCGATGACCGTCGCGCCGCCCGGCCGATTCTCCACCAGCACCTGCTGGCCCAGCGGGCCGGAAATCGCCGCCGCGATGGTGCGGGCCAGAAAATCGGAGCCGCCACCCGGCGGATAGGGCACGATCCACCGCACCGGACGCGTCGGCCAGGCCTGCGCGAAGGCGGGCAGCGGCAGGGCAAGCAGGCCGGCGCCGAGCGCGCGGCGGCTGAAGCGGGGGATCATCCGGTCGGTCCTGGCAGGGCGTTCGGCACGACGCGGACGCGCCGCATGCAGCAGGATGCGCGCCGGCACCGGGCCGGGCAAGCGGCGTCAGCCGCCGAGCGCGGCCGCCACCGCCGGCGCGAACCCCCGGAATTCCGCGGCGCGCGTGCTCCTCGGGCCGGTCAACGCCAGGACGCGGCCGGGAGTCGCCGCGCCTTCGACGTGGCGGAGCTGCTGCGGGCTTGGGAGGATCATCGCGCGGACCTCGATGAGCGCTGCGCTGGCCATCCGACGACACGGCGCGGTCCACGGTGGCGGCGGGCGGCACGCCCCAGCCCGAACAGATGAACACGGCGTGAGGGCCGCCGCGGGGCGACGCGAAGGCGGCTGCCGCAGGCGCCTGCTGGCGAAGCTGCGCGCCCATCAGACGACCCGAACCCGGCGGCGCGCCGGATTCTTTGCTACCTCTTCACGCATGGCGGGTCGGACGCCCATGCCCGCGCGCTGTCCGTCGGGATGCTGACCAGCGTGGACATGAAAAAGATGCTGCCCATTTGAATCGGCAGCCGGAGCAGATACGGGAGCGCCGCCCCTTCCTGGAGGAAAGCTGGCACCGCAGGTTCTACCGATTCTCACGCGGCGACCACGACGAGGTCCGTGCGATCTGGCATGGTGACGCGCTGGACGGCTCAGACCCACCCGAGGTGCGCGATGGGCCGCCGGAGGTGCTGCCAGAGGCCTTCGTCCCGGATTACCATCCGCACAGCATCATTGATCTTTAAGAAGGCGGCCTCGTGCAACGCTGCCGCTACGCGGATGCCGGATAAGCGGATGTCGGGTCGACCGGTGCGGAATGGGCGCGACAGGGATTGAACCTGTGACCCCCACCGTGTCAAGGTGGTGCTCTCCCGCTGAGCTACGCGCCCGCGCGCTCCGGCGACGGCGCGTTCCTACCCTTCCTGCCGAAGGCACGCAACCCCGGGTCGCGGCAGATCGAGGCCGGCGGCGGATCCACCGGATCGTCATCGCGTCGCCATGGCGGGGATGACAAGCACGGTCCGGCTATGGCTTCATCACGGGGCGCATGGACCTGCCGCTGCCCTCCCCTGCCGAGATCGACGCGCCGCCGCCCTTCCGCGTCGTGCGGCCGCGCGCCCAGACCGTGCCGCTGATCTTCGCCTCGCCACATAGTGGGGCTTACTACAGCGCCGATTTCCTGGCGGAGGCCCGCCTCGACCCGGTCTCGCTCCGCCGTAGCGAGGACAGCTTCGTCGACGAGCTCTTCGCCGCAGCCCCCACCTATGGCGCGCCGCTCCTCACCGCCACATTCCCGCGGGTCTTCTGCGATGCGAACCGCGAACCCTGGGAACTCGATCCCGGCATGTTCGACGGGCCGCTGCCGCCCTGGGTCAACAGCGCATCGCCCCGGGTCGGCGCCGGGCTCGGCACCATCGCCCGGGTGGTCGCTACAGGCGAGCCCGTCTACCGCAACAAGCTGGCGTTCTCGGAGGCAGAGGCGCGCGTGCGGGACTACTGGCAGCCCTACCACGCCGCCCTGGCTGCCCTGATCGCCGAGACGCGCGGTGCATTCGGCCGCTGCCTGCTGCTCGACTGCCATTCCATGCCGAGTCATCCGGTCCACGGATCGCCACCGGCGGATTTCGTCCTGGGCGATGCGCATGGCACCTCCTGCGCGCCGCGGGCGACCCGCCTGGTGGAAGACACGCTGGTCGGGCTGGGCTACCGGATCCGCCGCAACGATCCCTATGCCGGCGGCTACGTCACGCGGCACTACGGCGCCCCGCGGGAGGGCGTGCACGTGCTCCAGATCGAGATCGCACGGCGCCTCTACATGGACGAAGCGAGGGTGCAGCGCGCGCCGGGCATGGGCGCGCTGCAGCGCGACCTCCGGCAACTCATGGCAGTGCTCGCGGGCGCGGACTGGTCGTTCCTGGGCCGCTGACCTGCCCCCGAAAAAAAAGCGGCGGTGCCTTGCGGCACCGCCGAGTTTAGGGAGGAAACGTCCAAGAAAGACAGCGGGTGGATGAACCACCGTGCTGCGCTGCACAAAATAGGGGTCGCACCCCAGGCGCGCAAGGCGTTTTTTGCGGTGCAGCAGAAATGGGGGCATGCGTTACGCGCATGTCACGCCATCGGGTCAGTAGCTTAACAGACGTAACGCATCCCGGGCAGGAACTCGCCGCGGATCGCCACCGCGCTGCCGGCCATGGACGGTCGGCACGCCGCGCCAGGCGCGGCCGACCGGTCTGCCGCGCTCCGGCGGGCGCCCAGCGCTGACCAGCAGCCCGGCAGCATGTCCGCGCGGTCGGCCTTGGGCGTTGAACGGTTCGGCATGGCGAACCTCCGGCCTGAAGGCGCCGAGATTGCGCAACATCGGTCAATCGCGCCTCCCTTGCGCGACGGCAACGAACCGGCGATCCCTGCGCGCCACACGTGCCCGAGAACCGCAATGCCGAAAAGCTGGGACGAGAAATATCGCGACGCCAAGCCGCCGCATGTGACGGTGCTGGCGAAGGCCTTCGCCGGGGTCGGGGTTGGCGAAAGGCTGTTCATCGCAGCGCCGGCGCTGCTGGACGCGCGCATCCGCGCCATTCCGCCCGGCCGCACGCTGGATCCTGTCGCGCTGCGCGCCGACCTGGCGCGCGAGCACGGCGCGACCGCGACCTGCCCGACCTCCACCGCGATCTTCCTGCGCATCGTCGCGGAACGTGCACTGGAACGCCTGGACAGCGACCCGACACCCTTCTGGCGCGTGATCGCGCCGGACTCCCCGCTCGCGCGCAAGCTTTCCTGCGGGCCCGACTTCATCCGCCATCGGCGGTCGCTGGAGGCCGAGCCCGCGATCGCCCTGAGTGTGCACACCAAAGGTGGGCACGGCGAAGGGCGTGAATCGCCGGGCCAGAGAAGCGAGACCGGCGTAGCCCTGAACACAGTCAGGGCTACGCCGGTCTAGACAGCAGGCAGCCGCACGTCCGGGGTGGAAGCGGCTCTCTCCGGGCCGCTTCGCGTGCCGGGCCCTCAGTAGCTCCGCGGCATGCCGAGCACGTGCTCGCCGATGTAGCTCAGGATCAGGTTCGTGCTGATCGGCGCCACCTGGTAGAGCCGCGTCTCCCGGAACTTGCGCTCGATGTCGTACTCCTCGGCGAAGCCGAAGCCGCCATGGGTGTTCACGCAAGCCTCGCCTGCCGCCCAACTGGCCTCGGCGGCAAGCATCTTGCCCATGTTCGCCTCCTCGCCGCAGGCCTCGCCGCGCTCGAACTTCGCCAGGCCCTTCTGTACGATCGCCTCCGCCGCGCGCATCTGGGCGTAGGCGCGGGCGATCGGGAACTGCACGCCCTGGTTCGCCCCGATCGGGCGGCCGAACAGCACGCGCTCCTTCGCGTAGCTGCGCGCCTTCTCGATGAACCACTTGGCGTCGCCGATGCACTCGGCGGCGATCAGCAGGCGCTCGGCGTTCATGCCGTCCAGGATGTAGCGGAAGCCCCTGCCCTCCTGGCCGACCAGGTTCTCGGCCGGCACCTCCATGTTGTCGAAGAAGACCTCGCAGGAATTGTGGTTCATCATCGTGCGGATCGGACGGATGGTGAGGCCCTTCCCCAGCGCCTGACGCATGTCCACGATGAAGGTGGAGAGCCCCTCGGTCTTCTTCTTCACCTGGTCGCGCGGCGTGGTGCGGGCCAGCAGCAGCATCAGGTCGGAGTGCTCGGCGCGGCTGGTCCAGATCTTCTGGCCGTTGACGACGTAGCGGTCGCCCTCCCGCCGCGCCGTGGTGCGCAGCGCGGTGGTGTCGGTTCCGCTGGTCGGCTCGGTCACGCCGAAAGCCTGCAGGCGCAGCTCGCCGCGCGCGATGGCCGGCAGGTAGGCCGCTTTCTGCCCCGCGCTGCCGTGCCGCAGGATGGTACCCATGATGTACATCTGCGCATGGCAGGCTGCTCCGTTGCAGCCGCTGGCCTGGATCTCCTCGAGGATCGCCGCCGCACCCGAGAGCGGCAGGCCGGCGCCGCCGAACTCCTCCGGGATCAGCGCGGCGAGCCAGCCGGCCTCGGTCAGCGCCTGGACGAACTCGGTCGGGTAGCCACGCCGCGCATCCAACTCGCGCCAGTATTCGCCGGGGAATCGGGCGCAGAGCTTGCGGACCTCCGCGCGGATCTCCGCATGGGGGTCGGCTTCGGCGGGCGTGTGGTGGTCCATCGGCGGCGCTCCTCGTGCGCGGCGATTAGGGCGCGGGGCGCCTCAGCGCAACAGCGGCAGCACGCTGGCCGCCAGCAGCAAGCCCATCGCGATGTTGAAGCGCCGCAACGCGCGCGGATTGTTCAGCACGCGCCGCGCGCCGGCGCCCAGCCCGGCCCAGACCAGCAGGCAGGGCATGGAGACAGCGCCGAACACCAGCGCGACGGCGATGACCTGCGGCAACAGCGGCTCCCCGGCGCGGGTGAAGCCCGCCGGGGCCGCGCCGGCCAGCATCCAGGCCTTCGGGTTCACCCACTGGAACAGCGCCGCCTGGACGAAGCCCATCGGCGGCGCCGGCGGGCCCTCCCCGGGCGGCGGGGCCGTCGCGATCTTCCAGGCAAGCCAGAGCAGCCAGGCGACGGCCACGGCCTGCAGCAGGCCATGGACCGTCGGGCTGGCCGCCATCGGCCCGGCCAGACCCAGCCCGACCAGCGCGATCATCGCCGTGAAGCCGAAGGTGATGCCGAGCATGTGCGGCATGACGCCGCGCACCCCATGGCCCGCCGCGCCGGCAGCGACCATGAGCACGTTCGGGCCCGGCGTGACCGAGCCGGCGATGGCGAAGCCCAGCAGCGGAAGCCAATCGGGCATGACCCGCAGTTAGGTCAGCGTCACTGACCTTGTCAACAGCTCCACCTGATCACGCCTTGTGGCGTGTCACCAGCCGTCCCGGCCGCTCCCCCGTGGCGCCGGCGCCGTGGCGGAACGTCGGCACGCCATTGGTCCAGACCTCCTCGATCCCGATCGAAGGCAGCTTCGGGTTCTCGAAGGTGGCGGCGTCGATCACCGTGGCGGGGTCGAACAGAACCAGGTCGGCATAGGCGCCTTCCCTCAGGATGCCGCGGTCCACGATGCCGTAGGCCTCGGCGCAGCGGCCGGTCATCTTGTGGATCGCCGTCTCCATGCTGAACAGGCCGAGCCCCCGCGCGTAATGGCCCAGCACGCGCGGGAAGGTGCCCCAGAGCCGCGGATGCGGATGCGCGTCATGCGGAATGCCGTCGCTGCCGATCATGGACATCGGATGCGCCATGATCCGCTGGACGTCGTCCTCGTCCATCTGGAAGCTGATCTGGCCGGCCGGCAGCAGCTGTTCCGCCGCGGCCTTGATGTCCGTGTTCCAGCCCCGCGCGATCTCGTGCAGGTAGCGGCCGGCCATCTCAGGGTGCGGGATGGACCAGGTGATCATCACCTTCACATCCTCCCGCAGCCGGTCGGGCATCAGCACGGTGGACCCGGCGGGATAGGGATAGACGTCGAAGGCCACCTGCTGCGTCCGCGCATAGGCCTCCAGCAGCGGCAGCGTCTGGATGGACCGGCCGTAGTTCTCCGGCAGGGAGCATTTGTGGTGGCTGATCTGCACCTGCACGCCCGCGCGCTTGCCGATCTCCATCGTCTCCTCGATGGCGGCCAGGATGTGGTGGCTCTCGTCGCGCATATGGGTCGAGTAGAGCCCGTCGAAGGGCTTCAGCGCCTCGGTGATCGCAACCACCTCGTCGGTCGTCGCATGCATGTTGGGCGGGTAGTAGAGCCCGGTGGAGAAGCCCGAGGCACCTTCCGCCATCGCCTGCTTCACCCGCTGGTGCATGTGGTGGATCTCGCTGTCCTTCGCGGCGCGATAGACGTCGCCGTCCATCGCCTCCACCCGCAGGGTCTGGTTGCCGACCAGGGCGTAGGTGTTGACCTCCGACCCACGGCTGTTGATGGCGTGGGCGTAATCGCCGAAGTCGCCGTATCTCCACCAGCCCTCAGCCCCCACCAGGTCGAGCGGCGGCGGCGGGGTGCGCTTGAAGCGCGCCGGGGCGAGCGACACGCCGCAGCAGCCGCAGACCACCGTGGTGACGCCCTGGCTGATCTTGCAGAGCGTTCCCTCAGGCCCCATCAGCACGGCCCTGTCGTCATGCGTGTGCGCATCGATGAAGCCGGGCGCGACCGCCTTGCCGGTGGCGATCACCTCGCGGTCCGCGCTCGCGCCGCCGAGGTCGCCGACCGCGGCGATCCGGTCGCCGGTGACGCCGATGTCGCCCACGCGGCGCGGCCCGCCCGTGCCGTCGAACAGCGTGGCGTCGCGGATGATGAGGTCGCAGCGCAGGGCCATGGGGCGCAATCCCGTCCGTTCGTGTCCCGCGGATCATGGCAAGCGGCCGCGCCGCGCGGAAGGGAGCCGGCCCGCGCCGGGTGCGTTCCCGCCCTGCGAGGAGACGCCATGACCGAACGCCAGACGCCGCCTGACCCGACCGGTGCGCAGGAGAGGATGAACAGCGCTGACCCGACGAGCGCGAACACGGCCGGGAAGGTCCAGCGCGCCGGTGTGACGCGCAACCCCAAGGCGAAAGTACCGTCGGACCTCTACCCCGACCCGCCCGGGGTGACGGAGGAGACGAAAGGGGCGCCGGACGACTGAGTGGCGCCGAGGGCAGGCATGATGCCCTCCACCAGCAGCGTGTGGAGCTCGTGGACCTGGCCGTTGGCCCGCGGCGCCGCCGGGTCGGAGGTCATGACGACGCTGAGGCCAAGGCCCGGCAGCACATACGCCATCTGCCCGCCATAGCCCCAGGCGAAGAAGACCGATTGGCCGCGCGCCTCCGCGATCCACCAGCCCAGGCCGTAGAGCTGGCCACTCCAGGCGGAGCGGGCCTGGGGATGCCAGGCTTGGCGGACGAAATCCTCCGGTACGACCTGTCTGCCGCGATGAACGCCCCCGTTCCGCCAGCATTCGGCGAAGGCGAGCAACGCGCGCGGGCTCATCAGCATCTCGTTGCCACCGAAATGCACGCCCTCGGGGGCGCGCGGCCAGTCGGGGATGGCGATGACAAGCGGCGCGCCCAGCCAGTCCTGCGCCAGACGGTGCAGGCTGCGGCCGCTGGCCCGCGCCAGCACGGCGCCGAGAATGTGGCTCGTCCCGGTGGAGTAGATCATCCGGCCGCCGGGCTCGTCCTCCATCGGGCGGGACAGCGCGAAACGCAACCAGTCGCGGGAGGAGACCCAGCGGCCGTAGTTCTGGCCCGAGGTGCGCTCGAGCCCCGCGCGCATCGCGAGCAGCTGGCGGATGGTGATCCCGCCGACGCGCGGATCGGCTTCGGGCGGGACGGCGCGGCCGAGGATGGGGCCGATCGGCTGATCGAGCCTGTCCAGCACGCCACGCGACACCGCGATGCCGGCCAGCGTCGCCAGCACGGTCTTCGACGCCGACTTGATGTTGGCGGGACGATCCAGTCCGGCGCCCCGGAAGGCGCGCTCCAGCACGGGCGTGCCGTTGCGCGCTACGATCAGCGTGCGGAGGTGCGGCAGCTCCGCCGCCATCGCGGCTGCCTCGCCGAGTGCCGGCGCTGCCTGGCCGAGTGCCGGCAGCGGCAGCGCCAGCGCCACCAGGGCGCGACGGGCAAGGGCGGGTTGCATCGGCGCAGCATGCCACGCCGCCGGCGCCCGCGGAGCGCAGCCATCGATCACGTCACATTCGGTGACGTCGCCGGGGCGACATGCGAGGCTGGCCACGAAGCCGCACGGAGCCACGCGATGCGCGCTGTCCTTCTTGCCATCCTGCTCGGCCTGCCGGCCGCGCCGGCGCTGGCCGTGCTCGCCTGCCCGGAGCGGCTGGAGGAGATCCCGCCCGCGCCCTTCGAGCGCCAGGGGCTCGGCGCCGGGCGTGGCGCGGGGACACCGCTGCGCGAGGTCTGGCTGATCGACGGCGTGCCCGGCGACGAGGCCGCCGGCGCGCCCGCGCTGCT
>NZ_JAPSMD010000014.1 GCF_027856955.1 Falsiroseomonas oryzae | reverse complement strand
TCGGGCGCCCGGTGCGGACCGGCGGACAGGCTCACGGGCGGGCCGCCGCGCCGCGGCGGCGCCCTGCCGGGGATGCGGAGGCGCGGCCCCCGCTACACCCGGGCTGCGTCAGCGCTTCCCGCCGAGCTCGGCGGCGATCGCCGCCTCGATGTCGTCGGCTGAGAGGTCCTCGAGGCCCGCGCCATCGCCGGCCGGCTCCTCGTTGACGTCCATCACGCCGAAGATGTTCTCGTCGGTGGCGATGAGGTCCAGCACCTCCTCCTCGGCCGGCTCCGGCTCCGGGGCACGCTGCAGCGACTTGATCAGGTCGGCCTGCAGACTGTCGAGGTCCACGGTGGCCTCCGCGATCTCGCGCAGGGCGACGACCGGGTTCTTGTCGTTGTCCCGCTCGACCGTCAGCTCTTCGCCCCGGCTGATATTGCGCGCACGCTGGGCGGCGTGCAGCACGAGCTCGAAGCGGTTCGGCACCTTGAGGACGCAGTCCTCGACCGTGACGCGTGCCATGGCGGCTCCAATTCCATATGGGGATGCGGGCAAGGCCTGGGCATGCGGCAACCCTGGCCAACCCCTCCCCTTTGCTGGTGAACCTCCCATGTAGCCATCGCCGGGGGTGGGCGCAAGCTATGCGATGGGACGCACCTCCTGCGGGCCCAGACCGGCGAGCAGTTCGGCGGCGCTCCGGCCCGAGACCGGATGGCGCCAGCCTGGCGCGACATCCAGCAGCGGTGCGAGGACAAAGGCGCGCTGGTCCATCCGGGGATGCGGCAGGATGGGATCGGGCGCGGCCCGGACCAGCCCGTCGAGGTCCAGAAGGTCGAGATCCAGGGTGCGCGGGGCGTTCGGATACGGCCGTACCCGGCCGAACCGCGCCTCGATGCCCTGAAGCGCTGCAAGCAGATCGGCCGGGTCGGGAACCGCTGCGCCGGGCTCGGGAACCAGCCGGGCCACGCCATTGACGTAATCCGGCACGCCGGGCGTGGACGGCACCGGCGCGGTTGCAAACCAACGTGAGAGCGCTTGCAGCCGCAGGCCCGGCCACCCATCCAGCAGGCACGCCGCAGCCCGGCAGGTCGTCAGCGCCGGCGCCCCGTCCGGTCCGGGCAGGTTCGCCCCGATCGCCACCAGGATCACGACCGCGCGCCCACCGGAACGGACCGGTGACGCGGCAATCCGGGAGTCCTATGTTCCCGAAGATTCGAGCGAAAGATCTGGACGTGCATTTCGACCCCCAGGAGAGGATCGGCCTCTTCATCGACGGCGCGCATCTCTATGCGGTATCCCGCAACCTCGGCTTCGACGTGGACTACAAGAACCTGCTCGGCTTCTTCCGCCGGCAGGCGCGGCTGGTGCGCGCGGCCTACTACACCGCCCTTCTCGAGAACGACGAATACTCGCCGCTGCGGCCCCTCGTCGATTGGCTGGGCTACAACGGCTACTACGTCGTCACCAAGCCCGCGCGGGAATTCACCGATGCCGCCGGCCGGCGCCGGGTGCGGGGCAACATCGAGATCGAAATGGCCGTGGACGTGCTGACGCTGGCGCCGCGGCTGGACCATGCCGTGCTGATCACGGGCGACGGCGACCTGCGGCGGCTGGTGGAAGCGGTGCAGCAGCTTGGCGTGCGCGTCTCCGTCATGTCCACGATCCGGACGCAGCCGGGCATGGTCTCCGACGAGCTCCGCCGGCAGGCCGACCAGTTCATCGACCTCGGCGAGCTGGCCGCGGACATCACCCGCCGCCAGGTGGAGCCGCGGCCGCGCCCCGTGCCCGCTCGCGCCCCGGAACGCGCCCGCGCCACCCCGGCCGAGCCCTTCCGCGACCCGGTGGACCTGCCGGAGTAGCCCGCCCTCCGCTATTCCGCGGGGATGACCGACGTCGCCGAGTCGCCGGGCCGCGACTGCCCGCTCTGTCCCCGCCTGGTCGAGTATCGCCTGGCCAACCGCGCGAAATGGCCGGACTGGCACAATGCGCCGGTGCCCTGCTGGGGGCCGCGGGACGCGAGGCTGATGGTGCTGGGGCTCGCGCCGGGGGTGAAGGGCGCGAACCGCACGGGGCGGCCCTTCACCGGCGACCATGCGGGCAAGCTTCTGTATGCAACCCTGCTGAAGTTCGGCCTGGCACGCGGCGCCTACCGCGAGGATCCGCGCGACGGGATGGAGCTGGCGGGTGTGCGCATCGTGAATGCCGTGCGTTGCGTGCCGCCGGAGAACCTGCCGACGCCGGCGGAGGTCGCCACCTGCAACCGGTTCCTGCTGGCGGAGATCGGCGCAATGCCCGGGCTGAAGGCGGTGCTGGCGCTCGGCCTCGTGGCGCACAACGCGCTGCTGAAGTCGCATCGCATCGCCGCAGCACGGATGAAGTTCGCGCATGGCGCCGTGCACGAGCTGCCGGGCGGGGTGCTGCTGGCCGATAGCTACCATGTCAGCCGCTACAACACCCAGACCGGCCGGCTGACCACGGAAATGTTCGAGGCGGTGGTCGCCGACGTGCTGCGGCGGATCGGCTGAGCCGTGCCACAGCCGCCCTCCCTGACGATCAGCCGCGGCTACGGCCCCGGCGCGATCGGCCGCATCGCGGAGCTGCACGCCGTCAGCTATGCGCGGCTCGCGGGCTTCGGGCTGGCCTTCGAAAGCCTGGTTGCGCGCGAGGTCGCGGCCTTCTGCGAGACGCTGGAGGCGCGCGGCGACGGGTTGTGGCTGGCCCGGCAGGATGGCCGGATCGAGGGCTGCATCGCCATCCAGCGCGCCGACGAGGCAAGGGCGCATCTACGCTGGTTCCTGGTCTCCGAGGCGCTGCGCGGCCGCGGCACAGGGCGGGCGCTGCTGGGCGAGGCCTTGGCCTTCTGTCGCGCCGGCGCCATACGGCGCCTCGACCTCTGGACCTTCGCCGGTCTCGACGCGGCAAGGTGGCTCTACGAGGAGGCCGGGTTCCGCCTGGTCGAGCAGCAAAGCGGGGCCCGCTGGGGCGCGACGGTGACGGAGCAGCGCTTCGAACTGCGCCTGGGCCCAGGCACCCCGTAGCGCCTGATGCGCGAGGAATCGTGCGCGCCTCGTCGGCGCGGACGCTGCCGTCGCGCGCCCTGGCGAGGCCCGGCGCGCGTCAGACGAGGGACCGCCCCTCCAGAGCGGCCTCGATGGCGCGGACCAGTGCCGGTGCCTCCGGCTCGGTGCTCGTCGTGAAGGCGCGCACGGTCGTGCCGTCGCGAGCGACGAGATACTTGTGGAAGTTCCAGCGCGGCGGCCCACCGGCGCGCGCCGCGAGCCAGGCGAATAGCGGGTGCGCCCCCTGCCCGCGCACGCTGGTCAGCGCCGCCATCGGGAAGGTGATACCGTACATCGTGTCGCAGAACTGCCGGATCGCGGCGTTGTCGCGGCTCTCCTGGTTGAAGTCGTTGGACGGAACGCCGATCACGGCGAAGCCGCGCGCCTCGAAGCGGTCGTGCAGGCGCTGCAGCGCGGCGTATTGCGGGGTGTAGCCGCAGAAGCTGGCCGTGTTCACCACCAGCAGCGCACGGCCGTGGAACTCGGCGAGCGACAGGTCGCCGCCCTCCAATGCAGGCAGCGTGAAGCCGAAGGCAGTCTGCGGCTGGGCCGCGGCCCCGGTCGCCATCAGCAGGGGCGCCGCCAGCAGCGCGCGACGCGGGATCTCATCCATACCGCTCCTCCATCCAGGGGTCGCCGCGGTTGTGGTAGCCGCGGACTTCCCAGAAGCCCGGCCGGTCCTCCCGCAGCAGTTCGATGCGCGTCACCCATTTCGGCGACTTCCAGAAATAGAGGTGCGGCACAACCAGCCGCACCGGACCGCCATGCTGCCGCTCCAGCGGCGCGCCGGCCCAGCCATGGGCGAAGAGGTTCTCCTCCCGCGCGAAGTCATCCATGGCGAGGTTGGTGGAGTAGCCGTCATAGGAGGTGAGCGCGACGAAGCGCGCCTCCTCCTTGGGGCGGGCCAGCTCCAGCAGCGTGCGCACGGAGACGCCGCGCCATGCATTGTCGTAGCGGCTCCACTGAGTCACGCAGTGGATGTCGTTCACGCGCTCCGCCTGCGGCAGCGCCATGAACTCCTCCAGGGTCAGGCGGACCGGCGCCATCACCAGCCCCTCGATGCGCAGGCGCCAGTTGGCCGGGTTCACATCAGGCTGCACGCCGAGGTCGAGCACGGGGAAGTCCTGCACAAGGCGCTGGCCCGGCGGGAGGCGGTCCACCAGCGGGTCGCCGCTGGTGCCGGTCAGCAGTCGGCCCTCGCGCGCCCAGCCCTGCTTCGCCGCGACCAGCTTGTCGCGGACCTTCCCGGTCAGCGGAACCTCGTCCTCGTCCGGCATGTCATCTCCTCGCCGGCGATAGGTGCGCGGAGACGCCGAGGATGCAAGGGCCGGGTCCGAACCGCCTCTGCCAGCCGGCATGTGATTTCCGTCGCCCGGGCCCGGCCCGTCATCCTCGCTGGCACCGAAGGAAGGAGTGCCGGCCCATGCCGAAGCTGCTCATCGTCCTCACCAGCCATGCCCGGCTGGGCGATACCGGGCGCGCCACCGGCTTCTACTGGGAGGAGCTTGCGGCGCCCTACTGGGCCTTCCGGGATGCGGGGATCGATGTCGCGCTGGCCAGCATCGCGGGCGGCCAGCCGCCGGCCGACCCGACCAGCCTGCATGAGGAGGCCTCGCACAACCCCTCCGCCGTCAACCGCTTCCTCGGCGATGCCACGGCGATGGCCGCCCTGCGCGACACGCCGCCACTGGAGGGGCAGGCGCCGGACGACCTGGTCGGCATCTTCATCCCCGGCGGCCATGGGACGATGTGGGACCTGCCGGAGAGCCGCCCGCTGGCCGCGCTTGTCGGCGCGCTGTTCGAGGCCGGCAAGCCGGTGGGCGCCGTCTGCCACGGCCCGGCCGGCCTGGTGGGCGCACGCCGCGCCGATGGGCGTCCGGTGGTGGAGGGAAGGCGCGTCAACGGCTTCACCAACGCCGAGGAAGCCTCCGCCGGCCTGACCGACGTGATGCCCTTCCTGCTGGAGACGCGGCTGCGCGACCTCGGCGGGCGCTTCGAGAGCGGGCCGGATTTCGCGCCCTTCGCGATCCGCGACGGGAACCTGGTCACCGGCCAGAACCCGGCCTCCGCCGAGCCCGCGGCGCGGCACATGCTCGATGCGGTGCGCGGCCGCTGAGCCGGCCTCTCAGCGGGCGCCGTTCAGCATATAGTGCGGCACGGTGACGTCCAGGTGCCGCAGCATGTCGCGATGCCAGGCGTGGAAATACGGCTTGAGGCGGCGGATCGACTCCACCTTGCGCGGATCCGCCGCCGCATCCCCGTGCTTCGCGACCCAGCGGCGGATCTCCGCATAGAGCGCTTCGACGTCGAGCGTGGCGATGCGCCCGTCACGCAGCACGACCCGACCGTCCACCACGACGTGGCGCGTGTGGCTGCCCTTGGCGCGCAACAGGACCAAGTCGGGGATGGCCAGGCGCCCGCTGGTCCAGGGGTCGCGCAGCATCTCCGCGGTGTCGAGCACGATCGCGTCAGCGGGCGCGCCCGGCGCCAGCGTGCCGAGGCCCGCCATGCCAAGGCTGCGCGCGGCATTCACCGTGCCCATCGCCAGCACCTCGGTGGCCTGCAGCCGCGTCTCCGCGCCGAGGTCGAAGCCGGGCACGCGCGCCAGCATGTGGATCAGCCGCAGTTCCATGAACGGATCGTCGTCGTCGTTGATGGACTTGTCGTCGATGCCCATGGCGACGTTCACCCCGGCGCGCAGCAGCGGCACGACGGGCGAGATGCCGTTGCGGACATGCAGGTTGCAGGAGGCATGGTGCGTCGTGCTCGCGCCACGGGCGGCGAGCAGCGCGATGTCGGCCTCGCTGAGCCAGACGGCGTGGCCGAGCGTGACGTTCGGCGCGAGGAGGCCGAGCCCGTCGAGATAGGCCACCAGCGACTTGCCGAAGGCCTTGAAGCCGTAGGCGCGCTGGTGCGGCGTCTGCAGCGTGTGGATGTGGATCGGGATGCCGCCCTTGGCGGCGGCGCTGTCCCGCACCCGGGCGAAGAAGCGCTCCGTCGTGCCATGCGCCCAGGAGGGGCCGTGGAAGACGCGGCTCATCGGGCCGTCGAATTCGGCGTGCAGCGCCTCGAACTGGTCCATGTAGCCCTGCTCGATCGCCTCGGCGTCGTAGGCGATGAAGGGGCGCACGAACTCGGCGAGGTCCGGCGGCAGGGTCGCGGCGAAGGCCTGTTCGTCCACGCAGAACTTGTTCCGGTTGCGCACGGCCGGGCTGTAGGCGAGGCGGATCCCGGCCTCGGCATAGGCGCGGATCGCCTTGCGCGCCTCCTCCGTCGCGTTAGGCCCCTCGTCGTTCCAGCCGGTGTGGTGGATGGTGGTGCAGCCGTAGCGCAGGTGCCGCACCGCCGAGAGCGCGGCGCAGAGTTCGTTCGGCAGATAGGCCATGGTGGACCAGTCTAGGAAGGCGTTCTCCAGGTAGTCGTAGAGCACGCCCTTCTGGATCGGGCTGAGGCCGCGCCCGTGGCTGTGGGCGTCGATCAGGCCGGGCATGACAATGGCGTCCGCGCTGCCGATCACCTCGGCATCGGGATGGAGGCGCATCATGCCGACGGCCGTGCCGGCTTCGGCGACGACGCCGCCTTCGATGCGCACCGCGCCATCGCGGATGACGGTGCCTCTTGCCGGATCGGTCAGAACCCAGCCGCCACGCAGGATCAACATCGCGCCTTCCTACTCCTGCCTCTTTCGATCCCGGAAGAGCCGATTGCGCTGCCCGTCGCGCAGTCGTTATGGTTTCGCGCCGTGCGGCGGGCGGAGCTGTGTATGCTGGGCGTGACTCGGCGGTGCGCCATGATTGCCGGTGCGTCCGGCGTTGCGCTTTCGGCTTGCGCTCGCGTCGGGCCGGATGCCGGCCCGCGTGGCGCTTCACGCCCACTTCTGATGGCGGAAGACGTGCTGGATCCGCCGTTCGCCGGCATGCCGCTGATTGACGTGCGCGGCACATCCGAACATGCCCGCGACGGGCGCCCGACGCTGCCGCACATCGCCCTCGTGTTCGGATCCGACAATTGGCGCGGACCTCCGACCGAACGGGATGCTGAAGCGTTCGTCGCGGCCGTATCGAACGCCGTCGGCCTGCCGCCGCGGGAAGTGCTCGTCCTCTGCTCCGTCGGACTACGCTCGCAGGCGGCGGCCGAGACGCTCGAACGCCGCGGCTACCGTGCGCACTCGGTCCTCGACGGATGGCTCGGCACCTTCGAGGGTCCGGGATTGCGGCGTGTGCTGCAGCGATCTACGGCGTGACTGTGACCTGGCGCACATGCCGCGAGGTACGCGGACCGACAACGGTATCGTACGCGACCAGATATTCAACGTTTACAGGGGCGTCGCCCGTTGCGCGGAGGCCGCGCGCTGAGATGACAGCCCCATCGACGGTGTTCCCGCACTGCCACGTCCGTACACGCTGCGGCACGACGGTCAGCGCAACGTATTCCGCGCCGGATGCCAGTTCCACACTCCGCACGGCCACGAGCTGGGAGGCGCATCCTGCTGCGGTGTTGACCCAGTAGACGCCGCCGAGCGATGCCACCTCTCCGACCCGCACCGTCGCGCGATCCGGTGGCGCCGGCGCGGATGGCTGCGCCGCGCACCCTCCCAGGGCCAGCGCAAGCGCAGCAACAGCGTGGCGTCTGGGCATCGGCTGGCCCTCTTCGTTCCGCTTGCAATCAAGACGAAGATGGATCGAACGTCAACCAAGGGCCCAGCGGGACAGTTGCCTCCACGATGTCTGCACCGCGCGCGGAAGGCGACGGCGATCAGCCCTTGTCCCGCATCAGCCGCGCCTTGTCGCGCTGCCAGTCGCGGGCGGCGATGGCGGCGCGCTTGTCGTGCTTCTTCTTGCCCTCGGCCAGGCCGAGCGTGACCTTCGCCACGCCGCGCTCGTTGAAATGGATGTCCATGGGCACCAGCGTCGTGCCCTCGCGCGTGATGCTGCCGATCAGCTCGCGCACCTGCTTCCTGTGCAGCAGCAGCTTGCGCGGGCGGCGCGGCTCGAACTTCGCGGCGAAGCTGCCGGCCTGCCATTCCGGGATGTAGCAGTTGAACAGCCACATCTCGCCGTCGCGCTCGCCGGCCCAGGCTTCCGACAGGGTCGCGCGGCCGGCGCGCAGGCTCTTCACCTCCGGCCCGACCAGCATGACGCCGGCCTCGATCGTCTCGCCGATCTTGTAGTCGAAGCGCGCCTTGCGGTTCTGCGCGGCGATGCCGTGGCTGATCAGGCCCTTCTTCCGGGGTTCCGCCATACGTCCATGCGGCCGCTCAGTTGAGCAGGCCGGCCCCCGTCATGGCTTCGCGGACCCGCAGCTTCGTGCTCTCCGCCACCGGCGCCATCGGCAGCCGGCAGAATTCGGTGCTGCGGCCGAGCAGGCTGGCGGCATACTTCACGGGCCCGGGCGAGGTCTCGCAGAACATGGCGTCGTGCACCGGCACCAGCCGGTCCTGGATGGCGATCGCGTCCTGCGCACGGCCCTCGGCCCAGGCGTCGTGCATCTGTCGGCAGAGGCGCGGGGCGATATTGGCGGTGACGCTGATGCAGCCATGCCCGCCCGCGGCCAGGTAGGACACGGCGGTATGATCCTCGCCGGACAGCTGGCAGAACTCCGGCCCGCAGGCTGCGCGGGTGTGAAGCGGGCGGGTCAGGTTCGCGGTCGCGTCCTTCACGCCGACGATGTTCGGGTGCTTCGCCAGCCGCGCCATGGTCTCGACGCTCATGTCCACCACGCTGCGGCCGGGGATGTTGTAGATCAGGATCGGCAGGTCCACGGCGTCGGCGATCGCCATGTAGTGGCGGTAGAGACCTTCCTGGGTCGGCTTGTTGTAGTAGGGCGTGACGACCAGGGCAGCGTCCGCGCCGGACTGCCTGGCGTGGCGCGTCAGGTCCACCGCCTCGGCGGTGGAGTTGCTGCCCGTCCCGGCGATCACGGGCACGCGGCCCTTGGCCACGGCGACGCAGGCCTCGACGACCTCGTGATGCTCCTCATGGGTCAGCGTCGGGCTCTCGCCGGTGGTACCCACGGGGATCAGCCCCTGGGTTCCCTCCGCGATCTGCCACTCCACGAATTCAGCGAAGGCCCTCCTGTCCAGGGCACCATCCGCCTGCATGGGCGTGATCAGCGCGACCAGCGATCCCCTGAACATCCGTGTGGCCCCGACCCGTGTGGACGGCGGAACCTAGGCGCCGCCCCCCCGTGCCGCAAGGCCCGCGGCGAGCAGACCCGGCGCGACGACGGCGTGCCCGCCCGGCTCGGCGTGCGCGGCGCAGTCCGGGACCGGGGGACGCGCGGCGTGCAGAACCCTTCCCGGCGGCAATCCGTTCAGCCAAGTAGGAACAGGCCGCGTCTCATCAAGCGATACGCAACTGCACGCTCCGGTTGACGTTTGATACATGATCTAGCCATAAATGCAGCGTATTTTGGTAATGACGCACGCCCGGCGGCACATCACCCCGGCTGCTCGGGCTGCGTGCGCCGCATCCGCGGCCGGTGGGGGATGTCATGCGCGTCGGCTACGGGAAGAGCCCGGACCCGGTCTCGGCGGTACGGCAGGCGGTCGCCGCACTCGGCGAGGGTGGGCCGACGCCGACCCTGCTCATGGCCTTCTCCGGCGGCAAGCTGGATCCCTTCGCGGTGCGCGCCGCGATCGGCGAGGCGTTCGGCCCGGTGCCGGTGGTCGGCGGCTCCGCCGCCGGCGCCATCTGCCGGGCCGGGTCCGGCTACAGCGGGTTCGAGCTCGGCCTCGTCGCCTTCGACGACCCTGAGACGACGCCCCGCGTCATCCTCAGCCACGCCCTCGACCAGGACGAGCGTCGCGCTGGCATCGAGATCGGCACGCAGGTCCGCCAGGCGGTGGCCGAGGCCTCTGTCGTGCTGATGCTGTTCGACAGCGTCGCCAGCACCCAGCCGCCGAAGCTGCACTACGCAAGCTCCATCGTCGCAGGCTTCAACGAGGGCGTCGGCAATGCGCCCGTGCATCTGGTCGGCGGCGGCCTGCTCACCGACATGAACATGTCCGGCGCCTGGGTGTTCGACGGCGAAGGCGTCAGCAAGCATGTGGCCGCGGCGCTGGTCTTCCCGCCGAATGTCGAGGCCGAGACGCAGATCCTGCACGGCTGCCGCCCCGTCAGCGCCTTCATGGAGATCACCCGGATCGACGGCGCCACCGTCTACGAGCTGGACGGCGAGCCGGCGCTGAAGGTGATCGAGCGCATGCTCGGCCTGCCGATCGGCGGCGGGCGCGGCCAGGAGCTGTCGCTGGTGGCGACGCTCGGCCAGAAGCAGGGCGATCCCTACGCACCATATGACGAGAAGTCCTACGTCAACCGGCTGATCCTGAGCGCCGACGCGGCCAAGGGCTCGATCACGCTGTTCGAGCCCGACTTCGAGCGCGGGGCGTTGGTGCAGATCATGAGCCGCGACAACGGGCTCATGCTGGATTCCGTGCGCCGCGGCGTGGAGGCGATGAACCGCAGCGTCGCCGGGCAGGAGACGCTGCTCGGCCTCTACATCGACTGCGCCGGCCGGGCGAGCGCGCGCAGCGGATCGGCCGTGGAGGAGGCGGAGCTGGTGGTGCGCGGCCTGGATTCCTCGGTGCCGCTGCTCGGCTTCTACTCCGGTGTCGAGGTCGCCCCCTTCGATGGCGAGCACAGCCGTCCGCTCGACTGGACCGGCGTACTGACCGTGCTCCGGAGGCGGAGATGACCGACCTCCGCGTCCTCGACCTCGCGAAGCTGGAGCGTGAACTCGCCTACTACCGGCGCGAGTGCAACGACCTGGGCGCCCGCCTGCTGCGCCTGCAGGAGGAGCAGAGCCAGGCCTTCCGAGAGGCGCGTCGCAGCCGCACCGTCGCCAAGCTGATCCGGGAGGCGCACCGCCTTGCGGACCACTGCGCGACCCCGGAGGAGATCGGATCCTCCATGCTCGAGGTCATCGTGGAGAACACGCTCTGCGATCGTGCGGCCTTCGTGCGACGCGAATCCTCGATGGGCAGCGTGGACGTCTTCCGCGTGACCCACGCCATCGGCTTCGGCTCGGACCCGCCGGCGGACACCGCCGCCGTGCCCTCCGCGCCCGCCTTCTTCCTCACCACCGCGCGGTCGGTCATCGAGACGCCGGCCTATGAGCTGACCGGCATCCTGCGCATGCCCTATGTGCTGTGGGCCTACGACAAGGCCTCGGGCCACGCGCTGATCCTGGGCAACCAGTCGGAGTCCAACGTCAGCCGCCCCTTCGAGACGGGCGACCAGGAACTCGTCGAGGGCGCTCTCTCGGTCTACATCGACGTCATGGCGCGCAAGCAGGCCGAGGTGGACCTGCGCATCGCCAAGGCCACGGCGGAGGAGGCGAGCGCGCTTCGCGCCCGCTTCATCGCCACGCTGAGTCACGAGCTGCGAACGCCGCTGAACGCCATCATCGGCTTCTCCGACATGATGCTGCCCGGCTCGACCTATCGGCTGACCGAGCACCAGCTTGGCGAATACGCGCAGCAGATCAACGATTCAGGCCGGCTGCTGCTGGAGCTGATCAACGACATCCTCGACTACTCCAGCCTCGCCAAGGTCGCGCCCCAGCTGCTGCTGACCTGGGCGCGGGCCGAGACGCTGATCGGCGCCTCGGCGCGCGAGCTCTCCGCCCTCGCGATGCAGAACGACGTGCAGATCGAGCTGCGCAAGCCGGAGGCCGGACTGGAGCTGAACGTGGACCAGCTGCGCTTCCGCCAGGTGCTGAACAACCTGATCAGCAATGCGGTCAAGTTCACCGGCAGCGGCGGCACGGTGACGGTCTCCGCGCGGCGCCGGCCGGACGGCACGGCGGAGCTCGTCGTGCGCGACACCGGCGTGGGCATGAAGCCGGAGGACATCCCGCGCGCGCTGGAGCCGTTCCAGCAGATCGACGGCGGGCATGCGCGCAGCTTTCCCGGCACCGGCCTCGGCCTGCCGATCGCCAAAGGCCTGGTCGAGGCACATGGCGGAACGCTGCGCATCGTGAGTGCGCCGGGCGAAGGCACGGCCGTCACCATCCAGCTGCCGGCCACCGCGGTCCGCGTCGCGCCGCCGCCGGAAGGCTGAGACCACTTCCAATCCGCTGCGATTGCGCTCGGGCCTGCGCGCGTGGCGCGCGCGGCATGCCCGGCCATGGCAGTCAGCCAAACGGGCGCGACGCCGAGCAGCGCCGCGCCCCGTCATCATCGGGGAACGCCAGTCACTCTCCGCCTGCCGCGCCCCCGAACCGGGGCGCGGCAGGCGCAGCGGTCACGCGCTATGCGGCCTGGCGCTGGCCGAGCGCCAGCTCCGGCGCGACATGGCCATGCGCAGGCTCGCGCCCGATCGTCTCGGGGGCGGTGGCCGCCAGGCTGGCCAGCATCCGGTCCACGGCACGCATCAGGCCCCAGGTCTCGAAGTAGCCGGCCGGGAAGCCCGGCGAGCCGGACTCCAGATCCTCCTGGCGCGCATGGATGTAGCTGGTCCAGCGGCGGGTCGCCGGGCGGCGGTGATGGAAGTCGTGGCAGGGGGCATCGCCGACCAGGACGAACAGCCGCACGAACAGCTGAACCGTCAGCATCTCCGCCCACCAGAGCGTCCAGGCCACGGCACCGGTCAGCGTCGTCGCGCGCTCCAGCGGCGGCTGGCTGCCCGGGAAGACGCCGACGCTCGCATGGCAGACGAACTCCTTGTTGCGGGCGGCGATCAGCTCCGCGTCGGGGAAGCTGTGCTCGACCAGGATGCGGAACACGGTGGCGATCTGCAGCAGGATGGACACCGGCAGCACCCAGGCCAGCATGAACAGCCAGAAGGTGCCGGTCGCGACAGAGGCGCCGATCGCCACGGTCCAGGCCACGCGGCCGGTCCAGTCATGCGCGGTGTCGCCGGTGAACAGGCTGGCCTGCACGCGGCGCGAGAAGAAGCGCCAGTGGAACACGGGCGAGACGCAGTTCAGCGCCACGCGCCGCCACAGCTCGCGCTTGGAGACGCCGGCCTCCAGCCCGCAGAGGCCAAGCACGAAGTCGGCGAACTCGTCCTCCTCGGTCAGCAGCTTCTTCGCGCTGTGATGGATCATGTGCTCGCGCTGGTAATCCTCGAAGCGCTTGAACAGCAGAAGCGCCGAGATCAAGCGGCCGGCGCGCCGGTTCGCCTCGCGCGTCGCGAAGACCGTGCCGTGCGAGCAGTGGTGGAAGATCACCACCTGGAACAGGCCGAGGCCGCAGCAGGTGAAGGTGAGCCCGATCGGCACCAGCAGCCACGCGGCCAGCATCGGCTCCGTCATCAGGAACGGCAGCACCGTCAGCGCGCAGCCGCCGAACATCCAGGCAAGCGCACCGATGACAAACGATTGCGCACTGCGCTGCTTGGCCTCTTCCCCCGGGGCCGGCTTGGCAGTGAGCCATGTCAGGAACGGCTGCACGACGGCAGGCAGGCGGGCCGCCATGGCTTCACGTGGGCTGATCTCCGCCCGGGAGAACGGCTGCTCGAGCTCCGTTTCGAGGCGGGTAGGCAGAACAAGCATTTAATCCTCCTTCAAGGATTGAGTCCGTGGCGTCCCCATGCGCCGGAAATTCGCGCAGCTGTGTCTTGACACACCTTGCGCATGACCTGGAGCGTAAATTCTCGCTTTCCGATTGCCGAGAGGGGGTTCGTGTCCCGTCCGCACGACCCGCAGCGCAGCAATCCTCGACGATTCCTTACTATGTCCGGGGTGGAATGGATCACTTGTTCGGGCAAGGCGGAAGGGTGGATTCGCGGTAATTCGGCGGGAATCTGATGCCGCCGGCCGTGGCCGCGCGCGCCGGCGTCGTCCTGCCACGGCGGGTGCTTGACGGCCCGCGGGCGCCTGCGAGGCTGTCCGGCATGCGAATACACGTTCAGAATCCGCCGGATGACCGGCTTTTCGCCGTCACGCCGGCGCAGTGGCAGGCCGCCGTGGCACGCGGCCCGGCCCTCGGGCGCCTCGATGTCAGCTTCGCCGAGGACGATGCCGGCTTCGCCGCCGCGATGCAGGACGCCGAAGTATTGTTGACCTGGACGAAAGTAGTGAAAGCTCGTTTCCCGCCCGGCGCCTTACCGCACGCGGCACCACACCTCAGGGTTGTGGCCTGTACTTCGGCCGGCCTCGATCGGCTGGCCCCCTTCGACTGGCTTCCCGAAAACGTGGTGCTGCTCAACAACCGCGGCACGCATGCCGCGAAGGCCGGCGAGTTCGCCATCATGGCCCTGCTCATGCTCGCCTCCCACATGCCGCGCTTCGCAACGCAGCAGCGCGAAGGGCGGTGGGAGTCCCGCTTCGGATCGGTGCTGGCGGGCCGGACCGTCTGCATCGTCGGGCTCGGCAGCCTGGGCGGCGCCGCGGCCCGCCAGGCGCGCGCCTTCGGGATGCGGGTCCTCGGCGTGCGGGCCAGTGCCGGCGCGCATCCGGACTGCGCGGAGGTGCACGGCACGGACGGGCTGGACGCCGTGCTGCCGCAGGCGGAGTTCCTGCTGCTGGCCTGCCCGCTCACGCCGGCCACGCGGGGATTGCTCGATGCGCGTCGCCTGCGCCTGCTGCCGCGAGGCGCCAAGGTGGTGAACATGGCGCGCGGCGCGGTGTGGGATCAGGACGCGGTCTGCGACCTGCTCGACAGCGGCCACCTGGACGGCGCCATCACCGATGTCACGGTGCCCGAGCCGCTGCCGCCCGACAGCCGCCTGTGGCGCACGCCCAACCTGATGGTCGTGCCGCATGTCTCATCGGACGATCCGGCCACCTACAACGACCGGACGCTCGACATCCTGCTGCACAACCTGGCGGAATTGCAGGCCGGGCGACCGGCACCGAACCGGGTGGACCCGGCGCGCGGCTATTGAGGGGGCGCGCCCCCCCCTCCCCTGCCCGTCAGCGCACGCGCAGGCCCGCAGCCTCGATCACGCGGGTCCACTTGGCGTCCTCGGCGCGTACATAATCGCCGAAGGCGGCGGGCGGCAGGAAGAAGGCCCGGCAGCCCTGCTGGGACAGCGCCTCCACCACGGCAGGCTGGGCCAGGGCGCGTTCCAGCGCGGCGGAGAGGCGGGCGACGGCGGCTTCCGGCATCCCGGCGGGGCCGACGATCCCCCACCATGGCGCGATGGAGAAGCCCGGCAGCCCCGCTTCGATCAGCGTCGGGATGTCTGGGGCCTGCGCGGCCCGCACGGGCGTCGTCACGCCCATGATCTGGATGCGGCCGGCGCGCACATTCTCCAGCACCGTGCTGAAGGCGTCGAAGTAGTAGTCCACCCGGCCGGCGACGAGGTCGGTCATCGCCGGGGCGGAGCCGCGGTAGGGCACATGCGTCGCCTGGATGCCGGCGGCGACGTTGAACGCCTCCGCCGTCAGGTGACTGGTCGCGCCCTGGCCGGAGGAGGCGAAGTTCAGCTGGCCCGCGCGCGCCTTCGCGAAGGCGATGAACTCCGGCAGCGTGCCGGGCACGCCGTTGCGCACGACCAGCGCGAAGGGGCCGTCGCCGATCGGGCCGACGAAGCCGAAATCCTTCGACGGGTCGAAGGGAACGTCGCGCTCGATCACCGGGCGGAAGAAGGTCCCCGCGCCAGCGATCAGGATGCTGTAGCCATCCGCCGGCGACTTCGCGACGTTCTCCGACCCGATGGCCCCACCCGCGCCCGGCCGATGGTCCAGCACCACAGGCTGGCCGAGCTGCGCCGACATCGCGTCGCCGACGATGCGCGCGATGTTGCTCGTCGCCCCGCCGGGCGGCCAGGGCACGACGAAGCGGATGGGCCGCGTCGGATAGGCGGTCTGGGCGTGCAGCGCGGCGGGCGCGGCGAGGGTCAGGGCTGTGGCGGCGATCAGCGCGCGGCGCGGCGTCATGCGGTCTCTCCGGTATCACGCCATGTTGCGCGGACGATGCGCCCGCGCGCAACATGCCGGGCATGACGACACCCGTGCTTTACCTCGGCAGCGCCTGGTCTTCCTCGTGGTCGGTGGTCGGCTGGATGGCCTGCCGGCTCGGCGGCCTCTCCGTGGAGGAACGCACCATCTTCCTCTCGCGCCCCGACAGCCCGGGGAAGCTGAAGGCCGTCAGTCCCTCCGGCCGCGTGCCGGCGCTGCATGTGGACGGGACGGTGCTCTGGGACAGCCTGGCCATCGCCGAATGGCTGTGGGAACGCGACCCGTCCTGCGCGATCTGGCCACAGGAGCCGGCGAGCCGCGCCTATGCCCGCTGCCTGGCGGCCGAGGTGCACAGCCATTTCGACGAGGTTCGCAACGGCCTGCCGATGAACCTCATCAAGCGCTGGCCAGTGCGCGACGGCCTGCCCTCCAACGTCAAGCTGATGAACCGTCCCGGCGTGCGCGCCGGCACCGAGCGGCTGGAGGCGATGTGGCGCGACGCCCGCGCGCGGTTCGGCGGGCCCTACCTGCTGGGCGAGAGCTTCTGCTTCGCTGATGCCGCGATGGCGCCCATGTGCAGCCGCTACGTCACCTACGGCGTCGCGCTTGCCCCGGACTCGATGGACTTCATCGCCGCCCAGATGGACAGCCCGCTGATGCGCGAATGGCGCGCCCGCGCCGAGCGACAGGCCGACGAGATCGGGCGCGACATCGTGCTGCAGTATCCCTGACGCGCTATCCGCGCCGCGGTCCGCGGCCCGGCGGATAGGGCCAGCGCGGCTCGTTGAACTCCTGGATCTCAAGCCAGTAGCCCTCGGGGTCCTTGAAGAAGCAGGAATAGACCGTGCGTCCGCCGAGCATGTTGGGCGGCCCGTCGAACTGGACGCCCTTGGCCTTGTAGTAGGCGTAGGCGGCCTCGACGTCCTCGACGAGGAAGGTGAACATCATCCCCTTCGTCCCGCGCGGCCGGCCTTCCTTGTTGCAGACGCCGAGGAACCCCGTCGGGCTCACCTGGAACACCCGGCAGACGCCCTGGTCCAGCACCTCCGGCAGTTCGATCACGTCGCGGTAGAAGGCCGCGAGCCGATCCAGGTCGTCGGTGTAGAGCCACACCACGTTCTGCTCGATGAACGGCTTCTTCGCAGGCTCCGCCATGTGCCACCCTCTCGCGTCTGCGCGGCCAGCTTGGCCGCAGGGAGGCCGCTTCGCAATGACACCCCTGCCCGACGCACTGCGCACCGCGCTCGCCGCGATCCCGGTTCCCGCTCTGTCGGCCGTGCTGTATGCGCGCGGGCTGCGCAGCCGGTTCCTGCACGGCGTGGCTCCCGCCAACCCCGCCGCGCCGCGGATGGTCGGGCCCGCCTACACGGTGCGCGCCATCCCCGTGCGGGAGGACCTGCGCGATGCGACGGCGCGCGGCGAGGCGCCGAACTTGCACCGCGCCTTCCTCGCCGCGACGCCGCCCGGCGCCGTGCTGGTCTGCGCCACCGGCGGCGCGGCGCATGTCTCCGTGCTGGGCGATATCATCGCGACGGCGCTCGGGCTGCGCGGCGTGGCGGGGGCGGTGGTGGACACCGGCGTGGCCGACCTGCCCGCGGTTGCCGCCCTGCCGCTCCCGGTCTTCCATGCCGGGGGCTCCGCCCCCGTGCCCTCGGGTGCCGTGGTGATGGTGGTGGATCGCGAGCTGCCGGTCGGCATCGGGAACGTCGCGATCTTCCCGGACGACGTGATGGTCGGCGACGACTGCGGCGTGGTCTGCATTCCCCGCGCCATCGCCGAGGCGGTCGCAGTCGAGGCCGCAGAGAAGCTCGCCCTCGAAGAGTGGATCCAGCGCGAGATCGCCGCCGGCGCACCGCTCGACGGCACCTACCCGCCGGATGCCGCGACCAAGGCCCGCTACGCCGCGTTCAAGGCGAGGAGCTGAGCGGGGGCGCGGCAGGTCATGCAGGATCACTGGCGAGCGCTGGCCGTGCTGACGACGGCCCGGGTCAGCCTCGGCTTCCAGTTCCAGTCCATTGCCTCCGTCTCGCCGGAACTCGTGGCGCAGCTCGGGCTCTCCTACGCCGACCTCGGCACGCTGATCGGGCTGTATTTCCTCCCCGGGCTGGCGCTCGCGCTGCCCGGCGGGGCGCTGGGGCGGCGCTTCGGCGACAAGCGCGTGGTCGGCGCCGGCCTCGTGCTGATGCTGCTCGGCGGGGTGCTGACGGCGTTCGCCTCCGGCCTCGTCACGCTCATGGCGGGCCGCCTGCTGTCCGGCCTGGGCGGCGTGCTGCTGAATGTCGTGATGGCGAAGATGGTGACGGACTGGTTCGCCGGCCGGCGGGAGATCGTGCTGGCGATGGCGGTGTTCGTGAATTCCTTCCCGATTGGCGTCGGGTTCGCCACGCTCCTGCTCGGACCGCTGGCTGTGGCGGCGGGCTGGAGCGCCGGCCTCGCTGCCACGGCGGCGCTCGCGATGGCGGCGCTGCTGCTGGTCGGCCTGGGCTACGTGAAGCATCCGAACGATGGCGGCACCGTCGCGCCTGCCGGGCGCATCTCGGCCACGGAGGTCGTACTGGTCTGCATCGCCGGCGCCATCTGGGGGATCTTCAACGGCGCCTTCGCCGTGATGTTCGGCTTCGCGCCGAGCTTCCTGACGGCCGAAGGCCAGAGTGTCGCGCAGGCCGCGACGACCATCGGCGCCGCGACCTGGCTCAGCGTGCTCTCCGTCCAGGCGGGCGGCATGCTCGCACAGTCGCTGCGGCGACCGGCCGTGCTGCTGGCCGTCGGCGCCCTGGGCTGGGCGCTCTGCCTCGTCGGGCTGGCGCAGGTCAGCCTGCCGCCCGGGGCGGTGCTGCTCGCCGCCGGGCTGATGATGGGCCTGCCGGTGGGCGTCGTCATGGCGATGCCGGCCCAGGCACTGCGGCCGGAAAGCCGCTCGGTCGGCATGGGCCTGTTCTACACCTGGCTCTACCTGGGCCATGCGCTGATGCCGCCCGCGGCCGGGTGGCTGCAGGACCGGACCGGCACCGCCGCGACGCCGCTGCTGTTCACCGCCGCGCTCGTGGCGGCGATGCTGCCTATGCACGCCCTTTTTGGCGCCGTTTCGCGACGCCGAGGACGGGCCGCTGCGGGCTAGCGCCGGCGATCGCCCTGCGTGTGCACGCCGAAGGTGGGCACGGCGGACGGCGTGAATCGGCGGGCCAGGGACGACGCCACGATCGCAGCTGACCTTGAGCGGGGCAGCCGCATCCGTGGCCATCGCGTCCAGCACGGCATCTCCCGCGCGACGGCGGCCATGTCGGGAGCGCCGGCGATGCGTGGCGTCACGCCACCCGCACGCAGCCGTTCGAGGCCCGCAGGGTGGATGGGCTGGACGATGAAGCACGCGGGCATGGATGAGCGGGTCCCGCGAGGATGAAGGACCCCAGGCGACACTTGGTGGCCCGCGATACGGCGCCGGTCGCTACCGTGCGATCGGCGCCGTGGCGCCGGCGTGGTCCTGCCCGCAGCGGGACCGCCGGCTCACATGGCCGGCGCAGCCTGCCCCGCCGCAGCCACCCGGCCCGGAGCACCGCGGCGCCCGTCCCCGATCAGCGCGAAGCCTGCCCAGTAGTAGGGATGCGCGTAGAACTCCGGCAGGCCGCGCCCGGCCTCGTCCAGCAGCACCAGTTGCGCGCCGCGCAGCGCGGTGGCCGAATCCGCACCGGCTTCCTGCCGGCGCATCATGTCGGCGACGGTGATCGCCGCCGCCTGGTCCACCGCCGGCCAATGCGTTACCAGCAGCCCCCGCGCGCCCGCGTAGAAGAAGGATCGCGCCAGGCCCGAGAGCGCCTCGCCCGCGCTGCCCGCCGCGCCGGCCACGCCGGAAGCCGGGCCCGCCGTGTTGCAGGCGGAGAGGATCACCAGATCGGCGTCGAGGCGCATGTCCAGCACTTCGCTCGCGCGCAGGAAGGCACTGGCGGCGTCCGGCGCGCCGGGCAGCGGCGTCAGCACGACCGAGGGCTCGGTCACGCAGCTCAGCTCGCCCGGCAGCAGCGCGTGGGTCGCCAGGTGGATGATGCGGTGCGTTCCGAGATCGGCCGCGCGCAGCCCCGCACGGGTGAAGGCCGTGCCGAAATACGTCGAGCGCGCGTCGGCGCGCGCGAGCTGCGCGGCGATGCGCACCTCCTCCCGCGTGCCGGGCAGGCGCACCAGGCCAGCCGCCAGCCGGGCATCCTCCGCGCAGCGGTCGGCCGGGAAGCTGCGCGCCAGCTGGGCCGCGCTCGGCGGGTCGAAGTCGCCGAAGCCGACATAGGCGCGCGGCGCGGCGGAGGCGGGCGACAGGTTCCGCAACGTCACCACGGCCTGGGCGGAGGTGGCGTGCACAATGGCGTGCCGGCGCACCAGCCAGGCGGCGCGGCCGAGCGCGGCCGGATCGGCAGGTTCCGCGAGCAGCAGGCCGAAGGGGATCGCCAGCAGCGGGCCGTCCGGGATGACGGTCAGGCGTTCCGCGCCCTCGAGGGCCGGCGCCACCGGGCCGAACAGCTTCGCATGGAGCTCATGCGCGGCCGCGGTATCGAAGCCCCGGGCACCGCGGACCGCGGGCTGGTCGATGCCGCTGCGGATGCGCGCCACGAGCGTCGCCGCCGCTCCGTCACCCAGGTCGATCCGGCGCGCCAGCACGCTGCCATCAGGACGCACGGCGAGGGTGTAGCCATGCCGGGCGCCCAGCAGGATCTGCACCATGACTTCCCGCGGCGCGAGCACCGCGGCCGCATCGCCGGCCGTCACCGCGCCGAGCAGCAACTGCCGGTAGCCCGGCGCCGCGGCCGCGACCTCGCTCTCGGTCTCTTCCCGCGCGCGCAGACGTTCATCGATGCGGCGGTCGAGGTCGGCGCGCGCCGTCGGGCTGGCCGTGGCGCCCAGCGCATCACGGACCGCGAACATCTCGCGCAGCTCGCGGTCGATGTCCTGCAGCCGGCGCACCGCATCCGAAGCGCGGGCATCGCCGCCGCCGGCCGCCAGCCGCGCAGCGGATTGCGTCACGAAGCGCACGGTCTGGCCGCGCTGGGCGAACTGCACGGCGCCGAACATCTCGCGCTGCAGCGCCGGCGCCGCGGCAGGGTCGCGCGCCGCCTGCGCGGCCAGCGCGTCGAGATAGGCCAGCACCTGGTCGGGCTCGAGGGACAGCCGCCGCTCGCGCAGGATCGCCGCGCCGGCGCGGAAATTCGCCAGGGCCGCCTCGGTGCGCCCGGCCTCAAGGCGCTGCTGGCCGGCAAGGAAGAGGGTGCGCGCTTCCGCACGCTGCTGGCCCGGCGCCGACTGGCCGATGCGAAGGGCCGCCTGCTCCAGCAGATCGCCGGCCCGTCCCGGGTTGCGGCCGGAGCCGAGTGCCGCCGCCTCCGTCCGCAGCGAACGCCCGGTGATGACGCCGCGGTCGAAGCTGACCCGCCGCAGCAGGTCTCGCGCGCTGCTGTTCAGCGCGATCGCTTCGTCCCCGGCGCCGCTGCGCGCCAGCACGGTGGCGCGGGCGCGCCGCACCTCCGCAAGGCCCATCACCGCGCTCTGCGTCGTCGGGCTGGCCAGCCCCGTCCCGGACAGGCTGTCCGGCGCGCTGCGCCCTAGCAGGCTGGCCGGCACGAAGCCCTGGTAGAGCGTCTCGGCCTGCGCCAGCAGATTGCCGGCATCGCCATAGCGGCCCTGGTTCAGGGCATGCAGGCCGCGATAATGCAGCAGCCGCGCCGGCGCCAGGGGATCGGCCGCACCGCGCACCAGCCCGCCCGCGCGCTGGAACAGCACGTCCGCCTCGCGGAAGCGGTGCTGGTTCGACAGGTTCAGCGCCAGGTGGACCAGCGGGCCGACGGTGTTCGGGTTGCCGGCGCCCAGCACGCGCTCCTGGATGGCCAGGGCGGCGCGATAGGCGTCCTCGGCGCCAGCATAGTCCTCGGCGATGTTGAGTTCCTGGCCGAGCGCCATGGCACGCTCGTAGTCGCGGATGTCGTTGGAGCCGAAGGCGCGCGAGGACAGCCGCACCACCTCGATCTGCAGCGCGTCCGACCGGGCCGTGGCGGTGCCCGCGGCCGGCGGGGCGATGCCGCGGGCCAGCCGTTCCATCACCGGCAGGGCGCTCGGGATGCCGTCGGCCACCACAGGCCCGTTCGCGCCCTGCGTCACCACGGCGACATGCGGCCAACCGCCCTGGCGACGCGTGCACCGGAGAACCACCGCCGGCGTGCCGTCGACCAGCCGCGTTTGCTCGACCGCGCCGCAGGTCACGCGCTCCTCCACCCAGCGGCGCCAGATGCCGCCGGCGGCGATCTGGTCGAGCTCCGCGCCGGTGCTGCTGCCACGCAGCGCGTAGATGCGCGCGGAAGGCTGCGTCCAGCCACCGCAGAAAACCTCCTGCGCGGCGGTCACCGGCAGGTCGAGCACCGGCGCACGGCCGGGCTGCGCGATGCAGTTCTCGCCCCGGGCATCGGGGCCCGCCGGACGGGACTCGGCTGTCCTGGTCCCGGACAGGCTGGTGTAGGCTTCCGGCGGCGGCACGGTGCAGGCGCCGAGCAACCCCGCCAAAGCGGCCGCGGCGAGCAGCGGGGATCGGCGCGGGGACATGCTCAGTAGTCCTCCTCGGCGATGTTCGGCAGCAGCACGTCGGGGTCCAGCGCCGGCGCGTCGGACCGGATGTCCACGCGGTCCGGCAGCGGCAGCAGCACCGGCTGCACGATGGACGGGGCGATGCAGTTGATGGTGTCGAGCACGCAGCCGTTCATGCGGTAGAGCGCCTGCTCGCTCGGCGAGGTCGTGGTCACGCGTCCGGACTGCGCCGCGGCGCTCCCGTCGAGGCCGTTGAGCGAGCCGGTGAGGTCGAGCGCGAGGGTGCCCGGCACTGTGACCGCCGGTTCGCCATGCACGCCCAGGCGGCCGGCGATCAGGCTGCCGCTGGCCGTCCCGCCATCGAGCAGCAGGAACAGCGGCGACTGCCCGGCATCCAGGTTGAGCAGCACAGCGCCGGCCGGGTTGGACGTCGCAGCGCCGCTGCCGTCGGCCACGCCGAAGACGAGCGCGTTGGGCGGCAGGGCCCGTCGCTGGGTTGCCACCTGCCAGACCTGCTGCGCGGGATCGAGCGCAGGGACGTCGCGCGTGGGAGGCGTGAAGACCGAGGGCGCAAGGCCGCGAAGGGCCGTCGGGCTCCGCCGCGTCTCCAGGATGACGAGCGGCAGCGCGCCCGCATCGCGCGGCACGACGCTGGTGGCACTCGATCCCGTCATCGAGACGCCGCCGCCGCCGGCTGCCAGCATCGCGGTCCCGAGCCGGAAGGAGGTGCCCGCCATGTCGACGATGCCGCCAGTGTCGCCCGCCGGGCCAGCCGCCAGCACGACGTATTCCGCCGTGTAGTTGCCGCCCACCAGGCGCAGCAGGCCGCCGCTTCCATCGGCCGCGAGCGTCAGCGTGCCGGGCGCCGTCGCGGTCACGCCGTTGGCCGTGAGGCTGGCGCCGCCCCGGATTGCGGCGCTGCCCGACCGCGCGGTGATGCTGGTGCCGGGCAGTGTCACCGCGCCGTCCGCCACCACGGAGACGGAGGCCGCGTCGAGCGGGCCGAGCAGCGTCACCGGCGTCCCGGCGAGGTTCAGCGTCACCGCCCCGCCGGCCGTCACGGCGTCGATCGTGCCGATCCTGTTGTTGCCCGCCATCTGGATGGCGCCGGAGGCGCGCGCCGTCAGGCGGGCAGCCTCGATCCGTGCTCCCGTCTCCTGGAGGACGCTGCCGGCATCCGCGAGCAGGGAGATTTGTCCGCCCGGCAGGAGGATGGCGCCACCGGTCTGCGCCAGGTCGCCGCGCTGGGCGCGCAGTTCGACGCGCGCGCCGTTGCCGGCCTGCATCATGCCCGCGAGCGCCATGCCGCCCGGCCCAGCCGCCGTACCAGCCGTCGCAGCGATGTCGCCCGTCGCGGCGTAGGTGCTGCCCGGCTGGCCGATTATCGCGCCGCTGCCGCTGGTGAGCACCAGATTGGAGCGGGCCTGGACGGTGGCGCCGAAGCTCGCCGCAGCCGGCATGGCGGCGGCACCGGGCTGCGCCGCGGCGGTCTGCGCCGCCATCGTCCCGGCGGCGTTGTTCAGGGTGCTGCCGGCGAAGACGGTCAGGTTCTGGCTCTGGGCCGTGAAGGTGCGCCCGAGCAGCGTCACCTGCACCTCGTTCACCGGCACGATGCCGGCGACCACGGCGGGCCCCGCGAAGGGCTGGAACTGCGCGCCTTCGATCAGTCCGGTGTTGACGACGTCCCCGCCTTGCGCGGTCACGTTGCCGGCCACCAGCGTGCCCGCGTTGGTCACGGAGCCGCCGGCGGTGACACTGCCAGCGGCGACCAGCAGGCCGCTGCCGCCGACCGTGATGTCGCCGGAGACGGTCACCGCACCAGCGACCGCGAGGCGGTTGGCCACGCGGAGGCTCGTGCCCTGCAGGCTGCCGAGAACGGCATCGCCCGACGCCGCGAAGTCCTGCACGTCGCACGCGCAGCCGTCGAGGAAGATGCTGCCGATGCTGCCAACCCGCCTCGCCGAGCCGGCCACCAGCGTGCCCGGGCCGGAGATGGTGCCGGAGGTCGTGCCGACCGCGCCACCGGCGCGGATCTCGCCCTGCAGCGCGATGCCGGTGCCGGCCTGCACCTGGGTTGCCACGACAAGGCCCGCGCCGGTGCCCACGCCGATGTCGGCGCCCGACCCGGCCGCGAAGGCATTCACCTGCGCGGTCGGCGCCAGGGTCAGGCCGGACTGCGCGAACACGCCGCCGCCGCCACCCGGCGCCCCCCAGCCGAGGACAACCCTCGCACCGCTGCCCAGCGTGACCGCGCCGGTCTGGGAGCGGACCTCGGAATTGCCGACCGCGATGCCCGTGCCGTAGGCCACCGTGCCCGCGCCGAGGCCGAGGTCGCCCTGGGCCAGAAGGCGGAGCGTGTCCGCACCGCGCAGCGTCTCGGCGGCGCGCCCATAGGCCGCGCTGCCGGACGGCGGCGGCCCCGCGCGCAGCGAGACGCCATCGGCGACACTCAGCATGCCGGTCGAGGCGAGGATGGTCAGCGGCGCGGCGGTACCGCGGGTCTGCACGTCGCCCGTCACCACCAGGTTGCCCGCGGCGGTCAGGCTGAAGCCGCCGGCGGCCGGGGCCGTCGCAGCGAAGCCGGTCAGGACGGCGGCCGTCTCGGGCACGTCCGGAATGCCGTCTGGTGCGGACACCGCGAAGCTGCCGGTCTCGGTGATCGGCACCAGGCTGGCGATGCCGTTCGGCCGCGGCGCCGCCTCCGTGCCGAGCGCGACCCGCCCGCCGGCGATGCCGGCGAGCTTGCCCACCGACAGTGCACCGCCCTGCTGCAGGATATCCCCGCCGCTGAACAGCTCCAGCCGCGGCACGGACGCGCCGAAGGCCAGCGTCTCCGCCCCGAGCGTGATGGTGCCGGCCGCCGGCGTGCGCGTGCCCTCGAAGCCGCCGGCGACGCGGGTGTCGGTCGCCACGGCACCGATCCGCAGCAACCCGTTCGCGCCGAGCGAGATCCGCGATAGCTCCGACGCTGCCAGCGTCATGCTGCCGGCCTCCGGTGTGCCGAAGCCGAGCGCGATCGGCCGCCCCTCGGCCGCCGTGCGCAGCGTGACGAGGCTGGAGGATCCCGCGCGGTCGGGCGCGGCCACGGCAGCACCGATCTCGAGGTCGTTGGCCACAAGCATGATGCGGTTGGCCCGGATCGGCTGCGCGACGGCCAGCCCGGTGTTCGTGGCCGCCGTGGTGACGGCATCCCCGACCAGCAGGGTCACCGCGGCGATATCCGTCCCGGTCGCGGTCTGGATGCCGGCAACGCCGCTGGCAGCGTCGTCCCGCACCGTCATGGACACGCCGCTGCGCAGGGTCACGCGGGCGCTGTCCACGGCCCGGACGGCAACCTCACTGATGCGGTTGCCGGTGCCGGTGGCGAGCTGAACGTCGCCCGCGGTGGCGCGCACCGCAAGGCCTTGCACGTCGAGCCCGCCGCCGGTCTGGGTCACGCTCGTCCCGCGCAGCTCCAGCACGCCGACCGCTGGCGTGCGCAGGTCGGCGGTGCCGGAGAGGATGATGGATTGGTTGCCGTCGCCGGTCGGCGCCAGGGTCGTCGCGTCGAAGCCGCCGCCGACGCGCAGCCGCGCGGCGCGCAGCAGGGCGCCCGGGTTCACCGCCGCCACGCCGCTGGCATTCGCACCCCCGATGTCCAGCGTGCCGTCCGCGATGCGGGTCAGCGTGACCGTCCCGAGCGTGCCGCCCGCGGGGCCGGCCGCCAGGGAGCCGTTGGCCAGGGTGAAGGCGTCGGCGAGCAGCGTGATGCCGGCACCCGCGCCGGTCGTCGCGATCAGGCCGGCGACGCCGATCGCCGGCGCGATGACGGCGACGTCGTCGTCGGCCGCGACGTTCCCCACGGCCAGCCCGGCGGAGCGCATCGACCGCAGGCTGATGGCGCCGGTCGAGGCGGCGTCGAAGCCTGCGACCTGGTTGTCGCGCAGCAGCGTGATCGTGCCTGCGCCGGTCGCTCCGCCGCCGGCCTCGCGCACGTCGAGGCTGCCGGCCGTCATGATCCCGCCGGTCTGCGAGACCGCACCGTTGCTGCGCAGGCCAAGCGAATTCGCGGTGCCGACATTCAGATTGTCGGTCAGGGTCAGGCTGGCGATGCCCGTCAGCGTGCTGGCGCCGTTGGCCGTGACGGCGCCGATGGTGGTGGCGCGTGTCGAGACGAAGACCACGCCGCCGCTGGACGCCGCGGTGAAGAATCCGATGTCGTTGAGGCTGCCGAGCGTCACCGGTCCGGCATTTCCCCCCGCCGTCCCGCGGATGTCGAGCGTGCCGGCGATGATTCTTCCGGTCACCTGCTGGGTCACTGGCTGGTCCGTACGGAGGTCAAGCCGGTTCGCGGCGCCCACATCGACCAGCCCGATGATGTCGAGGCCGGAATCGCCGCGAAGGATGCTGTCGGCCGTCGCGCTGACGTTGCCGATCCCGACGCCGCCGCTCCGTACGGAACGGAAGGTCACGGCACCGCCGGCCTGGCCGGCGAAGGTGCCGACGTCGTTGGCGAGGTCGAGCGTCACGGCGCCGGATGGCGCGCGGGCCTCCAGCGCGGCGGACGAGACGATCCGCGTCTGCGTCAGGTCGCCGGCGTCGCCCGCCAGCAGTACCGCGCCACCGGCGGTGATGCCGACCGTGCCGGACACCATCCCGACATTCAGCGCGTCCGTGTCGCGGAAACGGAAGTCCAGGCCTGCCGAGCCGGCGACATCGCCGGCGATCGGGTTCGCGACGGTATGGAGAAGCACCGATCCCGCATCGGCGCGCGCCCGCAGCGCGGCGCCGGAGACGGTTTGCGTCTGGACGATGCTGCCGGCGGTCGATCGCAGGTCCACCGTGCCCGGCGCGCTGATGCCGTTGCTGAGCCCGTCGAGGCCGGACACGCTGCCCACCTCGAAGCCGGTGACGCTGCGCAGCGTGAAGCCGTTGGTCCCGCCCGCCGCCGAGCCGGCCACCGCGCCCGTCACCTGGTTGAGCGGATGATCGAGCACCACCGCGCCGGCCAGCGCCCGCGCGCGCAGCGACCCCGCCGCGATCGCCTGCGTCTGCGTCACGTTGCCGCTATCCGCCCGCAGGTCCACCGTGCCCGGCGCGCTGATGCCGTTGCTCACCCCGTCGAGGCCGGACACGCTGCCCACCACCAGCCCGCTGCCGTTGCGGAAGGCGAAGCCGTTGCTGCCGCCGGCCGCGCTGCCCGCCACCTCGCCGGTCACGGCATTGAGGCCGCCCAGCTGCACCGCGCCGGCCAGCGCCCGCGCGCGCAGCGACCCCGCCGCGATCGCCTGCGTCTGCGTCACGTTGCCGCTATCCGCCCGCAGGTCCACCGTGCCCGGCGCGCTGATGCCGTCAGTGCCGAGCACGCTGCCCACCGCCAGCCCGCTGCCGTTGCGGAAGGCGAAGCCGTTGCTGCCGCCCGCCGCGCTGCCCGCCACCTCGCCGGTCACGGCGTTGAGGCCGCCCAGCTGCACCGCGCCATCCAGCGCCCGCACCCGCAGCGATCCCGCCGCGATCGCCTGCGTCTGCGTCACGTTGCCTGTATCGGCCCGCAGGTCCACCAGCCCACCGGACGCGCTGATGCCGTCCGTGGGGGCCACGCTGCCGATGGCGATGCCGTCGTTGTCGCGAAGACGGAAATCCGTGCCCGCGGTGCCGGCCACCTCACCGGCCACGCGGTTCGCCGCGGCGTCGAGCAGCACGGAGCCGAGCGTCGCGCGCGCCCGCAGGGCGCCTGCGGTGAGCACGGCCGACTGCGTGATGTCGCCGGTCGTCGCCAGCAGATCCGCCACGCCCGACCGGGCATCCACGGGAGCATCCAGGGCCAGCGCGCCGGCGCTCAGCGTCACGCCCAATCCCTCGACGCTGCCAGCGACAGTCAGGGCGCCGCCCGTCGCGATCCGCACCGCCCCGGACGCCTCCGTCGCGCCCAGGGTCGATATGCTGTTGCCGGGCCGCTGCACGACGAAATCGCCGCCGCTCGCGCTGCCCTGCAGCCGCGCCACGGAGAGCGTGCCGCCGGTCTGCGTGACGCTCGCACCCCGCAGATCCAGCACCCCCACATTGGTGAGTGCCTGCACGCCGGAGATCTCGATGGCACCAGGCACCGGTGCACCGCCGCTGCCCGTGCTGCGCACCTCAAGCGTCCGCGCCGTGATCAGCCCGAGGCTCGTGCCGGCGCCGAGGACCAGGTTCGTTGCGTTGTTGAAGGGCTGAAGCACCACCGTGCCGTCCACGGTGCTGGCCTGGATGGCCGGGCCAGCGCCGCTCAGCAGGATCGCGTCCGCAGTGAGGGTGATCGTCCGACTGGAGCCGTCCGCGCCGACCAGCCCGGCAGTGCGGGTTATGGTGCTGCCGGCCGGCGTGCCGCCGAAGGCGGTCAGGTCGACGTTGCCGCCGCTGGCCGCGATCGCTTGTGCGACCGAGATGCTCGGCGCGCTCAACACGATGCCGCCGGACAGGCTCGTCAGGCCGCCGCCTGTGTTCACCAGGCCGCCGCTGGGCGCGGGGAACGAAATGGCGGGCACGATCGACAGGTCGCGCACCGAGCGGAACGCGATGTTGCCGCGGTTGGAAGCGCCGACGCTGTTGACCTGGTTGTCGCCGAGCAGCGTGACGTCGCCTGCAGCCGCGAGCGCGAGACGCCGGGTGGACACCAGGCCCAGCCCGCTCTGCGTCACGTTGGCCGGAACAGCCGGACCGAAAGTCGGCGAGAGGCTGCCGCCAAAGGCGGCGAGGCTCACGGTGTTGCCGCCGATGACCGGCCCCGCCAAGGCGATGTCCTGGCCCCACAGGTTGACCACGCCCGCATCCGGCCCGACCAGGGTGCCGGAGGTCACCGAGCCTGTCGCAGAGACCACCAGCGCCCGCGCGGTCTCGATCCGCACGGTCCCTGCCCCGGTGCTTGCGACCGCGCCGGCCACCGTCACGCTCGCCGCACCCGCCCCGTTGAACAGCCGGATGTCAGTGCCCGCCGTCACCGCCCCGATCTGCGGGAAGGCGTTGTCCACATGCGCCAGCGTGACGGCGCCGGCCGCCTGCGCGGTCAGCGTGCCCGCGGCGACCGCCTGCGACTGGGTCACCGAACCGGCGGCGGCGACCAGGCGCACCGTGCCGGGCGCGCTGATCCCGTCGGTCCCGGCGACGCTACCGACCACCAGGCCGCTGCTGTCCTGGAAGGCGAAGCCGTGCGGCGTGCCCGCCGTGCTGCCGGCCGCGCTGCCCGCCACCGCGCCCAGCACGGGGTTCGCGACGCTGTCCAGCACCACCGACCCGGCGAGCGCCCGCGCCCGCAGGGTGCCGGCGTTGATCGCCCGGGTCTGCGTGATGTCGCCCGCATCCGCCAGCAGGTCCACCACGCCCGGCGCGGTGATGCCGTTGGCGATGCCGGCTGTGCCGACGGCCAGCCCGTTGGCCGTGCGCAGGCGGAACGCCGCGCCGGCCGTGCCGGCCACGTTCCCGGACAGCTCGTTGGCGACCGTGTCGAGCAGCACCGAGCCGTTGGGAGCGTCGACATGCATAACGCCCGTCGTGATGACGCCGCTCTGCGTCACGTCGCCGGTCGATGCCAGCAGGACCAAACCGGAGGCGTCCACCGTGCCCGTCAACGCGAGCGCACCGGCTCGCAGGAACACCAGGGAGCCGGTGATCGGTCCGGCGACCGTCAGCGTGCCGGTGCTGGCGACGTTCACGCTGCCCTGGGCATCGACCGGGCCGAGCGTCCCGATCGTATTGCCGGGCTGCGAGACATTGAAGTCGCCCCCCGTCGTCGCGCCCTGCAGCCGCGGCACGGAGAGCGTGCCGCCGGCCTGCGTGACGCTCGCGCCGCGCAGGTCCAGCGTGCCCACAGTCGTGAAGTCCAGCGTGCCGGAGAACTGCACCGCCCCGGCCACCGGCGACGCGCCGCGACCGAGGCTGCGCAGCGACAGCGTCTGCGCGGTGATCTGCCCGAGGCCGCTCGCCGCGTTCACCACCAGGTTCGTGGCATTGCCGAACGGCTCCACGATGACCGTGCCGTCGGTGGTGTTGGCCGACACCGCAGTGCCGATGCCGAACTGGATGGTGTCCGCCCGGAGCGTGACGCCGGTGCCCGCCGTGGGCGCGCTGATGAGCCCCGCGGCGCGCGAGATCCTGCTGCCGGTCGGCGTGCCACCCCGCGCTTCCAGCAGCACGTTGCCGCCATTCGAGGTGATGTTCTGCGTGACGGCAATGCTCGGCGCGCTCAGCGTCACACCAGGCGCATCAAGGCCCGCGGGGATCGCCGACGCCGTGTTGGACTCCGGCAGGAAGATCCCCACGGCGGCGCCGGTCGCCAGGTCCCGCGTGCTGCGCAGCGTGACGGCCGCCGCAGACCGTGCCGAGATCTCCTCCACACCGTTGTCGAGCCCGAGATCCGTGGTGCCAACGGCGGAAACGCCGAGGCGCCGCGTGGTGATCACGCCGAGCCCGCTCTGCGTGATGGTCGCCGGCGCCGTGGACCCCGCCGTGCCGTTCAGGCTGCCGCCAAAGGCGACCAGCGTGACGGAGCTGCCGCCCGTCACCGGGCCGGCCAGCGAGATACTCTGGCCCCAGAGATGCACGTTGCCGCCGCCCAGCGAGTTCGACGTCACCGAACCCGTCGCCGAGACCAGCAGCGGCCGCGGCGTCTCGATGCGCACGGTGCCGGCGCCGGTGCTCACGACCGCGCCGGTCACCGTCACGCTCACCGGCCCCGTCCCGGTCAGAATGCGGATGTCGCCGCCAGCGTTGACCTCGCCAATGCCGGCAAAGTTGTTGGCCGCAGCGTCCAGCACGACCGTCGTCGTAGCCTCCGCCGCGATGGTCCCGGCTGTGATCGCCTGCGACTGCGTCACGGAACCGCTGGTAGCGACGAGGCGCACGGTGCCGGGCGCGCTGATCCCGTCGGTCCCGGCGACGCTGCCGACCACCAGGCCGCTGCTGTCCTGGAAGGCGAAGCCGTGCGGCGTACCCGCCGTGCTGCCGGCCGCGCTGCCCGCCACCACGCCCAGCACGGGGTTCGCGACGCTGTCCAGCACCACCGACCCGGCGAGCGCCCGCGCCCGCAAGGTGCCGGCCGTGATCGCCCGGGTCTGCGCGATGTCGCCCGCATCCGCCAGCAGGTCCACCACGCCCGGCGCGGTGATGCCGTTGCCGGCACCCGCCGTGCCGATGGCCAGCCCGTTGGCCGTGCGCAGGCGGAACGCCACGCCGGCCGTTCCGGCCACGTCCCCCGACACCTCGTTGGCCACCGTGTCCAGCAGCACCGACCCGGCAAGAGCGCGCGCGCGCAGCGACCCCGCCGTGATGGCGCCGCCCTGCGTCACATCGCCCGTCGACGCCAGCAGATCCACGAGACCGGCTCCGGTGTCCACCGTGCCCGTCAACGAGAGCGCACCGGCCTGCAGGGTCACGGCTGATCCGCTTACCGGACCGGCGACCGTCAGCGTGTCATTGGTGGAAACCCGCACGGCGCCCTGGGCATCGACCGGGCCGAGGGTGCCGATCGCGTTCCCCAACTGCGACACGTCGAAGTCGCCCACCGTCGTCGCGCCCTGCAGCCGCCCGACCGCCAGCGTGCCGCCGGTCTGCGTCACGCTCGCGCCGCGCAGGTCCAGCGTGCCCACCGTCGTGAAGTCCAGCGTGCCGGAGAACTGCACCGCCCCGGCCACCGGCGACGCGCCGCGACCGAGGCTGCGCAGCGACAGCGTCTGCGCGGTGATCTGCCCGAGGCCGCTCGCCGCGTTCACCACCAGGTTCGTGGCGTTGCTAAAGGGCTCCAGGACGACGGCGCCGTTGGTGGTGTTGGCGGAGACCGCGGTGCCGATGCCGAACAGCACCGTGTCCGCGCGAAGCGTGACGCTGCTTCCCGCGCTCGGCGCGCTGATCAGACCGCCCGCGCGCGCGATCCGGCTGCCGGCCGGCGTGCCGCCCCGCGCCTCCAGCAGCACGTTGCCGCCGACGGAGGTGATGTCCTGCGTGATGGTGAGGCTCGGGGCGCTCAGCGTCAGGCCGGGCGTCTCCAGGCCGGCCGGAATGCTGGGCGTGGCATTGGTCGCGGGAACGAACAACGCGACGGCACCGCCGGTCGTCAGGTCGCGCGTGCTGCGGAGCGTCACGGCGCCCCCTGTGTCCGCCGAGACCTCCTCCACCGCATTGTCGAGCCCGAGCGTCGTCGTCCCGACCGCGACGATGCCAAGCCGTCGCGTGGTGATCGCGCCGAGGCCGCTCTGCGCGATGTTGGCCGGTGCCGTCGCACCGGCCGTGCTCGTCATGCTGCCGGCGAAGGCGACCAAGGTGACCGACGCGCCACCCGTCACCGGGCCGGCCAGCGCGATGTCCTGACCCCAGAGATGCACGTTGCCGCCGCCCAGCGAGCTCGACGTCACCGAACCCGTCGCCGAGACCAGCAGCGGCCGCGGCGTCTCGATGCGCACGGTGCCGGCGCCGGTGCTCACGACCGCGCCGGTCACCGTCACGCTCTCCGGACCCGTGCCGGTCAGAATGCGGATGTCGCCGCCAGCGTTGACCTCGCCAATGTTGGCAAAGTTGTTGGCCGCAGCGTCCAGCACGACCGTCGTCGTCGCCTGCGCCGCGATGGTACCGGCTGTGATCGCCTGGGTCTGCGAGATGCCGCCATTGTTGGTCCGCAGCGACAGCGTCGCCGTGCCCACATTGACAGCCCCGCCGACAACGAGCCCGGCGACGTTGCGCAAGGTGCTGTTGCCCGCGGCGGTGATGGGGCCGAACTGCGTGATGGCGTTGCCGTCGCCGCCAATCGAGAATCCGCCGCTGCCTGCCGTGCCTTCCAGCGTCGCGACCGTGATGCCTGCCGCCGTCGCCGCCTGAGTCACGCTCACGCCACGCAGGTCCAACGTGCCGATCCCGGCCAGGGTGGCGTTCACGGCCCCATTGACCTGCACCGTCGAGGTGCCGACGCCACTCGGCGCAAGGGTCGCGCCGTCGAACCCGCCGCCGATCCGCAGGCGCGAAGCGAAGTCGATCGCATCGAGTGCAGCGCTGCCGACCGCCAGGCCGCTGCCGCCGAAGACGGCGATATTGCCCGCGGTCAGCCGTGTCAGGGTGACCGTGCCGGGCGTGCCGACGGCGCCGGGCCGCAGCCGGTCGGCGCTGCCGAAGGCGAGGCTGTCCGCGATCAGGACGATCTCGCGCGTGGCGTCGCCCTGCGCCGAGATCAGGCCGGTCACGGTCAGCGCCGGTGCGGCCATCCGGACGTCCCCGGACAGGGCGTTGATTCCCAGCGCCTGGTAGGTGGCCCCCGGATTGCCCGGAAAGGCGACGTTGAAGCTCGTCTCCGGCACCTGAACCGCGCGATCCGACCGGATGGCAATGGCGCCGCTCTGCGCCAAGGCGTTCGCGGCGAGGATGCGGTTCGCGTCCAGGGGCAGGCTGACGCTCGCCGCGCTGGTGAGCAACGCGCCGGCCGTGACGGTCCCGGCACCGGACTGCGTCACGCTGCCGGTACGGTCGGCGGCGATGAAGCTGCTCGAGGAGGTCAGCGACACCTGCGCCCCGCCGGTGACCGGCCCGGCCAGGACGATCCCGTTGCCCCAGAGATGCACCTGCCCGGTGCCGGCCACCGGAGCCTCAGCCGTGCCGCCGAGCGAGCCGGCGGTGACCGAACCGGTCGAGGTCACGCCGAGGCCACCCGTGGTCGAGATGCGCGCCGAGCCGGCGGCCGCGGCGGTGACGGCGCCCGTTACCGACAGGGCGCCGGTGTTGTTGACCAGCACGTTGCCGCCCGAGGCGATGCTGCCGAGGCTGGCCAGCGCGTTGGTGGCGAGGTCCAGGACGAAGCCGCCGCTGCCCGCGCCCCCCGACAAGGCGCCGGCCGTGACCGCCGCGGTCTGCTGCACCGCGCCGGCCGCGGCCCGTGCGCGAAGCGTCAGGCTGGCCGTCCCGACATTCACCGGCGCTTCCAGCCGCACCAGGTTGTTGGCGATCAGCTCGACATTGGTGCCGCTGCGCAGGATGCCCGCGCCGGCGAGGGTCAGGCTGTCGGCGGTGACGGTCGCGGCCGGCGGTGGCGCCGGGGTCCCCGTCCAGTTGCGGACGCCCGCCGAGGTCTCGCCGAGCCGCAGCGTGCCACCCGTCGCCAGGCTGATGGTCGTCGTGTTCGCCGGGATGAAGGGGGCGCTCGCCGCGCTGCTGGGCCCGATCTCCACCAGCGTCGTCGCGGCCCCGCCCAGCGTGGTGTTGCCGCCGAGGCTCACGCTGTTGGCGCGCAGCGAGACGATCGGCGCCTCGATCGTCACGGTGCTCGCCCCGGGCGTCGTCGTGTTCAGCGTGGCGGCCGTGACAGTGACGTTCGTGCTGGCGAGCAATGCGACGGCGGCTGCCTGCCCCGGGTTGCTGGTGATGTTCAGCGTGCCGGTCCGGAAGCCGAGCATGCCCTCGCTGACAATGATCGAGCGATTGACGTTGATCGTGCCCGACGTGCCGGCCGCGGCGCCCGTCTCGAGCAGGACGTCACCCGCCGTCTCGCGATTGATCGCCGCATTCACGTTGATCGTGTTGTTGGCCTGCAGCAGGACCCGCGTGCCGCCGGTGAAGCCGTTGATCGCCGCCGCATCCACGTCGATCGTGCCGGTGCCCGCGTCGGTGAACGCGATCAGGCCGGGATTGGCGCCGCCGGTCGGCGGCTGGCCGTCCAGCCCGCCGGATTCGACGATGTTGATCACATCCGGGTCGATCAGCAGCGTGCCGCCCTGCCCCGCCGGCGCGTCCAGCTGCACGTCGCGGCCAAGCGTCAGCGCGCCCTGGCTCGAAACCTCGATGAAGCCGCCATCGCCGCCCTCCGGCCCGCCGCGGGCGGCCAGGCGCCCGAGCACCGAGGTGCTTTCGCTGCTGTTGACGACGATGGTGCCACCGTCTCCGCGCGCGGTCGCGTCGGCGCGCAGCTCCGCCCCGGCCTCCACGACCGTGCTCTTTGCCATGCTCTGCGCGCGGCCGATGCCCGTGGTGCCGGCGAGCACCGTGCCGCCGCCGCCGGTGCCGGAGGCGTCGAGCTTGGCGCCGCCGAGCACCGCCACCCCGTCCTTCGCCTGCACCGCCACCAGGCCGCCGCGCACCGTCGCACCGGTACCGTCGCCGCGCGCGGTGACCTGGCCGGCCACCGTGACGCGCCCGGTCTCCGCGCCGCCGAGCT
>NZ_JAPSMD010000013.1 GCF_027856955.1 Falsiroseomonas oryzae | reverse complement strand
CTGACCGGCCCGGTGCGCGTGAACGGCGGGCCGGGCCGGCAGGTCGCAGCGCCGGCGCTGGGTGCGGACACCGCGGCCGTGCTCGCACGGCGGCTCGGACTGGACGAGACCAAGATCGAAGAGCTGAAGCAGGGAGGAACCATCACGTGACCACGCCACCCATTCGCCGCCGCGCCGCTCTGCTCGGCGCCGGCGGGCTGCTCGCCGCGCCTGCCGTGGCGCGCGCGCAGGCGCCCGGCGGCGCCTATCCCTCGCGGCCCGTGCGTCTCATCGTGCCCTTCCCACCGGGCAACATGTCCGACCTGATCGGCCGCGTGATCGTGGAGGAGATGCAGACCCGCCACGGCGTGACCGTGGTGGTGGAGAACCGCCCGGGCGGCACCGGCGCCATCGGCATCCAGGCCGTCACCCGCTCCGCACCGGACGGCTACAACCTGCTGCTGTCGAGCAACTCGCCTCTGGTGGTGAACCCCGCTGTCACGCGCAACCTGCCCTTCGACGTGCAGCGCGACCTGGTGCCGATGGCGCTGGTCGGCGGCACGGGCTTCCTCATCGTGGTGCCCCCCGACTTCCCGGCGCGCAACCTGGCGGAGGCGATCGCCGTGTTCAAGGCGGCGCCCGCCGGGCGATACAGCGCCGCCAACCCGGGCACCGGCACCTTCGGCCATCTGGTGACCGAGCAGATCATGCAGGTCACCGGCACGCGGCTGGAACACGTGCCCTATCGCGGCAGCGCGCAGGCACTGCTCGATCTCAGCCAGGGGCGCGTGCACATGATGGTGGATGCGATGACATCCTCCCTGCCGCAGGTGCAGGGCGGGCGGGTGCGCGCGCTGTGTGTCCTGGCCGGGCAGCGCTCGGCGCTGGCGCCCGACATCCCGACGCTCGGCGAATCCGGCATGCCGCAGCTGGAAAGCATGGCCGCGATGGGCTGGACCGGCCTGCTGGGCCCCACCGGCACGCCACCGGCCGTGATCGAGTACTGGAACCGGCAGATCAACGCGCTGCTGCAGGATCCGGCCTTCGGCCGACGGCTTGCCAGCCAGAACGTCGAGGCGGCGCAGCCCGGCCCGCCCTCCCGCCTGGCCGAGCTGATCGCGCGCGAGCTGCCGCGCTTCGTCGCGGTGGCCACCGAGGCGAAGATCGAGCTGACCAACTGAGCGCCCGCGTCGCCGAGCCGCCAGCCGAGCCCCTGTTCCTGCGCGTCGCGCGGGAACTGGAGGCGCGGATCGCCGACGGGCGCCATCCCGTCGGCTCGCTGCTGCCGACGGAACTGGAACTCGCGGCGGCCTTCGGTGTCAGTCGCCAGACCATCCGCCAGGCGCATCAGCGCCTGCGCGAGCTGGGGCTGGTTTCCGCGCGCAAGCGGCTCGGCACGCGCGTGGAGGCTGCAAGGCCGCGGCTGACCTTCCGCCAGTCGCTCGCCAGCCTGCCCGATGTGTTCCGCTTCGCGCGGGAAACGGTGTTCCGCGTGACGGCGACGCGGCGGATCGTCGCGGATGGCGCCTTGGCGGAGACGCTGTCCTGCACGCCGGGCCATGCCTGGCTGCATCTGCGCGGGCTGCGCGAGGTTCCCGGCGAGGCGCTACCGCTCGGCTTCACCGAGGTCTGGCTGGACGCCGCCTATGCCGAGCCGGTCGCGCAGCCCGGCGTGCACCGCACCGCGATCTTCGCCCAGGTCGAGCAGCGCTTCGGCCTCGCGCTGGTGGAGGTGCAGCAGGAGATCGCGGCGATGGTGCTGGATGCGAAGCTTGCCCGGCTGCTGCGTGCCGAGGAAGGCGCGCCGGCCTTGCGGATCGCGCGGCGCTACCTCGATGCCGGCGAGAGGTTGGTGGAACTCTCCGTCACCATCCATCCCGCCGACCGCTTCACCTATGCGATGACGCTGCGCAAGGGCGGCGCCGCCCGATAGCACTCACGGCGCCAGCGTGATGCCGAAGCGCGTGCGCAGCACCTCCGCGATCGCGTCGAAGCACACGCCCCGCCGCACCACGGCGAAGTCCCTGAAGTCGAGGATGGTAGAGGACAGCCCCTCGGCGTTGTGCCAGCGACTGAGGCCGTGATCCACCACCACCTCCGCCGCGGCAACGACCTCCGGGTGGATGTCCGCCACGCGGTAGCGGCTGCCGGTCAGCGAGCGGTTGGCGGAGGAACCGAAGACCGGCACGCCCCGTGCCAGGCTGACCTCCGCCAGCGCGTTGTGGAACTGCCCGGCATTCAGCAGCATGTCCATCGTCCCGTCCTTGGACGAGGTCGCGACCACGAAGGGGTCGGTCGCGCGCAGCGCCGGATGATCCGGCCGGAAGGGCGCAACGATCGAGAAGGGCAACCCGGCTGATGCCAACGCCTCCGCAACCTCGCGGCGTTCCTCGGGCAGGATGTGGAGCTCCCGGCTCCAGGCCAGGCTGCCGAACATGCCGCTCGGCTTGTCGTAGCTGCGCTGCTTGGCGGTAAACAACCGGCGGATCGCGGCCTCGCGACAACCCACGACGGCGTAGGCGACATCGAGCGGAATGATCGCCATCGCACCGGCGATCAGGCGTTCATGGACCAACTCCGCCTCGGCACGCAGAGAGGCCAGATCCCTGACGTCGGATGTCAACACGTGCTGCGCAGTCTTGGCAGGCTGCATCATCAGCGCCTCCTCGATATGAGCCTACCGTCGGCGGCCTTTCGGCACCACCCGTTCAACCGATCAGCCAGCAGGCCTGGGTCGTCCGCTCCAGGCCCATCTCGGCGTGGTTGGTCGGCGTGCGAGGAAGCTGACCCAATCTTGAATGGCAGCCAACGCCTCGCCGACCTAGCCTCAAATTGCGTGAGCAAGTATGTCCCCAAGCCGGCGACGGCGGTGCAGGACACGTCGTGGCGCCACCCTCTGGAGGGCGCGGCTCCGCTAGCGCGGAGTTCGGTCGAGCGGCTGCGCAACGGCTGGCGCCTGGTGACCAACGCCCGGATCGGCATGGCCCCGCCGGGCCGGACTCCAGGCGACGAGATCATGCTGCATATCGTCCTGATCGGGCCCGCGTTCGGCGTTGCGCTACTGGATGTGGAGCCGGCTTGGCACCCGGACGCGTTGCCTCGTTTTCGCGCCATGCTGCGCGACCGCGGCTTCGAGGCGGCGTTCCCCGGCTACCTCCCGGTGATCTACCGCCGCCTGAGCCGATCCAGCATGCACGAGGTCGAGGCGATCCTGTCCGAGGCCGTCGTCTGGCAGGAACGCATGTCGATGCCGCCAGGCGGGGCCTGGGCCGACGCGCTACAGGATCTGCTCGTAGGCGGGCGGCGCTTGCTGCCTCCCGTGGCGGCACCTCCAGCCTCCGCGCCGCGGCCGGTGGACAGGCCAGACCCGGCACGGCCACGTCGCTGGCTGGCGCCGCTGGCGGCCGCCGGGGCGGCTGCGACGCTGCTTTTTCTGGTCATGACCCGCGACGACGGCGCGGCGCCTGCCCGGCAGTCGGACGCCGCGCCAATCCTGCTCGAGCAGGCGCGTGGCAGCGCCTCCAACCTGGCTTTGCCACGCCAGGAGGCGAAGGTGCAGGGGCAAGCGGATGAGACCCCGCTTGCCCTTGCGCTGGCCGACGCGCGGGATGCCCTTCGCGGTGTGCGCCATCTCGGCCCGGAGACGCCGCCGCGCGAGCCCCAGCCCGCGCAGTTTGCCGTGCCGAACGCGGTGGCGCAGGCTGCTGGGAGCTTCGACGCCCTTCGTGATTCGCGCGGCGCACCGGCAGATGCGGCTTGGGAAGCGGCGCCCACGCCGCAGACCGAGGTGGCGCCGTCCGCCGGGGCAGACGTGGAGACCGCGACCGCTGAGTCTGCCCCGCCGGTGCCCGCCGAGAGCGCGGCGGTGCCGCTGCTGCTCCCACTGCCGGACCTCAAGCTGGTCAAGCCAGGCCCTGCCGCGACCGTAGAGCCTGTAGTGCCTCGCCAAGCCGCGCCCACGCATCCTTCGCCTGCCGCCAGCGAGCAACTGGAGGAACCGGCCGAGCCTGCGTCGGCTGCGGAGGGCGAGCCGTCGAGGCCGCCTGCATCGGCCGACCTTGCCCCTGTGCCGGCGCCTGTTGTCGCGCCGGCCGAGGTTGCGCTGCCCTATCCGGCTCCGGTCCTGACCGCGCCACCAGCGCCGTCCGTTGTCCCGCCATCCAACATCGCGATGCCGCGCAGCACCCCGTTGCCGTTGCCGGCGGCAGAGTCCTTCCCTGATCCGGAGCCGATGCCGCTGCCGTCAGCAGAGGCGCCAGCAACGACCATCGCCCCGCCTTCCGATGTCGAGATTGCGGCTGGATCCCCCGTACAGACGGCGCTGCCGGCAGAGCTGGTCCCGGCACGCGTGCCGCCGGCCGCCGTCGCTGCCCCGAGTTCCGCGCCGGTGCCAGAGGCGCTGCCGCCGGCCCAGCCAGCCCAGGACGCTCGCCCGGCCGGGCTTGGGTTGCCCGCTGCGGTGGTCGCGGCGCTGATACGGCGCGGCGATGCCATGCTGGCGATGGGCGACATCTCGGCGGCGCGGCTTCTCTACGGGCGGGCCGCAAACGAGGGCAGCGGCGCAGCGGCACTTGCGCTCGGCCGCACCCATGATCCGGCGGTACTCAACGCACTGGGCGCTCGCGGCCTGCGGGCAGACCCGGCGGTTGCGGCAGACTGGTACCGGCGGGCGCTCGCACTTGGTGAGGCAGGGGCTGAGCCGTTGCTGCGGAGCGTGCAGGGCGGCCGATAGCGGCGCCCCAAGGATGAGCCCAGAGAAAGGAGAGGACAACAATGAGCGGGCAAGGGCTGGAGCGGCGCAGGCTGCTGGGCGGCGTGCTCGGTGGCATGCTCGGCGGAGGCGTAGCTCTGCCTGTGCGCGCACAGGCGCCGTTGCCCGGCACTCCCCCCGCCTCGCTTCAGGCGATGTCGGCACGGGCCAATGCGGGGACGGTTGGTATTGTCTCGGGCGGGGTAGACGGGACCTATGTGCGCATCGCCGCGGACCTGGCCGCAGTGCTCGACAGCGGAGACGAACTGCGCGTGCTGCCGATCATCGGGCGCGGCTCGGTGCAGAACCTGGCCGACATCATGTTCCTGCGCGGGGTCGATATCGGCATCGTGCAGTCGGACGTCCTGGCCTTCGCGCAGCGCCAGCGGATGTTCCCCGGCGTGACGACCATGGTCCACTACATCGCCAAGCTCTACGACGAGGAACTGCACCTCCTGGCCGCGCCAGGCATCGCTGGCGTCGAGGATCTGGAGGGGCGGGTGGTGAATGTCGACCGCCGCGGCAGCGGCACAGCGATGACAGCGCAGTTGGTCTTCGAGGGGCTCGGCATCCGCATCGAGGCAGCGCACGACCCGCAGGATGTGGCCCTGGAGCGGCTGCGCACCGGGGAGATAGCGGCGATGGCCTTCGTCGCAGGCCAGCCGGCGCGGATCTTCGCGCAGCTCCCGCAGGGGTCGGGGCTCCGTTTTCTGCCCCTTCCGCTGACGCCTGCGCTGCTCGACACCTATCTCCCGGCCCGCCTGACCGCCGCGCGCTACCCGACCCTGGTGCCGGAGGGGCAGGAGGTGGAGACGCTGGCAGTGGGCGCAGCGATGGCGGTCTATGCTTGGCAACCGGGCACCGAACGCCATCGCAAGGTGGCCCGCTTCGTTGAAGCGTTCTTTGCCCGCTTCGACGAATTCCGGCGTCCGCCGCGTCATGCGAAATGGCTGGAGGTGAACCTGGCCGCTCAGGTTCCGGGCTGGACCCGCTTCGGCGTCGCGCAGATGCTGGCCACCCGGATGGACGACGGCCGCACGGGACGTTGAGAAACAGCATGGGATGAAGGGCGGATCCCAAACGGCGGCGAGGCGGAAAGAATGTAGATGTCTGGAGCTGATCTTGCGGTCACGGACTTGGCGCGACGCGTGTCCGCCAGGTCGAAGCTGCCAGGCGCTGCCGGTTACGCGGCCTCGCCGATCTGCGGTGTTTCGCGCGCGGGCGGGCGGCTGTCCAGGAAGGTCTGCGACGGCGTCTTGCCAAAGCACCAGCCGCCCTGATCGGTGCTCGCCTCACCTTCCAATCGGTCTGGGTCATGGGGCTCTCCCATCGGGACGGCCGGGGGCTGCGCTTCGCCTGTGGCTCCACGCCCCGGCCTCTCTCCCCACCACAACACCGCACCGTCAGATCAAGTCGAAACTTCTACACCCCAGACCATCGGCGAGATTGTGCGCGCGTCGTTCGCCTGACTCCGCCAGAGCCGAAACGCCGCGGGTGCAACGCACCCGCAGGCCCGTTCTCTGCAGATTGCCACGAAGGACCGTCCTACACCGCGCCACGCAGCGCCGCGGCCCCTGCCCGCGCAAGATCGTCGTTTGACGCGCGAGGTGGCTCCGCGCCTTGCATCTTCTGCACGAAATAGGCGATCGTTCGCCGTAGACCCTCGTCCAGGTCGATCCTTGGCTCCCACTTCAGTAATTGCCGAGCCCGCGAGATCTCCGGGCAGCGCTGCGTCGGGTCGTCAACCGGCAGGGGCTTCCTGATGATCCGTGAACGCGACCCCGTGAGCGCGAGGATCCGTTCGGCCAGTTCAAGCACGGGGATCTCGTGCGGGTTGCCGAGGTTCACCGGGCCAGTAACGTCGTCATCGGCGCCCATCATCGCCATCAGTCCGTCGATCAGGTCGTCCACATAGCAGAAGGCGCGCGTCTGGCCGCCGTCACCATAGATCGTGATGTCGTCGCCGCGGAGCGCCTGGACAATGAAGTTCGACACCACCCGACCATCGCTGGCATTGAGGCGAGGGCCGTAGGTGTTGAAGATGCGCACGACGCGGATCCTCACGCGATGCTGCCTGGCATAGTCGAAGAACAGCGTCTCCGCGCAGCGCTTGCCTTCGTCATAGCAGCCGCGGGGTCCGAGCGGGTTGACGTTGCCTCGGTACTCCTCGGGCTGCGGGTGCACGGTGGGATCGCCGTATACCTCACTGGTGGAGGCCTGCAGGATGCGCGCGCCGACCCGCTTCGCAAGGCCGAGCATGTTGATCGACCCCAGAACGCTCACTTTTGTGGTCTGCACCGGATCATACTGGTAGTACACTGGGGAGGCTGGACAGGCCAGATTGTAGATCTCGTCCACCTCGACGTAGAGCGGGAAGGTGATGTCGTGCCGAAGCACTTCGAAGCGCGGATCTGCCAGTAGATGCAGGATGTTGTCCTTGCTTCCTGTGAAGTAGTTGTCGACGCACAGCACGTCGTGGCCCGTCGAAAGCAGCCGCTCGCAGAGGTGGGAGCCTAGGAACCCGGCCCCCCCGGTGACCAGTACCCGCTTGCGCATCATGTCGTTCTTCCTCACCTTGGCAGTGTTGTGTCACCGTGCGCTTCTCACCGCGCGCCGCGCGCTCTGAGCAGCGCGGGCAGCGTTTTCGCCACGATGTAGGCATCGAGCCAGAGCGACCAGTTGCGGATGTAGAAGCTGTCAATTTCCTGCTGCCGCTGCAGGTCGGCGTCGCTGCGGTCCGAGATCTGCCATAGACCACTCAGTCCGGGCTTCACGCTGGCACGCAACGCCTGGAACTCTGGCGGAAAGCGGGCAACATGATAGGCTGGGAAAGGCCGCGGCCCGACCATGCTGATCTCGCCGCGCACGACATTCCAAAGCTGCGGCAATTCATCCAGGCTGAAGCGCCGCAGCACCTTACCTAGTATCGGCAGTATGCGCGGATCGTGCGGCAGCTTGACGCAGCGTTCCCACTCGGTGCGCAGCACGACGTCGCCATCGAGCAAGTCCTTCAGCCGCTGCTCCGCGTCAGGATACATCGTGCGCAGCTTCAAAGTGGGGACTGGCTGCCCGCGCAAGCCGACGCGGCGCTGCACGTAGAAGGCTGGCCCGGGGCTGATCGCCTTGATGGCCAGCGCAAGGATGCAGATCGGCAGTGCACAGGCGAGTAGCGCTGGCACCGCTATGCACAGGTCGAAGGCGCGCTTCGTGCGCTGACACGCCACAGAACGGGACCGATGCGGGACCTCAATACCTGCCCCGTCGCCGACAGTGCGCACCTGCAGCCACAAACCAGGCAACGCGTCCAACTCCGGCACGACGATGATGCGCCGGACCTCCAGCCGCATGAGGTCCGCCAGCGCAGGCGTGCCGCGAGCCGCAAGAACCAGCGCGATCTCCGCCGCCGGCTGGGTGAGTCGCGCGGCATCACCGCACCGCTCGACCGGCCTGAAGCCGATTTCGGGCCGGGCCAGCAACGCTGCGGCGAGACGCGCGGTCGCACCTTCCGGCCCTACCAGCACCGCGGTGCAGCCCCAGGCACCGCGCGCGATCAGCGCGTCCTGCAGCCGCGCCTCGCAGACCAGCGTCGCCGGTACGGCAAGCAGGGCGGCACCGGCCAGCAGCGGCAGGGCGTCGCGCGGCGCGGGGTCGAACAGCGCGATCAGCGCCAAGGCAGCAACGGGCATGATGGCCCCTCCGAGGACGCGGAGGCGAAACCGCTCCACGGGCCCGCGCCCACAGGTCTCGTACAAGCCGAGTTGCCAGTTGGCCGCGAGCAGCGCCGCAGTCACCGCCGCCGCATGGTCCGGCCGCCAGGTGGCGACGAGATCGTCGAACCCCACGACCAGCGCGACAGCGAGCGCCGCAACGGCCACGACCACCTGCGTGACTGCGATGTCACCAAGCGCCAGGACGATGCCGGCCGGCAGTTGCCCCGCGCCCGGGCGCCCTGCCGCAGGGGCCTGTACGCCGGCGAAGCTGCCAGGCAAGGGGCGTGAGAACTCGCTCACCGTACCAGTTCCGTGCCGGATGCGCTGCCTGAGGCTAATCGGCCGCGGCCACAGCGCGGCGCTCGGCTGCCCTCGCCTCCTCTTCGACCTGCTTCGCGATCCAGCGGTAAGTCGGCTGCAGCCCCTTCTTCAGGCTGATCCGCGGCTCCCACTTCAGGACCTCGCGCAGGCGGCTATTGTCGCTGTTGCGCCCGCGCACGCCCTGCGGCTTCGAAAGGTCGTGCTGCTTGCCGATGCGCTTCCCCGCCACCGCCGCGACCAGGTCCACGAGGTCGTTCACTGTCACCATCTCGTCGGTGCCAAGGTTGAGCGGGCCGGCGTAGTCCGAGTGCATGATGCGGTAGATGCCCTCCACACAGTCGTCGATGTACATGAAGGAGCGCGTCTGCTCGCCATCACCCCAGACGTCGATCTCGTCGCCGTCGCGTACACTGGCCACCTTGCGCGCGATGGCCGCGGGCGCCTTCTCGCGCCCGCCGGCATAGGTGCCGAGCGGGCCGTAAACGTTGTGGAAGCGCACGACCCGGGTCTCGAGCCCATGATCGGTGCGGTAGTACTCGCAAAGCTTCTCGGCGAACAGCTTCTCGAGGCCGTAGCCTTCCTCGGGTTGAGCAGGCCAGGCATCGTCCTCGCGCAGCGCCACCACGTCGGCACTGGTCTGTAGGTGATGCGGATAGACGCAAGCCGAGGAGGAGTAGAGGAAGCGCTGTACGTCGCCTGCGACTGCCGCGTCGAGCATGCCGACGTTCATCAGCGTGTTGTTGCGGGCGATCGTGGCGCGCTGCGCACTGATGTAGCCAATGCCACCCATGTCGGCCGCCAGATGATAGACTTGATCGATTCCTCCGACCGCGGCCCGGCACGAGGCCGGGTCGCGCAGGTCGGCGACCTGGAAGTCATGCGCGTCGGTGGCCGCGTATTCGGGCCGCTTCTGGTCGGCACCGCGAACCCAATAGCCCTTTTGCACGAGGTAGCGGACCAGGTGATGCCCGATGAAACCGCCGGCTCCGGTCACCAGAATGCGCGTTCTCGACATGGTCTACTCTCCCTGATTGCGCTGAGACGGACTGCTATGAGATGCGATGACGACGGTCCTGCACCGGTGCACCCTCACGGTGTCGCCGCACCGCCGCGGCCGTGAGGATAGGCGCTGGGCTGCGCAAGCTGACGTAGCGCGCTGACCAAGAAGGCTGGGTTGTTTCGAAGGTAGCGGCCCGCCAGCCGTCGAGGCTCTGTCGCCATACGGAACGCCCATTCCAGGCCATTGCGCTGCATCCACCGCGGCGCCTGGCGCTTGCGGCCGGACAGGAAGTCGAAGGCCGCGCCCACGCCGACCAGCACGGGTGCGTCGAGCCGCCCGCGATGTGCCGCCATCCAGCGTTCCTGCTTGGGCGTGCTCAACCCCACCCAGACGATGTCCGGCCTCGCTGCATTGATGGCGCGCACGGCCGCGGCGTCTTCCTCCTCCGTGGGCGGGTGGAAAGGCGGGCAGGCCGTGCCCACCACCTGCAGACCCGGGCAGGCGCGGCACATGCTGTCGCGCAACTGCTCGGCAACGCCCGTCGCACCGCCGAAATAGAAGTTCCGGTAGCCGCGCGCGGCGGAGATCGCACTCATCTCTCGCATCAGGTCGGGGCCGTAGACGCGTTCCACATGCGGGAAGCCGAGCAGCCGCGCCATCCACACCAGGGGCATGCCGTCGGGCGTTACCATGCCTGCGGCGTTGTGGATCGTCTGCAACGCAGTGTCTCGCCGGCTTTCCATGACGCCGTGCACACCGGTGATGCAGACGTAGCCGGGCGTACGGTCCCGGATCCAGCACTCAAGGGTCGCAGTTGCGTCGCGCATCGTGATCGCACTGACGCCGATGCCAAGTATGTTGACGCGATCGGTCCCAAGAGCAGGCTGCATCGTGGTCCCTCCGGCGGCATCGATCGTGTCGCAGATCGTGTCGCACCGTCGACCAGAGTGCCGCGCCGCCCGTAGAAGGGCAGCAGGGCAGAAGGATACACGCCGCCGGACTACCCCTTTTTTGCCCTAAGCGCCCGACCGCCGGCCGCGCAGAATGCGGCAGCCGGCTCACATCCAGGGCGCCCCGACTGGACGTGCGCGCCGGTGTATCCAAGGGCATCCGCAAGGTGGACCGGCTTACGTTCGACGCGCCCTTCTCGCCTGGCCTCGCCGAGCTGCCGGTGCGCATGCAGGCCGAGCGCGCCGTATCCGGCATGCTGCTCGCGCTTTGGCGCTACATCCATTTTCTCGTACTCGCCATCGTCGTCTGTCTCGCGATTGGTGTCGTCGTGCTCGCCTCGATCGAGAAGCGCTACCAAGCCGAAGCTGTCGTCCAGCTCGACTTCAGCGCGCAGAGCATCGCCTCAGGCGTCCAGGAACGCTCGCGTGGCGTCCTGGTCGAGGCCGGCCCCATGATCCAGAGCGAGGCGCGCATCATCCGCTCCCGCCCGATGGCCCGGCAGGTCGTGGAGACGCTCGGGTTGGCCGACGACCCCGCCTACGCCGATGCGCCGCCAGCCCTCGTCTACCGGATCGGCGCGGCAGCGGAGGCGGTCGGGCGGATGCTCCGGCCCACGTCAGTCCCTGAGACGCCGGCCCGCGAGCCATCGGCCGCCGAACAGCGCCAGGACCGTATCGCACGTGCCGTTGACCAGGTGCTGATGCGCCTCTCCGTGACCAACGACAACCGCTCCTACCTGATCTCCATCATCTACGCCGCGCCCGACCCGGTCCAAGCAGCGCGGATCGCCAACGCCTTCGCCGAAGAATATCTGCGGCGCCGCCAGCAGGACGGCGCGGATGCCGCGAGCCGGGTCAGCGAATGGCTGGCCTCGCGGGTCCGCAACACCACGGCGGCACTCCGGCAGGCAGAAGCGGAGATCGACGCATTCCGCACGGAAACAGGCCTCCTCGAGCCCGGGAGACCTGACGGGAATGGCGATTCGGAGAACGTCCCGCAGCAGCGCCTGCGCGCCCTGTCGCAACAGCTGAACGCCGCGACCCTCGCGCGCATCAACGAGGAACGGCGCCTCGCACGCGTGCAGGACCTGATCGCGGCGGGCACGATTCCGTCGGCCTCCGATGTTCCGGGACTGCCGCTGTTCTCGCTCCTGCTCGACCGCGAATCGACGGCGCGGCGTGAGTTGAGCGAAGCGTCCGCGCGCTTCGGGTCCAGGCACCCGGATGTGCGCCAAGCACAGGCCGGCCTCGCGGAGATCCGTGGCCGCCTGCAGGCTGAAGTCGCCCGCGCCGTGACGATCATCAGCGGCGAGTTGGCAACAGCGCGCCGGCTCGAAGAGGACCTTCAGCGCCGGCTTGATGCGCAGCAGGTTGCGATGGTCGCGGGCAAGCAGCGCGAGACGGAGTTGCGCAACATGCTGGCCAATGCGCAGTCCCTGCGCGACCGGCTGGGCGTGCTGGTGCAGAACAGCGAGACGGCGGCGGCAGCGGCGCAACGGGCGTCGTCTGTCGCGAGCCTTGTCGCAGCGGCCGATCCGCCGCGCGGCCCGGAAGCACCGAAGCCACTGGTCGTCATGGCGCTCGCGCTGCTTGCCGGCCTCTCGGCTGGGACGGGCATCGCAGTGCTGCTCGACCGGCGCGACAGCGGTCTGCTCACGGGCGACGACGTGCGGCGAGCACTCGACACACGCTGCCTTGGCATGCTGCCCGACCGGCCGAGTCGGACGGCACCTGCGCCGGAGCGCGCGGCCTTCGACGAGGCAGTCTACGCGATTTGCGCCAGCACTCATCTATTCGGGCCGTCGCGTGAGTGCCGAGTGGTGCTGGTCACGTCCTCGGTGCCGGGCGAGGGCAAGTCGATGCTGTGCCGGGAGATGGCGCGCACGTTGACCGAGGCGGGCAAGCGCGTGATGTTCATCGGCAACGCGACTGCCACGGACCTCGCGGGCGCCGAGCCAGCCGGCGCTTCGCCTGCCGAGACCGTACCCGGCCTGGCCGTCTCGGCGTCTAGGCTGGTCGTACTGGACCGGAGGCGCAGCTTCAGACAGCGTGCGGACATCAACGGGCAGGGCGGGTTCGGCACTCTGATCGAGGATGCGCGCCGGCACTTCGACGTCATCATCCTGGAGGGCGAGCCGGTCATGTTGGTTGCCGATTCGCTGGTGCTCGGCCATGTGGCCGACAACATCGTCCACGTCACCCGTTGGGCCAGCACCAAGCGGCGGATTGTTGCGGCCGCCCTGCGCCGCATGCAGGAACACGCTGTTCAGCCGGACGGCGTGGTGCTGACCCGCGTGGACCTTCGCCGTCACGCTCACCTGCGCGTGCTGGATCAGTGTTCCTTCTACACGCAACAGCCCCGCTTCTTCGAACGGCTGCTGCTCCGCGACGAAGCAGCCGCCGCTGCGCCCGCGCGCGACTCCCCGCGATGAGTGGTACGGGTTCGGCGGGCTCGGCTCCACTCCGGAAGACGCCGGGCGAAGGGTCGCTCGCCGAGCTCTATATCCGCACCCTTGGACTGAGCCTGATCGGCTACGCCCTCCTCGGCCGCAGCTTCGCCTATGTCGGCGTGCCACCATTATTCGTTGGCGAGCTGCTGGTATGCGTCGGCTTGCTGGTGATGTTCCGCACCGGATGCGTCGTCGGTACGCTTGCGGCGGTGCCGAACCTGCTCCTGCTCGCGCTCGGCGCCTGGACGCTGGCACGGACGGTGCCATTCCTGTCCGTCCACGGCATGGACGCCCTGCGAGATGCCGTCGTGGTGCTCTACGGCGCCTTCGCCTTCATTCTCTGCGCGTTGCTGATCGAGCGGCCAGCGCGGCTGGACCGCAGCATCAAGCTGTTTGGCCGCTTCGCTGCCGCCTTTGGCGCGACGGCCGGAATCGCCTATGCGATGCAGCAGTTGCTCGGCAACCGCGGCCTATTGCCGTTGTGGCCGAACTCCGGCCTGCCGCTGATCGCGGTGAAGCCGGGCGACGTGGCGGTGCACCTCGCCGGCAGCGCCGTTTTCGGGCTGCTCTTCTTTCGGCGCATCAGCATAGCCTGGATCGCTCTTCTCATCACCGGGATGGCGATGGTTGGGGTGCACAGCCGCGGCGGCATGCTGGCGATGGTGCTGCCGTTAGGCGTTGCGCTGGCGCTATCGGGCCGAGTGCGCCAGCTCGCCGGCGTGCTCCTGGCCGGCTGCATCGTAGTTGTAGTGGCGTTCCTCCTCGATCTCGATGTCTCGATGATCGAACGGGAACGCTCAGTGAGCGTCGAGCAGGTCGTCGAGAACTTCACCAGCATCTTCGGCGATTCGGCGAATTCCGATCTCGACGGAACGAAGGCGTGGCGCCTGCTATGGTGGCAAGCGATTGTGGACTACACGCTGCACGGCCCGTACTTCTGGACGGGCAAGGGATTCGGGATCGCGCTGGCGAGCGCCGACGGCTTCGACGGCGTGACGCCGCCGGGCGCGCCGGAGCTCCGCAGTCCGCACAACATCAGCATGACCATGCTGGCGCGAGCGGGCGTGCCTGGCCTCGCGCTCTGGCTGCTGCTCCTGCTGGCTTGGTTCGGCATGATGGTGCGCAACATTGCCGTAGCGCGCGCGCGCTCGGACCAGGCTTGGTTCAAGCTGTTCCTGTTCATCGCGTGCTACCTGGCCGCCGCCCTGATCAATGCCTCCTTCGACGTCGCGCTGGAGGGTCCGATGCTCGGCATCTGGTTCTGGGTGCTGTTCGGGATCGGCGTCGGCGCGACACAGATCTATCGGACGCAGCGATCCCTGGTTGCGCTACGGCCTGCCGCGCCGTCCTGGCCGCGCGCCGTGCCGATGGCGACCCTGCTCTGGGCGTTGCTGGCCGCCGGCGCTCCCGGTGCCAGCGCCGCCGAGCCGTTGCTGGCCTCGCAGGAGCCGCCATGCCCCGCCTCTGCGATGCGCCTTCCGCCCGGTGCCGACCTGGCGGCTATCGTCGGACGGGCGCCGGACGGGACGGTCTTCTGTCTCGGTCGGGGTGTCCACCGGATGCAGACGGTCACGCCGCGGGATCGCCAGGCCTTCCACGGCGAGCCCGGCGCGATCCTGAACGGGGCGCGGCTGGTTTCGGGCTTCGTGCGCGATGGACGGCATTGGGTCGCCAGCGGGCAGGACCAGCGCGGCTGGCAGCGTCCGGACGTGCCATGCGCGGCGCATCGCCCGCGCTGTGGCTTCCCCGAAGCCGTCTTCATCGACGACCGCCCGCTGTTCCACGCCAGCAGTCGGGCGGAGGTCGGCGAGGACAGCTTCTTTCTCGACTACGAGACTCGCCGGCTGTACGTCGGCAGCAACCCGGCCGGTCGGCGCGTCGAGGCGAGTGTGGCGCCGGCCGCCTTCATCGGCGGGGCCCGTGGCGTTCTGATCGCAGGGTTGGTGATCGAGAAATACGCCTCCGCCGCGCAGGCAGGCGCCATCGGACTGCATCTGAAGCCAGTGGAATGGACCGTTCGCAACAACGAGGTCCGGCTGAACTCGGCGATCGGCGTGATGGTCGGCGCGCGCAGCCGCGTGCTGCATAACCGCATCCACGGCAACGGCAACATGGGCGCCGGCTGTGGCGGCGAAGATGTGCTCTTCCAGGACAACGAGATTTCGCGCAACGGCTACTTCCGTGGCATCGATACGTTGTGGGAAGGGGGCGGCGTGAAGTGCGCGCAGACGACGCGACTGACCTTCCGGCGCAACCGCGTCGAAGCAAACAACGGCATCGGCCTGTGGACCGATATCGATAACCTGCACACGCTGTACGAAGGCAACTTGGTGCTGCGTAACGTCAACAGCGGCATTTCGCATGAGATCAGCTACGACGCGGTGATCCGCGGCAACTACCTCGACGGCAACGGCGACGGCTTCCACGTCTGGCTTTGGGGCGGCGCCATCCAGGTGCAGAATTCCCGCAACGTGCTGGTGCAGGGCAACCTGATCGTCGCCCACCAGGGCAACGGGATCTCGCTGATCCAGCAGGATCGCGGCACGGGCCGACATGGGCCCTGGGTGACGACCGGAAACCAGGTCGTGGGCAACGTCGTGATCGCCACCCTCCCCCTTCACGGCCGGTCGGGGGCAGTCGCCGACCACGACCGGGACGGGATGCGCAACGGGCACAACATCTTCCGCGGCAACGCCTACCACGTGGCCGATCCCGGCGCGGCCTACTGGGCCTGGACGGATGGCTGGCAGCCATGGGCCGGGTACCGCGCCAGTTCCGGACAGGATGCGGATAGCACGCTGTCCGTCATGCCTGCACGCGATCCGAGGTGACGGCATGCGGATCCTGCTGATCGGCCATGGCTGCGCGCCCGAGTCCGGATCGGAACCCGGCAGCACCTGGAACTGGGCGGCTCACCTTGCGAAGGCGAACGACGTCTGGGTGATCACGCACGCCTACTTCCAGCCGCAGATCGAACGGTACCTGGCGCACACGCCAATTCCGCGGCTGCGCTTCGTCTACACGGGACGGCTGGGCTGGTGGGATCCGCTGCGATTGCCGTCCAGCCGCTGGATCCGCCTGCATTACGTCGCGTGGCAGCGCCGCGTCATGCGCCTGGCCGCCGAGCTCGACGCTGTGCATGACTTCGACCTGATGCACCATGTCGGATGGGGAACGGTCAGCGCGCCGCCGCGGCTCTGGCGGCTTGACAAGCCGTTCATCTGGGGGCCGCTTGGTGGTGGTCAGACGACACCGTGGCGGCTGCTCAGCAGCTTCGGCCGTGCGATCCCGTCCGAACTGCTGCGCACGCTACGGGTGTCGCTGATGCCCATGACACCGGCCGTGCGGCGCGCCGCATCGCGCGCCGCCGCGGTCTTCTCGGCCAATCATGAGACGACATCCGTGCTGCGCCAGGCCGGCGCTGCTGCGCCGCGCCTGTTCGCCGATGTCGGTGTCCCGCGCCACCTACTGCAGGACCCCCCGCCCCCCCGGCCAAAGGCGGGACCGTTCGTCGTACTCTGGGCGGGGCGCATCGAGGCGCGGAAGGGGATCGGCCTCTGCCTCGACGTCGCGCGGCGTGTGGCAGCACCGGACGTCCGCTTTGTGATCGCCGGCGACGGTCCGCTGGCAAAGGCGGCGCAGCGGCAGGCTGAGCGGCTCCGCCTCCGAGATCGGGTCACCTTCCTCGGGCCGCGCCCCTGGCCGGAACTGCAGACGCTGCATCGCTCTGCGCATGTGTTCCTGTTCACCAGCGTCCGCGACACCTTCGGCAATGTCGTGCCGGAGGCACTGGCCGGCGGCGCGCCCGTCATCTGCATCGACCATCAGGGCGTCGGCGCGCACCTGACGGCAGAGGCGGCGATGAAGGTCCCGGTCGGCTGGCCCGCACAGGTGGCGGCAGCGATGGCGCATGTCATCGATAACTTGGCAGCCGATCGCGAGCGCCTGTCGGAGATGTCGGCGGCAGCGCGAAGGCACGCCGAAGACTTCGCCTGGGACCGGCGATCGGATGCCATGCAGGCACATTACGCGACAGCGATCGCCGCGTGGCGTGAGCGGCGCGGCAGGGCGGGCGCGTGCATGCCGACTGGCCACGTAGTCGCGTCCTCCGCGCTCGCCGCGGGCGGGGTAGGCGCACCACCAAAGTAGTGGGCAGCGATCCGGGGCGCTCCGGACAACCATGAGCGACGGCCAGCGCGGGCACGAGCCAAGGTAGGTCACAAGAGTATGGAAGTGTAGCACGCGAAGCACGTGGCAGACGTGCGCGCGTTGGTTGACACGTATGGTGCGGCAGCGAGTCAACATTCTGTGCATCCAGACCAAATCCGAAAAGTTGGGTTGCCGCCCCTCCCCTGAGATTCCCAATATCACCTACGACCGCGTCAGGCATCCGCGATACGCTACAATGAAGTTGCGCGTCATTGGTCCGTTTTTTTGCGGAACAATAACATTACGCCGAACTGTATTTTCTGGCGCTGATGGGGAACTAATTGCGATGGTAAAATTAAGTGCCCATGTTGCGACAGACTCGACCAGCGGCAAGGTGCTGGTCTTGCACCAGAGTCGCATCTCGCGGGAGGCACTCTGCGAACTGCTCATATCGCTCGGGTTTACAATTTCTGGCGCTGGCAGAACCGTTGCCGACGCGGCCAGGGACATCACGGACGGATCGAAGCCGGATCTCCTGATCCAAAGTCTGAACTCCGATGCAGAAGCAGCGCTCGCGCTCTCGTTGATGAAGGACGCACGCGCCGCGATGCCCGGCCTGAAGGCGGTGGTGCTGACAGACTGCTCACAGGTCGAAGCAGTCGCAGCGGTTATGCGGGCCGGCGTCGAGGCGGTACTCTCCCAGGAAATCTCGGCGGACGTGCTCAAACGGTCGCTCGAGTTGGTGCTGCTCGGCCAGCGGATGTTCCCGGCCGGCGTCGTCCAATCGCTGCTGGACCCGCTACCCCCGTCCGAGGCTGGACGGGCTGGCGGCTCGTCACGGGTCACCGCAGAGCAGCAAGAACGTGCAGCAACGGGCACCAGGCGCACCGGCCTCCTGTCAGCGCGCGAGCACCAGGTTATGCGATGCTTGATCGAAGGCCTGCCGAACAAGCTGATCGCAAAGGAACTCGACATCACCGAAGCGACCGTGAAGGTGCATATCAAGGGCGTGCTACGGAAGACGCAGCTCGCGAACCGGACGCAGGTGGCGATTTGGGCGCTGAACAACAGAATTTGGAACGGACCGCCGGCTGATCCCGCTAGCGCCGGGCCGGAGATGGCCCCCGTGCCACCACGCGAGCCGGACGCGCACGATACGCAGGAACACCGAGGCGGCAACGTCCTGCCGCTTCGCATAGCGTGAACACCTCAACCAGCGCGTCGGCCCGCACTGCGATTGCACCGCCTACGCCCTGGGGCGCGGCTCCGCTGCGCATCCTTATGCTGCATAATCACTACCAGCGGCCGGGCGGCGAGGATGCGTGCTTCGCAGCGGAAGCCGCGCTGCTGGAAGCGCATGGCCACGAGGTGGTCCGCTTCACGCAACACAACGACGCCGTGACGACCATGCGCGCGACAACCCTGGCTGCGAAGACGCTCTGGAACCGGGAAGCCTATGGCGAGCTGCGCCGGCGGATCCGTGCTTCGCGCCCGGCGGTGATTCACGCCCACAACCTCTTTCCGCTGATCTCGCCCGCCGCCTACTACGCAGCCGCCGCAGAGGGCGTGCCCGTCGTGCAGACCATCCACAACTTCCGCCTGTTCTGCGTCAATGCTCAGTTCTTCCGGGACGGCCGCCCTTGTGAGGACTGCCTGGGCCGGTCCGTGCCATGGCCCGGCATCCGCCATGCGTGCTACCGCGGTAGCGTCCAACAGAGTGCCGGCGTCGCAGCCCTGATCGCCACGCACCGCGCTCTCGGAACCTGGCGCCGCAAGGTCGACGTCATGGTCGCACTGAACGACTTCGTTCGGCGCAAGCTGATCGCAGGCGGCGTCTCGGCAGAGCGGATTGTCGTGAAGCCCAACTTCCTCCTTGCGGATCCCGGCGCAGGCGACGGCCTACGTGACGGCTATGCTCTCTTCGCCGGGCGCCTCTCGCCCGAGAAGGGTGTCACCACACTAGTTGATTCCTGGCCGCGCGTCCCGGGGACACTTCGGCTGCGCATCGTCGGGGATGGGCCGGTCGCGGCCGAGCTCTCCATGCGTGCTGCGGCCGACCGCCGCATCGAACTGCTGGGACAGCGTACGCCGCTGGAGGTGCAGGAGCTCATGCGCGGTGCAGCCGCGGTCATCGTACCGTCGAAGTGGTACGAGTTGATGCCTTTGGTCGTCATTGAAGCTTTCGCCGCTGGGACACCGGTTCTCGCTGCCCGCGTCGGCGCACTCGCGGAACTTGTCGACGACGGGCAGAACGGCGGCCTTTTTGCGCCAGGCGATCCGAATGACCTCGCCGCGCGGCTCGTTGCGATGCTGAGCGACGAGGCTTCGTATCGGCGCATGCGTGCAGCAGCGCGCGCTGCGTTTCTCGCGCGCTACACGGCGGCGCCGAACTATGCGGCGCTGATGGACATCTACGCACGAGCCCGCGGCGCGGGACGGACGCGGTCGTTGATCTCGGCCTGATCGTATCCGCTTGCCTTTCCACTGGCGCGTGCAGATCCCTCGGGCGAGAGAGCTTGGCGGCGGGCGCTGATCAGCGCGCCCGCCGCCCAACTTCAGATCAGCACCAGTTCGCTGTTGGCGTCCCAGCCCGACGCGGTGCGGTAGGCGTTCCAGCCCAGGAAGCTGTTGAACGCGAAGTGGTCGTCAGCCAGATTCGCGAAGCGGTACTCGTTGTTGTCGAACAGGTTGCCGCCCGCCTTCAGCCCCGCCCAATCGTAGTCGGCGACCGCGCCGGACCGGCCCTCGCCCGTCCGATTCACCACGATGTTGTCGTGCACGTGGTTACCTGTCGTGACCCACGGGCCGTAGGTGCCGGAGCCGCGGTTCTGCTGGATCATGGTAATGCCATTGCCGCCGCCGCTGATGTCAACGGTGTTGCCGTACACCTCGACATTCGAGGAGTTCTGGATCTGGATGGCGCCGTCCCAGATCCAGGGCACGCCCGGCTCGCCGTTGCCGGCCAAAGTGTTGTTGCGGATAATGGCGCTGTAGCTGATCTCGTGGCTGATGCCGGCCCCGCTGTTGTTCTCGACACGATTGCCTTCGTAGAGCGTGCGGATATTGTTGATGTCCGTCCAGAGGCCCATTCCGTTGTTGTCGTGCACGTAGTTTCCGCGCACGATCAAGCCGTCGGTGTTGGCGAACTTGCTGCCGCCGCCCTCCCAGTAGACGTTGAGGCCGGACCAGAAGCCGTTCTCCGCGATCTCGTTCGCCTCGTAGCGCACGCCCTTCCCGCTCGCGCCGACGCCCATCTGGCCGTTATCGTGGATGAAGTTGCCGATCACCTCGGTGTTTTCGCCTGCCTGGATCCCGACCCCGTAATTGAGCCGGACTTCGTTGTCCTTGATCAGCCAGTCCACCGGCTTCGACGATCCGCCTATCGCGGCGAACTGCGCGGGCGTGGCGTACTTCTCGATCACCAGGTTCTCGATCGTCACGCCCGTCGCCGAACCCTTGAAGGCGGCATCGCGAACGGCCGCCTCGACCTGGTGGCCCGCCGGGTTGTCCCCGATGTAGATGCGATCGGCGGCATAGTCGAAGAAGTAGGTGCCGGGCCGCACCTCCTGCACGCTACCGACATGCAGCAGCGGCTTGTCATCGAGGAACACCGCATCCGGGTAGCCGGCACGGGAGAAGCCGCTGGTCGCTTCCCCGGTGCCGCGCCGTGCACCTTCCTGGGTCTGCCCGTCCACGAACCAGGTGTTGCCGCTAACGCTGAAGCCGGTGAGCTCGCGCGAGCCGTTCAGGATCGCGCCATCGGCGCCGATAAAATGCTGGCCATCCTTCGGCGTGATCGATTGAAGCCTGTGTTCGCCAGCCTCGATCCAGAAGACAGTGCCTGCGGGGTTCGCATTCACCAGCGCCTGGATATCTGCGCCAACCTTCACCACCACGGCACCCGCGGGGGCACCGCCCCCACTCGGCATGGTATCGTTGTCGGCCACGGCGACGTTGAGAACGCGGTTCGGGAGCGCGCCGTACTGCGCGTCAGCGCTCGATGCGTCGAACGTCAGCTTCGCTGTTTCCGCCCCTTCGACAAGCGTGTCGTTCACGGCGCCGACCGTGACCGTCTGAGCTTGGTTCCAGTTCAGCGGCGTGAAGGTCAGGGTCGCACCGGCGACCAGGTCTGCATCACCCGTGACTGCGACCGTGACATTGGCCAAAGGCTTGCTTGCGAGCGCGACCGTGACGCTGTCTCCGGCGCCGCCTTCCGTCACTGCGGTCGACCCACCGCTCTCGGTTACGACGAGCGCGGCGGTCGCCTGAGGCGGCGCGGTGCGCGGGATGTAGCTAACCTGGGCAAGGCTGAAGTCGGAGCTTTCGTAAGTGGCACCGGACGTGGCGTCGTTGTTGTAGGGCCGGGCGGTCAGTTCGATGCGGTGGAAGTCCGCGGCCGGGTTGACCACGAAGTCGTAGGTGAGGTTCGCCACGGCCGTCCGGCCGCGCGGGTCCAAGAGGCCCTCGCCAACCAGGCCGCCGGCAACGTCGTACGCGCGCCAGGCGCCCACCTCGGCTTGGCCCGCGGGTTCGGCGGGATTGAGCCGGCCGATGCGCAAGGTCGCGGAATCGACGGCCGTCCCGAAGTTGAGGCGAAGCATCTCGCTGGTGCGCGATGCAGTGTCGTAGTCGATCTGGGCGGCGAAGCGGCCGCCGGTGACGCCGAGACCGTCTGCCGTCTTCGTGACCAGCGTTGCCGCGCCGGACGCGGCCTGCGCCGAGACCAGCAGCCCACCCCAGCTCTGCGCGCCCAACGCGCCGGTCAGCGCGGCGGCGGACCCGACCGTGACGGCGCCGGAGACGAGCGGGGCGGAGTCGTTGTCGGTCACGGCAACGTTCACCACGCGGTCTTGGAGGCCGGCGTAGGCGGCATCGGTGCTGGATGAGCGGATGGTCAGCCGTGCGGCCTCTGCCGCCTCCTGCAGCGTGTCGTTCACCGCGGCGACCACGACGGACTGCGCGACGTTCCAGTTCTGCGGCGTGAAGGTGAGCGTGGCGGCGCCGGCAACATCCGCGTCGCCGGCGATCGTCACCGTGACATTCGCCGTCGGCTGGGTGGCGAGTGCGACGGTCAGGGTGTCGGTGGCGCCACCTTCGGTGACGGCCGTGGACCCGCCGCTCTCGGTGATGACCAGCCCGGCCGTTGCAACACCCGCAGGCCTGTAGGTGACCGCTGCCAGGCTGAAATCGGAGCTCCCGCCGGGCGCATCGAGCGTGCGGTCGTTGTTGTAAGGGCGCGCGGTGAGTTCGATGCGCTGGAAGTCGACGGCCGGGTCGATGGTGAAGTCGTAGGTGGCGGTGCCGACCGGCGTCTTGCCGCGCGGGTCCAGTATTCCTTCCGCGACCATCACGCCGGCCGCGTTGTAGGCCTGCCATGCGCCGACCTCGGCCCTGTTCACCGCCTCGGTCGGGGTCATCCGGGCCAGGCGCACGGTCACGGCGTCAATGGCTGCTGCGAAGTCGAGCCGCAGGGTCTCGCTCGTGTGGGTGACCGGGTCGTAGTCGACCTGGCCGGCGAAGCGCCCGCCCGCCACGCCGAGCCCATCCGGCTCCCGGATCACCAGCGCCGCGGCTCCGGACGCATTCTTCGCCGAAACCGTCAGCCCGCCCCAGGCCTGAGAGCCGAGTGAACCGGTGAGGGACTTCGTGAGATCAACGGTGACAGGCTGAAGCGATGCGGACATGCGAGCTGGGTCCCCCCTGGTTGGCGCGGCGAACCAGGACGGTTCGGCTCACGGACGCGTGAGCTGCCATAACGTTGCGGGCCGATAGTATGCAATTAGTTTATTGCCGCATTTTGTCATCTATCTCGGGTTGCAATCATTCCACTTTTGGTCGAATCCAGGCGCACCAAAGCAACTTCTGCATTACGGCGGGATGCGCAGCCCGAGGTGAACTCGGCTCGCGGAGCCGTAAGTGGCCCGAGCGACGCCGACCGCTTACGTTCGGATGGTTGTGATATTCCGCTGCATCGGTGCTTGGAGCGTCGCACGACACCGCAGGCGGTGGTTGCGTGCATGAGGGTCGCTCAGGTTTGCGATCTCGAGGTGGAGGCTGCAAACGGCGTGTCGCGCGCCGTTGCCACGCTCGTGGAGCATCTGGCGCGGCTCGGCGTCGAGTTGGAATGCTGGAACATCTCTTCGGCGGTGCCGGCGATCAGTGACCGGACGATCCGCGGGGTGCGCGTCCTCGACCTACCCGCGCGCGGACGCGCACTGGGGATGCTGGCTGGCCTGCCCGATCCGACGCGGGACGCCATTCGGCAACGCCGCGTCGACCTGGTCCACTTCCATTCCGTCTTCATCGGCCACAACGTGCACGCCGCGCGGTTGCTCGGCGTGCCCTATGTCGTGACACCCCACGGCGGCTATGCGCAGGCCGTGCTCGACGGCTCCAACCGGTTTGCCAAGCGGCTCTGGCTTGCCGGGTGGGAAGAGCGGTACCTTCAACGGGCGCGCGTCGTTCACGCCGTGAGCGAGGCGGAGCGCGACGCGCTCCGGCAGCGCTGGCCGGGACTGTCGATCCGCTATGTGCCGAACGCGGTCGATTTGCCCGACCTTATTGGCGGAGTGCCGCCGGCATCGGACGATTTCGTCTTCCTTGGCCGGCTTGCGACCGATCACAAGGGCCTCGACATCATGTTGCGCGGCTTTGCGCGCTTCGCGCGGCGCGGCGGTACCGGGCGCCTGGTGCTGGCAGGGCCGGACTGGCGCGGCTGCCGCGCGACGCTACAGCGCCTGGCCGAGGCCGAGGGGATGGCAGACCGGGTCGTCTTCCCCGGCCCGGTCTTTGCCGAAGCGAAGACGAGGCTGCTCGCCGGTGCGCGGGCCTTCGTCCACACCAGCCGATGGGAGGGGCTGCCATTGGCCGTCCTTGAGGCCATGGCCAATGCGACGCCCGTGCTGGTGACGCCCGAAACGAACCTCGCCGCGATCGTGACGCGCTACAGGGCCGGCGTCGTGTGCCGCGGGGATCCGGACGCGATCGCCGACGCCTTTTCCGCCCTCGCCAGCGCGCCCGAGGCCGAGAAGCGGAGCCGGCGGCAAGCAGCACGCCGACTGGTCGAGGAGAACTTCGGCTGGCCGCGCGTTCGCCGCGACCTCATGCGCCTCTACGAGGATGCCGTCGCGACGCCGCCCGGCACCCACACCGCCAATCCCGTCCAGTGATGCGGTCGGCCGTGGCGCCGCTCGCCTCCCTCCTCCGCGCTACACCCGCCTCGCGCCCCGGGGGACGAGGCGCGGCAGCACGCGCGACAGCACCATCGTCGGCTTCAGCAGCGCCGCCGCCGCGAAGCTCGGCGCCAACTTCAACACGTCGCCCCTGGCCAGATGATTGAGCGCCATCTGGTAGAAGCACCGACCGAGTTCCTGGCGAGCGAGGTTCAGCCGCGCGGGCCACGGTGCTCCCTGCCGCTCGCGCAGATACTGCTCCCAATCCGGCTCGACCTCGCCGGCACGGCGCGCGGCGATGCAGCGTTCCAGCCAGGATGCCTTACGGACCATCGTATGCACCAGCGACGTCGAAGCAGAGGCACCATGGATGCGGTACTTCAGCAGGTACTCGTTCTGCACGGCCACTCCATGGCCCGCCGCCAGCAGCCGGCTCCAGAGGTCGCAATCCTCGGCTGGCCAGAATGCCTGCCGGTAGCCTCCGACCGCCAGCACAGCATCCCGCCGTAGCACGCAGGCCGGGTGATTCAGCGCAACGATCTCGCCCCGACGGAACGTCGCCTCCACCGCGCCCGGAGTGGTGAAGGGCGATCGGCCATGGCCGATCACCCGGCCGGCGTCATTGATGTACAACACCAGCGAACTCGCGACGGCGAGATGCGGGTTCCGGGCGATGAACGCCAACTGCCGCTCCAGCCGATTCGGTAGCATCAGGTCGTCCGCGTGCATGAGGAACACCCATTCGCGCTCCAGCATCATCAAGCCGCGGTTCAGCGTCTGCGCGATGCCGGCATTGGGCTGCGAAATCACTCGCACGCGTGGGTCTTTGCGCGCCTGGTCCTCGGCGATGGCGAGCGTGGCGTCGGTGGATCCATCGTCGATCACGAGCAACTCGACGTCGCGCACGGTCTGCGCCAGCACGCTGTCAATTGCGTCCCCGATGAAGGGCGCCGCGTTGTGGGCGGGCATGAGGACGCTGATCATGTGGCCTCCGTTCGGACTGGCGTTGCTGCACACCCCGGGCTTGGGTGGCAGGTCGCGACACACGCCGCAGTGTCCGCCGCCGGCGTCATGCGGCGCAGCAGGGTGATCGCCACGACGCTGAATGCCAGCCCGGGCAGCAGGCCCGCCCAAACCGCGCCGGTCAGGCCGAAGGCCGCTGCCATCGGCAGGCTCACGAGGATCGTCGTCGCCGAAAAGCAGCATTGCGCGACGAAGCCGTCGCGGGTCCGGCCGAGGCCGTTCAGCATCGCCTGCACGACCTGCGCCGGGAAGGCCAGCGCGTAACCGAGCGCGAAAAGCCGCAGGTGCGTGCCGAGCTCGGAATAGGCGCTCTGCTGCGTCACGATCACCAACGCCTGCCCCGGCACAACCAGCACGGCGAGCAGGAAGGGCACCAGCAGCGCCGCCGCAGACAGCGCATGAGAGAGGGTGACCTGCCGCGCCGCGGCAAGGTCCGGACTCGCCGCCACCGCCGGCACGATCATGCCGAGCATGCCGATGAGCACCGGATTGGCCAGACCCATCACCAGCGACAGGGCGCCGAATTCCGCCACCGTCGCCAGGCCGTGGAAATAGCCGAGTGTCCAAGGCATCGACTGCATCGTGACCAGCGTGATCGCGCTCGTCAGCAGCATCCAGCGGCAGGACCGCCAGTCGCCGCGCGCCGCATCCAGGATCGCCGCCGCCCGTGGTCGGGCGGGCCGCAACTGCCATCCCTGCACAAGCGCCCCGAGCAGCGACGTAGCCGCCATGGCCCCGAACGCCGTTTCCAGTGACAGCAGCCCGGCATACCCGAGGCCCGCCAGCAGCAGCGCCTGTCCGAGGTAGCTGACCGCATCGCCGGGCAGCGCGTCCCGGTGACGGAGATGCGCCATCAGTGCGCGGCGCAGCGTCTCCTGCACCTGCCACGCCAGCATTGCGGCGAGTGCCCACGGGATCAGCGACGGCCGCTGCGCCAGGATTGCCGCAGAAGCGACGACGCCGCCAAGCGGGATCGCCAGGACAAGAGTGTCCGCGATTGCGATGCCGGCGCGCTGCCGGAGGTGCCCGGCATCGCCTTCGGCGCCGCGCACAGACAGCGGATACGTGATGAGGGCGGCGTGCAGCCCGTTCAGCAGCAGCAGCACGCCGAAGACCAGGAAGAAGGTGCCAAAATCCTGCTTCGACAGCGCTTGAACCAGGACCACGCCGCTCAGGTAGTTGCCAAGGCTTGCGATGCCCTGATCGGCCAGGCCCCACGCGCCACGCAGCTGGCCGGCGCGCGCCGCCGCGCCGCGAATGGTTGCGGCCCACCGGCCGGGATGCCGTCCGCGGTCTCGCCCGATCCGCTCCGGTCCCACCGTCCGTTCGTCTCCCCGGTCCGCAGGTCAAGAGACCCGGTACCGCCCCCGCGCGGAAGCGGGCGGCCGCCGCTGCAGCCGTCATCTTGGTGGTGCCGGGCTGCGGCGTTGACTGCGCAGAATGGGTAACCCGATCGGTCCAGAGCACCATGAAGGTCTAGCCTTCTGCGCAGATGGAGGGGACGCGGTGCGGTAGCACAGTGCCAGCATCGGACCCGCGCGCGACGCGGCAGGAAGGCAAGAATCAGACATGGCCATCGAGCCCAGCTTCGCTCAGAGCACGCTGCTGAACGTGCCGGACAGCAACTGGACGTCCTTGCAGTTCGGTCCCGACGGACGCCTCTATGCCGCCCAGGTTGACGGCACGATCTACGCATTCACCATCGGCGCGACGACGAACGGCTACAGCGTGTCGGCCACCGAGACGATCAACGCAATCAAGGCCATCACCAACTACAACGACGATGGGATCGTCGCCCCGTCCGAGTACCAGGGCTCGCGACAGGTCACGGGCATCCTCGTCGCGCCGGCGACGGCGACAGCCTCGTCGTCCTTGTCGGCCACCACGGAATCGTCCTCCAGCACGACCATGGCCGCTGCCAGCGGCGGGCCCGGACAGGCCAACGGCGGGGGATCGCCTCCCGGCCTAGCCAAGCAGGCGACGGCGGAAGCGCCCGAGGTGCCCGCGCCGCTGGTAGCCTCCGTCAAGCTGCCCCCGGGGCAGGCCCCCGTGCCATCCGGCACTTTCGTCGCCGACGTGGACGCCACCGACCCGCAGGGCAGCGTGGTCACCTATTCTCTGCACCCGGGCGGCAACGGCAACGGCGCCTTCGGGATCGACCCTGCCACCGGCGTCATCACCGTTGCCGATCCGGGCAAGCTCGGCCGCGGCAACGCAAAGGGCCCGACGGAGCTGCAGGTACTGGCAGCCGACACGCAGCAGAACACCAGCAGCGTCAAGGTGCTGGTCTCCGTTGTCGAGCAGGGGACCGAGCCGCAGGCGTCCAACATCACTGCGGCCGCCCTCGCGCCGGTCGCCACGCCCGTCGTGCTCTATGTCAGCTCGAGCGACCCGCGCATCGGTGCGGGGCCGGGCGGCGGCGATGTGAACCTCGACACCAATTCCGGCGTGATCTCGCGGCTCACGCAGAACGCGGATGGCAGCTGGGAGCGGCTCGATCTGGTACGCGGCCTTCCTCGATCGGAGGAGAACCACTCGGTCAACGGGATGCAGCTCAGCGCCGACGGGACCAAGCTGTATGTCGCGGTGGGCGGCAACACCAACATGGGCGCCCCGTCGAACAACTTCGCCTACACGCCGGAATACGCGCTGTCCGCCGCGATCCTCGTCATCGACCTCGCCGCGGTGGATGCTCTGCCGACCAAGGTCGATGCCCTTGATGGTAGCCTCTACAAGTACGACCTGCCGACGCTGGACGGGAATGCCGCCGATCCGAGCCTGACGGACCCATTCGGCGGCTTCGATGGTCTCAACCAGGCGATGCTGGTCCAGGGCGGCCCGGTGCAGATCTACTCGCCCGGCTACCGCAATCCTTACGACCTGGTGATGACCGAGGCGGGCAGGCTCTACACCGTCGACAACGGCGCCAATGCGGGCTGGGGCGGCCCGCCGCCCGACGAGGCGCCGCCATCCGGCGGGACAAGCAGCGTTACCAACAAGCCGAATGACGGTGGTAGCGACACCACCGATCATCTTCACCTGGTCACCCAGGGCTTCTATGCCGGCCACCCGACGCCAATCCGTGCCAATCCGGGCGGCGCAGGCTGGTATACCGATGGCTCTGGCACGCCTGTGGCAGTGCCGCCGACCTGGCCGCCGGTGCCGTTGTCCATGGCGAACCCGGCAGAGGGCGACTTCAAGGCGCCTGGCACCGACGGCGCGCTCTATAGCGGCTGGGCTGCCTCCACGAACGGGCTCGAGGAATACACCTCGCTGCAGGCTTTCGAAGGCGCGATGCAGGGCAATCTGCTCACCGTCGCATGGGACGACCAGCTCTACCGTGTCGTGCTCAACAGCGATGGGACGCAGGCGGTGGCGGTCACCAAGCTGACGGCGGGCGCCAGTGTGCTCGGCGGCGGGCTGCCGCTCGACGTCACCGCGCAGGGCGACGGGGAAACCTTTGCAGGCACGATATGGGTGGCCAACTACGGCGGCCCCATCACCATCTTCACGCCATCGGCCGCCACCGAGCCACCCAACACCGATGCGGACGGCGATGGCCTGTCGAACAGCGTCGATGCCTTCGCCGAGGATGCGGCGAACGGCAAGGGCACCGATCTCGGGGCGGGCCAGACTCTGGTCTGGAATTTCTCGCAGAACATCGATCCGCCCGGGCCGAACGGCCTGTTCAACATGGGCTTCACCGGGCTGATGTCGAACGGCACGCAATCCTACCTGACGCTCTATGACCCGGCGAACATCAAGCCCGGCGGTGCCGCGGCGGGGTTCCAGGTGGAGCAGGTTTCCGCGGGTGACGCGCTCGTCGGCAACAGCCAGATGAACGGCTTCCAATTCGGGGTGGACGTGCTGCCGGATGTGTCGAGCTTCACGATCGAGACGAAGATCGACAACCCGTTCGGCGGCACGCCGTCCACCGAGCCGGTCAACTGGAAATCGCAGGGCTTCTTCATTGGCACCGGAGACCAGGACAACTACTTGAAGATCGTCGCCGCAGCGAATGGCGGTGCCGGCGGTATCGAGGTCGCCAGCGAGAATGCCGGCACGTTCAGCAGCGCTGTCTACGGTGCCGGCATCACTGGTGCCGGCATCCAGACGCTCGACAGCATCACGCTGAAGCTGCTGGTGAACAGGGACGCTGCGACCGCGACGCCAAGCTGGATCTACACGGTAGACGGCACGGAGTTCGCGGGCAGCGGCGCCGCAGTTCCGCTGTCAGGCGCGACGCTGCAGGCGCTGCAGGGCAGCTACAGCGTCGCCGGCACGCCGAGCGCGCTTGCGGTCGGCATCATCTCGACCGCCTTCGGCAGCGGTACCACCTTCCCGGCCTTCTGGGAGAGCATCCGGATCACTGCGGCTACCAGCACGCCGCCGCCACCGCCCGCGGCGGGGGTGACGGTGGTGCAGAGCGGCGGCACGACGGCGGTGACGGAGGGCGGGGCGACGGACACGCTGAGCGTGGTGCTGGCGAGCCAGCCGGGCGCGAACGTGACGGTCACGGTGACCGGCACGGCCGATGTGGCTGTTGCGGCAGGCAGCGGCACGCCGGCGGGCAGCGCGACGCTGACCTTCACGGCGGCAGACTGGAATGTCGCGCAGACGGTTGCCGTGGCGGCGGTGAACGACACCGCGGTGGAAGGCGCGGAGACCGCCAGCCTGACCTTCGCCACCAGCAGCGGCGACAGCGCCTACAACGGACTGCCGGTGGCGCCGGTCCCGGTGGCCGTCACCGACAACGACACCGCCTCCGCGGATGCGGACGGCGACGGGCTGTCGGACACGCTGGACCGCTTCGCGCTGGATGCGAGCAACGGGGGCGGCAACAACCTGGCGCAGCTCGGCACGCTGACGCTCGACTTCGGCACCGGCACGACGCCGTTCGGCAGCGGCTTCACCGGGGTGATGACGAACGGCACGCAGGCCTACACGGCGCTCGCCGTCTCGGGCAGCGTGGCCAACGGCAAGCTGGTCGTGCAGACCACCACGGGCGATCCCTACGGCAGCCTGAACACCCAGCAGAACGCCTACCAGCTCGGCGTCGACACCGCGGGCGTCGCCGCCTTCACCGTCGCCTCGAAGGTGGACAACCCCTTTGCCGGCGGCGTCGCGGCACAGAACTGGCGCTCAGCCGGCGTGATGTTCGGCACCGGCGACCAGGACAACTACGCCAAGCTGGTGTTCCAGGCGAACAACGGCGCCGGCGGCATCGAATTCCTGGTCGAGAACGCCGGCACGCCGGACGGCACCACGGTCGGGCTCGGCGTGCCGACCGGCAACGTCGCCTACGGGCTGTTCTACCTCGATGTGGCGAAGACAGGCAGCGGCGCGACGGCAACGCCGCGCTGGACGCTGCACGACGCGGCGGGGGCGCAGATCGGCGCCGGCACGGGCGCGGCCAAGGCGCTGACCGGCGCCCTGCTCGACGCGGTGCAGGGCGACCTCGTGGTGGGCGGGCAGCAGAGCGAACTCGCCGTCGGCGTGATCTCGACCTCCTTCGGCTCCTCCGGACCCATCACCGCAGCTTGGGACAGCCTGACCATCTCCACCACCGGCACGCCGCCGCCACCGCCCGCGGCGGGGGTGGTGGTGACGCAGAGCGGCGGCACGACGGCAGTGACGGAGGGCGGAGCGACGGACATGCTGAGCGTGGTGCTGGCGAGCCAGCCGGGCGCGAACGTGACGGTCACGGTGACCGGCACGGCCGATGTGGCTGTTGCGGCCGGCAGCGGCACGCCGGCGGGCAGCGCGACGCTGACCTTCACGGCGGCAGACTGGAATGTCGCGCAGACGGTTGCCGTGGCGGCGGTGGACGACACCGCGGTGGAAGGCGCGGAGACCGCCAGCCTGACCTTCGCCACCAGCAGCGGCGACAGCGCCTACAACGGACTGCCGGTGGCGCCGGTCCCGGTGGCCGTCACCGACAACGACACCGCCTCCGCGGATGCGGACGGCGACGGGCTGTCGGACACGCTGGACCGCTTCGCGCTGGATGCGAGCAACGGGGGCGGCAACAACCTGGCGCAGCTCGGCACGCTGACGCTCGACTTCGGCACCGGCACGACGCCGTTCGGCAGCGGCTTCACCGGGGTGATGGCGAACGGCACGCAGGCCTACACGGCGCTCGCCGCCTCGGGCAGCGTGGCCAACGGCAAGCTGGTCGTGCAGACCACCACGGGCGATCCCTACGGCAGCCTGAACACCCAGCAGAACGCCTACCAGCTCGGCGTCGACACCGCGGGCGTCGCCGCCTTCACCGTCGCCTCGAAGGTGGACAACCCCTTCGCCGGCGGCGTCGCGGCACAGAACTGGCGCTCGGCCGGCGTGATGTTCGGCGCCGGCGACCAGGACAACTACGCCAAGCTGGTGTTCCAGGCGAACAACGGCGCCGGCGGCATCGAATTCCTGGTCGAGAACTCCGGCACGCCGGACGGCACCACGGTCGGGCTCGGCGTGCCGACCGGCAACGTCGCCTACGGGCTGTTCTACCTCGATGTGGCGAAGACGGGCAGCGGCGCGACGGCAACGCCGCGCTGGACGCTGCACGACGCGGCGGGGGCGCAGATCGGCGCCGGCACGGGTGCGGCCAAGGCGCTGACCGGCGCCCTGCTCGACGCGGTGCAGGGCGACCTCGTGGTGGGCGGGCAGCAGAGCGAACTCGCCGTCGGCGTCATCTCCACCTCCTTCGGCTCCTCCGGTCCCATCACCGCAGCTTGGGACAGCCTGACTGTCTCGGCCGGTGCGGCATCGAGCACGGCGGCCGCCAGCATGGACACCGACGCTCTCACCACCTTCGCGCCGCTACCGGCCGCCGACATCGCGGCGGCAGCCCCGATCGAGGACAGCACCGATCCCGAGTTCACGCCGTTCGCCTTCGTGCAACCCGACCAGCTGATCTGAATACCCACGACAAACACCGATCCTGCCAAACCCGGGGTATCCACGATGCTTCCCACCCCGCCAACGCTTCCGCGGCGATGCCCCTCCGACATCGCCGCGGCGATCCGTCCAGGAGCGGGCCGGCCACCGGGCCCGTCCCTCGTCGACCGCGCGTTCCGAGCACCCTGAGAGGTCGCCATGAGCAGCACCCTGTTCTCGATCACGCCCAATGCGCCGATCGATCGCAGCGTCTTCGACCCGCAAAGCTACATCATCGAGAACACCTCGAGTGGATCGCAGATTACCGGCTTCTCGCTCGACATCTCGACCGCGCTGTTCGCCGGGCTGGTGTTCGATACAGCGACTGATGGTTCCTCAGGAAACGATCTCGGCAAGCCCTTCACGGTGGACCTGAATCAGGGTGGCATCACCGCGGCCAGCACGGTCACGAAACCCTATGACGGGGAACTGGGACAGCTGCTCACGCTCAGCCTCGGCAGCTTCGATGCGGGCGACAAGCTCGCCTTCTCGGTCGATGTCGACCCGTCGCGGCTGACGACATCCGACCCCTCTGCCGGCCCGCAGGGGAAGATGTCGGGCCTTGAGCTGACCGGCTCCGTCGTGACGGTCACGTATGCCAACGGCACCACCCAGACCGGCGAGGTCTTCGGCGATGGCACGGTGGGAGGCTCCGTTCTCTTTCTCGCCGGTACGCTGCCTCCGGCGCCGACGGTGACCGTACAGGGCACCAGCGGTGGCACCGGAACGCTGACCGACAACGATGCAACAATCACGATCTCCGGCGGTCCCGCGAACGGCAAGGTGCGGCTGGAACTGGTCCGGGCAGTCTACGACCTGTTCGAACCCGCCCAGGGCGCCTTCGAGGCGAACCGCGCCACGAATGTGAATTACGTCGACGTGATACTTGGAGCGAACGGAACCGCCACCTTGAGCGTCGACCTGACCTTCGGCGGCGCGGCGGCGGCCGAGGGTGGGGTCTTCCACATCGTCGGCGCCGTGGTGGACGCGCAGGGCCGACCGGCGAGCATGGTCAGCGACATCACCCGCGTACGGCTGGAGGTGCCACCCGCGGATGCGGACGGCGACGGGCTGTCGGACACGCTGGACCGCTTCGCGCTGGATGCGAGCAACGGGGGCGGCAACAACCTGGCGCAGCTCGGCACGCTGACACTCGACTTCGGCACCGGCACGACGCCGTTCGGCAGCGGCTTCACCGGGGTGATGGCGAACGGCACGCAGGCCTACACGGCGCTCGCCGCCTCGGGCAGCGTGGCCAACGGCAAGCTGGTCGTGCAGACCACCACGGGCGATCCCTACGGCAGCCTGAACACCCAGCAGAACGCCTACCAGCTCGGCGTCGACACCGCGAGCGTCGCCGCCTTCACCGTCGCCTCGAAGGTGGACAACCCCTTTGCCGGCGGCGTCGCGGTGCAGAACTGGCGCTCGGCCGGCGTGATGTTCGGCGCCGGCGACCAGGACAACTACGCCAAGCTGGTGTTCCACTCGAACAACGGCGCCGGCGGCATCGAATTCCTGGTCGAGAACGCCGGCACGCCGGACGGCACCACGGTCGGGCTCGGCGTGCCGACCGGCAACGTCGCCTACGGGCTGTTCTACCTCGACGTGGCGAAGACGGGCAGCGGCGCGACGGCAACGCCGCGCTGGACGCTGCACGACGCGGCGGGGGCGCAGATCGGCGCCGGCACGGGTGCGGCCAAGGCGCTCGGCGGCGCGCTGCTCGATGCGGTGCAGGGCGACCTGGTGGTGGGCGGGCAGCAGAGCGAACTCGCCGTCGGCGTGATCTCGACCTCCTTCGGCTCCTCCGGACCCATCACCGCAGCTTGGGACAGCCTGACCATCTCAACCACCGGCACGCCGCCGCCACCGCCCGCGGCGGGGGTGGTGGTGACGCAGAGCGGTGGCGCGACGGCGGTGACGGAGGGCGGAGCGACGGACATGCTGAGCGTGGTGCTGGCGAGCCAGCCGGGCGCGAACGTGACGGTCACGGTGACCGGCACGGCCGATGTGGCTGTTGCGGCCGGCAGCGGCACGCCGGCGAGCAGCGCGACGCTGACCTTCACGGCGGCGGACTGGAATGTCGCACAGACGGTTGCCGTGGCGGCGGTGAACGACACCGCGGTGGAAGGCGCGGAGACCGCCAGCCTGACCTTCGCCACCAGCAGCGGCGACAGCGCCTACAACGGACTGCCGGTGGCGCCGGTCCCGGTGGCCGTCACCGACAACGACACCGCCTCCGCGGATGCGGACGGCGACGGGCTGTCGGACACGCTGGACCGCTTCGCGCTGGATGCGAGCAACGGGGGCGGCAACAACCTGGCGCAGCTCGGCACGCTGACACTCGACTTCGGCACCGGCACGACGCCGTTCGGCAGCGGCTTCACCGGGGTGATGGCGAACGGCACGCAGGCCTACACGGCGCTCGCCGCCTCGGGCAGCGTGGCCAACGGCAAGCTGGTCGTGCAGACCACCACGGGCGATCCCTACGGCAGCCTGAACACCCAGCAGAACGCCTACCAGCTCGGCGTCGACACTGCGGGCGTCGCCGCCTTCACCGTCGCCTCGAAGGTGGACAACCCCTTTGCCGGCGGGGTCGCGGCACAGAACTGGCGCTCGGCCGGCGTGATGTTCGGCGCCGGCGACCAGGACAACTACGCCAAGCTGGTGTTCCACTCGAACAACGGCGCCGGCGGCATCGAATTCCTGGTCGAGAACGCCGGCACGCCGGACGGCACCACGGTCGGGCTCGGCGTGCCGACCGGCAACGTCGCCTACGGGCTGTTCTACCTCGACGTGGCGAAGACGGGCAGCGGCGCGACGGCAACGCCGCGCTGGACGCTGCACGACGCGGCGGGGGCGCAGATCGGCGCCGGCACGGGCGCGGCCAAGGCGCTGGCCGGCGCACTGCTCGATGCGGTGCAGGGCGACCTCGTGGTGGGCGGGCAGCAGAGCGAACTCGCCGTCGGCGTGATCTCCACCTCCTTCGGCTCCTCCGGTCCTATCACCGCAGCTTGGGACAGCCTGACCGTCTCCACCACCGGCACCCCGCCGCCATCCGCGGTCGTGGTCGGAGGAGCCACCGGCCTTTCCGGGACGCTCGGGTCGCAGAGCTGGGGCCCCATCGACGTCTCCGCCAAAGACTGGAACGGCGCGGCGGCCCTCGTTGTCAAGACGACCGACGGGCTCGGTGTCGCTGGTGGCCGCTTTGCCGGCCAAGTGGACTACAACCCCGCAACCGGTGTCAGCGAGATGCTGCGCCTCGACTTCGACGCTCCCATAGATGCCGCGACCCTGCGGCTCGCCCGGCTCAATCCGGCAGATGCGCCCGGCAAGGCGGAGGTCGGTGCGTGGAAGGCGTTCGACGCCACGGGCGCTGTCGTCGGCCAGGGCCTGCTCGACCCGCGCGGCGCAACAGCGGTGGCGGCGGCCACATACGATTTCGCGATCAATCCCGCCGCTCATCTCATGGCCATCGAGCTGACGGCCCTTGCCTACAACAATGGCCCGGCCGGCGGGCCACCCGAGAGCTCCGACTTCGCCCTCGCGCAAGTTACCTACCTGCCGGCAGACCAGGTGCTGTAATCCGCGGCCACCGTCGAGACCGTGCGACCGGCGGGCATGCCATCGCGGCGCTTCGCCGGCGCAACGTCGCGACGCGCGGGCGTGATGTCTCGCATCGAGAGCTTACAATGCGACAATCACCCGGGGCCTTCCCTGGCATGTACCGGATCGTCAACCTGGAGATCGAGGACCCACCCGAAGCCATCACCTTCCGGGACGGCGAGACGGGCCTCGCGCTCATCCTCCGCCATCGCCGCCGATTGGTCGGCTTCGTGCTTCACCCGCGCGCGGACCGCGCAGGCGTCCCGGCCGCGCACCTCGCCGAGTTGATCGCGCGCGAGGCCGCCGAGCGCGTGCTTGCCGCCCGCGTGCGCAGCGCGCTGCCGCCGGGGGCGCCACCGCGGCGAAT
>NZ_JAPSMD010000012.1 GCF_027856955.1 Falsiroseomonas oryzae | reverse complement strand
CGGCCGGGCGGACGGCTGCGGCCGCAAAGGGCGGGCGCAGCAGCGCAAGCACGCGCGCCAAGGCGGCGTCCTCCGGCGCGGGCACGCGCGGGGCAGCGGCGCGCAAGGCGTCGACGACGCGCAAGGCAGCCGCCAAGACCACGGCAGCGGGTGGGCGCAAGACCGCCGGGGCTGTTGGATCCCGCAAGCGCGCCGGATCCAAGGCGGCGCGCGGCAAAACGGCGGCGACCAGCCGCACGAAGTCCGCGTCCAGCACGCGGGCCAAGTCGGCGACGACCTCGACCCGCGGCAGCCGGAACACCACGAAAGGGAGCACCAGCCGCACCAAGAAGGCCACGGCGCGTTCGAATGGCGCGAAGACCGCTTCGGCGCGCAGCACCAAGGCATCGACCACGCGGCGCGGAACCACGGGCGGCAAGGCAGCGCGATCCGGTGCGGGCAGCCGCGGCGGATCGACCCGCGGCGGCGGCGCGGGCCGCGGCCGCATGCACTAGACCGGTATCGTCCTGGGCACGCTCAGGGCGATTCCGGTCTGCATCCCGTGGCCCGGCGACTCATGGTTTGCGTCATGCCCAGCTTCGGTGGGCACACCCGGACGGCTCGCGGGTCAGGCGGCGCTGACGGATGGCGGGGCGGGCCCAATGTCCGCCTCGCCGCCGGCCAAAGGGTCGGACGCGGCGGACGGCGGGCCGCAGGCCCTCCCCTCTCGCCAAGGGACGTCCATCAGGCAAGACTGAGCCCATGCGAACGGCTCTTGTCCTCGGCGCGGGAATCATGGGGCTCTCTGCCGGCTGGGCGCTGGCGCGTGCGGGCTTCGCCGTCCGCCTGCTGGAGCAGGACGACGTCCCCAATCCGCGCGGCTCCTCGGTGGACGACCACAGGCTGATCCGTCACGCCTATGGCGCCCATACCGGCTACATGCGGATGGTGGACCCGGCGTACGGCGCCTGGGACCTGCTGTTCCGCGAAGCCGGCGAGCGCCACTATGTGCAGACGGGAGTCCTAGCCCTTGCGGGATCGACCGGCAGCTGGCTGCCGGCAAGCCGCGCGGCACTGCTGGCGGACGGATACGCTGTCGAGAGCCTGGCGGCCGACGACGTCGCGGTGGCCTACGACTTCCTGCGGTCAGACGGCATCGCGGATGCCTTCCGCATCGCGTCGGGTGGCGTCCTGCTGGCCCGGAAGATCGTGGACACGCTTGCGCGCCTGCTCCGGCACCGAGGTGTCCCGATCGAGCGTGGCCGCGCCGTATCCGTGGACGCCGCCCGCGCACTTGTCGCCCTGGACGATGGCACCACGAGGTCGGCCGACCTGCTCGTCGTTGCCGCCGGTCCCTGGGGGCCGCGCCTTCTGCCAGGGATTGCGGGACGGGTCAGGCCGACGCGGCAGGTGGTCGTGCGGCTCGCCCCGCCGCCGGACCGTGCCGAAGCCTGGGCGTGCGCTCCCATGCTGTTGGACTTGGCAGAGAATGGCGGCTTCTACGCCGTGCCGCCGGTCGCCGGCACGCCGCTGAAGATCGGTGATCATCGCTTCGCGGCGACCGCGGACCCGGACGGCCCACGCAGCGTCACGCCCGCCGAATCGGACGCGATCCTTGACCTGGCGCGCCATCGGATCCGTGATCTGGAGCGCTATCGCGTGGTATCGGCCTCGGCCTGCTGGTATGACGTGGAGCCGCTCGAGCGCTTCATCCTGGAGCCGATCAGCGACCGAAGCTGGGTGATGTCCGGCTTCTCCGGCCACGGCTTCAAGTTCGGTCCGCTGCTCGGCCTCGCGCTTGCGCGCAGCCTGAGCGATCCATCGATTGCCGCTGCGCTGCCGGGATGGGCGGCCGGCGAGGCGGCACCACCTGCGGGGCTGCTGGACGAGATCACACAGGACCAGATGGCATGACACTCCCGACGGCTGCCGACGACCTCATCCTCGGGCTCACGCGCGTGGTCGATCTGCCCGGGCTCACGGCGGCGGCCGGCGCCCCACTCGGCGGCGACGACATCGAGGCGCTGCTGCGCGAAGCGGACCGCTTCTGCACGGAGGTGCTCGCGCCGGGATGGCAGCAGGCTGACCGCGAGGGCGCGGCGTACGCCAATGGCAGGGTCACGGTGCCAGCGCATTACCACGAGGTGATGCGTGCCTGGATTGACAGCGGATGGCAGGGGGTGGCGGCGCCGGAGCAGCATGGCGGTCAGGGCCTGCCGCACGCGATCTGGACCGCGTTGGTCGAACTCGCCTCCGCGGCTGACATGGCATTCTTCCTCGGCCCGATCCTGACAGCCGGTGCAATCGACCTCCTGGCCGGCTTCGCCTCCCCCGACCAGCAGGCGCGATGGCTGCCGAAGCTCGTCTCCGGCGCGTGGCCGGGCACGATGAACCTCACGGAGCCGCAGGCCGGGTCCGACCTGGGCGCCATCCGCACGCGTGCCGAACCGCTGGGCGATGGGCGCTACGCGCTGCATGGTCAGAAGATCTACATCACCTGGGGCGAGCATGAGACCACGGAGAATATCCTCCACCTGGTTCTGGCCCGACTACCGGACGCGCCGCCGGGCTCGCGCGGGATCTCGCTGTTCGCTGCCCCCCGCATTCTGCCGGACGGACGGCGCAACGCGCTGCGCTGCGGGGGACTCGAGAAGAAGATGGGGATCCACGCCTCGCCGACCTGCGTGATGCTGTTCGAGGGGGCCGAGGCGGAAATGGTCGGCGAACCGAACCGCGGCCTGCAGGCCATGTTCGCCATGATGAACGCGGCGCGGCTGGCGGTCGGGGTCCAGGGCGTCGGGCAAGGGGCACGCGCACTCAAGCTTGCAGAGGACTACGCGGCGCAGCGGGTGCAGGGCGGACGCACCATCGCGCAGCACCCGGACGTGGCCCGGATGCTGATGGAAATGCGGGCGGTCACCCTGGCGGGCCGCCTGTTGGCGCTGGAGGCCGCCGCCGCGCTCGACCGCCATCACATGCTGGGCGATGCGGCGGCCGCGGAGCGCCTCGCGCTGCTGATCCCCGTCGTGAAGGCGTGGTGCAGCGATCGCGGGGTGGACGTCGCCTCGCTCGGCATCCAGGTGCATGGCGGCATGGGGTTCGTCGAGGATACCGGCGCCGCCCAGGTCCTGCGGGATGCCCGGATCGCCCCCATTTACGAGGGCACCAACGGGATCCAGGCGATCGACCTGGTGGTGCGCAAGGTCGCCAAGGACGGCGGGGTCGCCATGCGCGCGCTGCTTGCCGATCTGGCAGGGGAGCCGCGCCTGGCTGCCGCCGCTGCACAGCTGGGCGCCGCAACCGACACGATGATCGCGCTGCAAGCCCGCGATCCGGACGCCGCTCAATCGCTGGCGGTCGCTTACCTGGAGGCCTGCGGCTGGACATTGGGTGGCTGGATGCTCACCCGCGCAGCAGCCGCAGACCCGGATCGCGAGTCTCTGGCCGCGTTCTACCTGACACGGTTGCTGCCGCGCGCCGCAGCGCGCTGCCTGGAGATCGAACAGGCGGCCGGCACCTCCCCTTCCGCAACGCGGCCGGCTGCGGCATGAACGTGGGATCGTGCCCCTTGCGCCTTGCGGCGCCGGGGGCATCTGGCTGCGGGTCCCCATGAACACCGTTCTCGCCTCACCTGCCCTCCACCGCCCGCGCACGAAGGTTGCGATCATCGGAGCCGGCCCCGGCGGCCTTGCCGCCGCGATGCTGCTGGCCGAGTCCGGGGCCCGCGTCACGATCTTCGAGAAGGACGCCGTGATCGGCGGCCGAACCCGTACGCTCACATCGCCGGAAGGCTACAGCTTCGATCTCGGGCCGACCTTCTTCCTGTACCCGCGCATCCTGAAGGAAATCTTCCAGCGCTGCGGCGCGGAGCTGGAGGCGGAGGTGGATCTCCGGCGCCTCGATCCGCAGTATCGCCTGGTGTTCGAGAGCGGTGGCGGCGCAACGCAGCTGGACTGCTCGTCCGACCTCGACCGGATGCAGGCGGAGCTCGCGAAGTTCGCCCCCGGGGATGCCAAGGGGCTGCGCCCGTTCATGGCGGAGAACCGGGCCAAGCTCGATGTGTTCCGCCCGGTCCTTGAGCGCGCCTTCGAAGGGCCGCTCGACATGGTCAAGTGGGACATGATTCGTGCGCTGCCGCTGCTGCGCCCGTGGTCCACCGTGGATCGCGACCTGGCCCGCCACTTCCGCGACCCGCGCGTACGTCTCGCCTTCTCGTTTCAGACCAAGTACCTCGGGATGAGCCCGTTCCGCTGCCCGTCCCTTTTCACCATCCTGTCCTACCTGGAATACGATCACGGCATCTTCCACCCGATCGGCGGCTGTGGCGCCGTCTCGCACGCCATGGCGCGCGTGGCGGAGCGTTTGGGCGTGGAGATCCGCTTGTCCTCCGCTGTGGACCGTATCGCCTTCGAGGGACGGCGCGCGCGCGGCGTGGATTGCGGTGGCACACGGCACGACGCCGATGCGGTGGTCTTGAACGCTGATTTCGCGCATGCCGCGCCGCGGCTCATCCCCGACGAGTTGCGGCGCGACTGGTCGGACGAGAAGATCCGTAAGGCCCGGTATTCCTGCTCCACCTTCATGCTGTATCTCGGGCTGGACCGGCCATGCCCCGAACTCGCGCACCACACGGTGCTGCTCAGCGAGGGTTACCGCGAGAACATCGCGGAGATCGAAGGGGGCACCATCCCGGAAGTACCCTCGATGTACGTGCAGCATGCCGGTGCGACCGATCCGACGATGGCCCCCGCGGGACATACGGCGCTCTACGTATTGGTGCCCGTGCCGAACCTGCTGAAGCAGCCCGACTGGCCTGCACAGACGGCCCGCTACCGGGAGGTCGCGCTGGACCGCCTCAAGGCGCTGGGCCTGCCCGATCTGCGGCCGCACATCCGATACGAGCGCGTCGTCGCCCCGCAGCATTGGGAGAGCGACTATGCCGTGGGCTTCGGCGCAACCTTCAACCTCTCGCACGAACTCCCGCAGATGCTCTATTTCCGCCCGGGCAACCGGTTCCGGGATGTCGAGGGGGTCTATCTGGTCGGCGGCGGAACCCATCCCGGCAGCGGGCTGCCGGTGATCTACGAGGGCGCGCGGATCACGACAGGTCTGATGGCGAAAGACCTCGGCCTGACAGGCGCGCCGAGCCGTCCGGCCGCCGCCGGCGATCTGTCGGCGGCCACCCCGGCGGCGGCCTACAGCCCGGACCGCTGAGACAATCTCCGCGGCCTCGGCCGGTGGCGAGACGAGCCGTTGTGCTATTCATGATTGGGTCCCGGACAGGGGAGTGGAACTGATGGCCGAGCGGGTTGTGGTGGTCGGCGGTGGCCTGGGTGGCTTGGCAGCGGCAGCGGTGGCTGCGGCACGCGGCCACAAGGTGACGCTGCTCGACAAGAACCCGTGGCTGGGCGGCAAGGCGGCGGTGCTGCATCTGGATGCCCCGGATGGCTCCGGCCGCTTCCGCTTCGACATGGGGCCGACGATCCTGACCGTGCCGCGCGTGCTGCGGCGGATCTTCGCGGAGGCCGGCCGGGACCAGGCGCAGGACCTGCCACTGATCCGGCTGGACCCGCAATGGCGATGCTTCTTCGACGACGGGACGCGGATCGACCTGATGGAGAATGTCGACCGCATGGCGGCCGAGATGGATCGCTTCGTACCCGGCAAGGGCATGGGCGAGGGCTATCGGCGGCTCCAGGCCGAGGCCGAGAACCTGCACGGCGTCTCGGAGCGCTTCTTCTTCTGGCGCTCCGTCGAAGGCATGTCGGACACGCTGAACTTCAAGGCGAACCTCAACCCCGACACGCTGAAGGACGTGCTGAGCCTGAAGATGGGCCGCACAGTGGCGAAGGTGATCCGCGGCCACGTGCCCGACGCCCGCCTGGCCCAGATGCTCGATCATTACTGCCAGTATGTCGGGTCCTCGCCCTACCTGGCGCCGGCGGTCCTGACCTCGATCGCCGACATGCAGGCGACGGAGGGCGTCTGGTATCCGGTCGGCGGCACGCGAGCGGTGGCGGAGGCACTGGCCAAGCTCGCCGCCGACCTCGGCGCCGATCTCCGGCCCGGCGTCGAGGTGACGGGCTTCGACATCCAGGATGGCGCCGTGAAGGGCGTCATTGCCGGGAGCGAGCGGATCGCCTGCGATGCCGTCATCTCCAACATGGATGCGATCCGCACCTATCGCGAGCTGGTCGGCGGCGAACCGGCGCGGAAATACGACCGCAAGGGCTTCGAGCCCGCCTGCAGCGGCGTCGTGCTCTATCTCGGGCTGAAGAAGCGCTACGACCACCTGGCGCATCACTGCTTCGTCTTCTCCCGCGACGCGGAGGAGGAGTTCGACGCCATCTACAAGAAGGGCGAGCCCGCACCCGATCCCACCGCCTATCTCGCCGCCACGTCCTGCAGCGACGACACCTCCGCCCCTCCGGGCGGCGAAGCGCTCTATGTCCTGGTGCACACGCCACACCTGCGTCCGCACCACGACTGGTCGAAGATGTTCGCGCCCTATCGCCAGAAGATCCTCGACAAGCTGAAGCGCACCGGCGGCATGGAGGACATCGAGGAGCGGATCGTGGTGGAGAGCCAACTGACCCCGGTGGACATCCACAACCGCTACAAGGTGCTGGATGGCGCGATATACGGTCTTGCCAGCCACGGCACCTTCATGGGCGCCTTCAAGCCGGGCAACCGCAGCAAGGTGGTGAAGGGTCTCTATCTCTGCGGCGGCGCCGCACATCCCGGACCGGGCATGCCGATGGTGATGATGTCCGGCTGGATCGCCGCAGACTCGATGGATCAGGATGCCGGCGGCCGTGGCATGAGCGAGCGCGCGCGGCAGGCCGGGCGGCGGGACGCGGAACTCGCCGCGGCGGCGGAGTAGCCATGCCGTGAACGCCATCGCGCCGAAGGAGACCAGGCCACCGACGGAAGACCCCGTCGGCCGCTTCGATCCGCGGCGCATGGCGTTCTTCCACTTCATCTTCTCGCGCTTCTTCCGCAAGCACATGCGCGCCGTGCGGATCGCGCGCTGGGGCATGCCGCGGGACTACGGCGATCGCCCGCTCGTCGTCTTCGCCAACCATCCGGGTTGGTGGGACGGCGTCGCCTTCATGCTGCTGTCGCAGGCGCTGTTCCGGTCGCGCCGCATGTATATCCCGATGGATAAGGCGGCGCTGGATCGCTATCCCTTCATGCGCAGGCTCGGCGTCTTCGGCGTCGAGACCGGCACGCCGCGCGGCGCCATCGCCTTCCTGCGCCTGGCGAAGGAGGTGCTTTCCGACCCCGGGCGCATGCTCTGGATGAACGCGCCCGGCCGCTTTTCCGATGTGCGGGAGCGTCCGGTGCCGATCGCGCCGGGGATGACGCGCTTGCCGGAGTTCGCCCCCGATGCGGTCTTCCTCCCGCTCGCCCTCGACTACCCGTTCTGGACCGAGCGCAAGGCAGAGATGCTGTGCGCCTTCGGCGAGCCGATCGAGGGCACGCACTTGGCAGCCCTCGACCGCGAAGCGCGCGCCGACGCCTTTTCGGCGGCGCTCGGCGCCACAATGGACCGGCTTGCCACGGACGCGATCTCGCGCGACCCGGCGCGTTTCGAGACGCTGCTGCGTGGCCGCGAGGGCATGGGCGGCATCTTTCAGCTCTGGCGTCGCGTGACCGCGACGTTTCGTGGCGAGCGCTACGATCCACGTCACGACCCCCGGCAGGAGGCCGGTTGATGGACCTAGACTTCACCTGGGCGTGGATCGCGCTGCTGCTGGCGACCTTCCCGGCGACAATGGCTGTCGCCAACCTTTTCTTCGTGCGTCCACCGCGCGGCACACCCGCAGGCGGCACGCTGGTGTCGATCCTGGTGCCGGCGCGGAACGAGGAAGCCCACATCGCCACCTGCCTCGAACATGCGCTGGCCGCGCGCGGGGTGGAGGTTGAGGTCGTGGTGATGGACGACGGCTCCACCGACCGCACGGCCGAGATCGTCCGCGGCTTCGCCACGCGCGACCCGCGCGTGAGGCTCGAGACGGCCCCCGCCCTGCCCCCTGGCTGGACCGGCAAGGTCCATGCCTGCGCGCGGCTGGCAGAGGCCGCGCGCGGAACCCACCTGCTGTTCATCGATGCGGATGTGCGGCTGGAGCCCGACGCGGCGGCCACCATGGCAGGTCATGCGGCGCGCACCGGGGCAGCCATGATCACCGGCGTGCCGCGGCAGGAGATCGGGTCGTTCGGCGAGGCAGTGACCGTGCCGATGATCAACTTCCTGCTGTTCTGCTACCTGCCTGGCGGCGGGCGCGCCTTCACCCGGCGTCCCGACATGGCCGCGGCCTGCGGGCAACTCATGATGGTCGAGCGCAAGGCCTACGAAGCCGCGGGCGGTCATGCGGCGATCCGCGGCGTCCTGCACGATGCGCTGCAGCTCTCGCGCAGAATGCGGGCGTCCGGCTTCGGCACCGAAGTGGTGGAGGGCGCATCCCTCGCCACATGCCGCATGTATGCAGGCTTCGCGCAGAGCTGGGCCGGCTTCATCAAGAATGCCCGGGAGGGCATGGCCACGCCGGTCGGTCTGCCGATCTGGACCGTGATGCTGGCCGGCGCCTTCCTCTGGCCCATCGCCCTGCTGCCGGAAGCCTGGGCCTTCCTCGCCCTCGCCCTCGGTCTTGCACTGCGCGCGGCGGTCACGCTGCGGGTGCGTGAGCCGTGGTGGACCATTCCCCTGCACCCCGCCGCCGTCGCGGTGGCGCTGGCGATCCAGTGGACGGCGCTGGTGCGCGGCCTGCTCGGCAAGCCGGCCGGCTGGAAGGGCCGCGCCTACCAGCCCGATGGAACGGCCTGAGATCCGCATGGAGGGCACCACGGCCATCGCGGTCGGCCCGCCCACACGCGACCACGATTCAGAGAACTTCCCGGTCGCCTCGCTGCTGCTGCCCCGCGCGGCACGCGCCAAGGTGCTTGCCTTCTACGGCGTCGTTCGGACCGCCGACGACATCGCCGATTCCGCGTCGTTGACGGCCGAGGAGAAGCTGCGGCGCCTGGACGCGCTCGAGGCCACGCTCGACGTTACGCTGGCCGATGTGGGCACCGACGAGGCGCGGGCGATGCTGTCCGCCTTTCGCCAGGATGCGACGCAGCGCCGCTACGCGGACTGGGCGGAGCTTGAAGCCTATTGCAGCCGCTCCGCCGAGCCGGTCGGTCGCATGCTGCTGCGGCTGCACGGCGAGAGCGCGGCGGCATACCGCGCTTCCGACGCGCTGTGCACCGCCCTGCAAATCCTGAACCATCTGCAGGATCTTGTGCCGGATCGCGACACGCTCGACCGTATCTACCTGCCGGAGCCCTGGATAGCGCTGGCCGGCGGCGAGTCAGCCTTCTTCGCCACGGACAACCCGCGGCGCCGTGCGGTGCTGGATGCCGCGCTGGACAGGGTGGAAGCGACGCTGAACGTCGCAGCGCCACTGCCGCGTCTTCTCCGCTCGCGGCTTCGGCACCAGTCGGCCGTGACGCTCGGTCTGGCCTGGAAGCTCCTGGGTCGCCTGCGCGCCGCCGACCCGGTGCACAGCCGCGTCGCACTGGACCGCTCCGACTTCGCATCGGCCTTCGCCGCGTTGGTCTTCCGACCGCCATCCGATGCAGCCGTGGTGCGAGCGCAGGTAGCGCGCGCCAAATCGTCCTTCGCGCGCGGCATGGCCGTGCTGAAGGGCGAACGGCGCCGGGCACTCTTCGCGGTGTACGGCTTCTGCCGCGCGGTGGACGACATCGCGGATGCCGCGATGCCTCTTGCCGAGAAGCGTCGCTTCCTGGCCGAGTGGCGCGGCAAGCTGGCGACACCGGATTGTGCGCTCTCGGTCGAACTCGCCTGGGCCTGTCGTGAATTCGCTCTGCCGGTCAGCGAATGCGCGGCGATGATCGCGGGCATGGAGACGGATGCCGAAGGCCGGGTGCGGCTGCCGGACGAGACCGCGCTCGACCTGTATTGCCGTCGTGTGGCCGGCAGCGTGGGCGCCATGGCCGTGCGCATCTTCGGCGCACCCGAAGCCGAAGGCTTCGGCTTGGCGCTCGGCCGCACCTTCCAGCTTGTCAACATCCTCCGTGATGCGGAGGAGGATGCGGCGATCGATCGCGTGTATGTTCCGCGCAGTCTGCTCGATCGGCATGGCGTGGCGACCGACGACGCGGCCGCGATCGTGGCGCATCCCGGTTTCGTGGCCTGCTGCGAGGCATTGGCACGACAGGCGCTGGAGGGCTTCGCGGAGGCCGATGCCGACCTTGCACGCCACGACAGCCGCGCGCTGAAGCCGGCGAAGGTCATGATGTGGGGTTACCGCCGGCTCCTGGACCGCATGCTGAGCCGGGGCTTCAAGGCGCCGCGCGAGCGCGCCAGGCTGACCGCGGCGGAGCGGTTTCGGATGGCGCTCGTCGCCATGGCGCCGGCATGACGTTCCATGTGATCGGCGGTGGCGTGGCGGGGCTTGCCGGCGCGCTCGCGCTGGCGCGCGGCGGTTATCGCGTGACGCTCTACGAAGCCGCACCGGCACCCGGCGGCCGCGCACGTGCACTACCGGACGGCACGGACAACGGCACCCATGCGCTGCTCGGTGCGAACCGCGTGGCGCTGCGCTTCCTGGCCGCCATCGGCGCGCGTGACGCCTGGATCGAGCCGGAGCCTGATGGCCTGCCTGTGCTTGACCTCGCGGATCACACGGCACGTCAGGTTGCGCTGTCGCCCTTCGGCTGGATCCGCGGCGCCAGGCGGCCGGTAGGCCTGACGCTGGGCGGGCTGTTCGCCCTCGGACGTCTCGCGCTGCCGGGCGCCGACCGCACCGTGGCCGCGGCCCTCGCAGCTCATCCGTCGCTGTTGCGGACCCTCGTCGAACCACTGACCGTCGCCGCGCTGAACACGCCGGCGGAGGAAGCCTCGGCCCGCCTGCTCGGCAACGTGTTGCGCCGGCTTGCCGGTCCGGGTGCCGCCCGCCTCTACGTCGCGATGCGCGGGCTGGGGCCTGACCTCGTCGCCCCCGCCGTGGCGACGCTTGGGTGCCACGGCGCGACCGTCCGCGCCGGACTGCGCCTGCGCGGCCTCGTGCGCGAGGGCGATCGCGTCGCCGCACTCGACTTCGGCGAGCAGGTGATGGCACTGCAACCCGAGGACTCCGTGCTGCTCGCCGTCCCACCCTGGGAAACCGGGCGGCTCCTGCCGGAGATCGAGACGCCCCAGGTGCACGCGCCGATCCTCAACCTCCACTTCGCGCATGAAACGGAAGGACCGGTTCGCTTCATCGGTCTGCTCGGCGGCCTCGCGCAATGGGTGCTGGTGCGTCCCGCCGGCATCTCGGTGACGGTGAGTGCGGCCGATAATGCCGTGAGCCTCTCGGAGGAGGCCGCGGCCGTGCGCATCTGGCCAGAGGTACGGGAAGCTGCGACCCGCTTCGGCCTGCCGGGCACATGGCCGGTCGCTCCGCCGCCCGCGCGCGCGGTGCGGGAACGGCGCGCGACGCCGCGACACACCTTGTCGCCCCGACCGCGGCCGCCCCGCAGGCCGCTGACCAACCTGGCACTGGCCGGCGACTGGACGCTGCCCGAACTGCCCGCGACGATCGAGGCGGCGATCCGGTCCGGCGAGGCGGCAGCCGCGGCCCTGCTCAGCGCGCCGCTGCCGAGGGACCAGTGACCCCCGCTGCGGCGCTCGCTGCACTCCGCGCCGCGGAGATGCGGGATGGCCGGCTCGACCTTGAGCGCCGGCGCGACCTGCTCGCGCGTCTGGCTCAGCGGTTGCTGGCGCGGGCCGAGGACTTCGCAGGCGCACTGGACGCAGACTATGGTGGCCGCTCGCGTTTCGACACGCTGCTCGCGGATGTACTCGTCGTCGCCGACGCCGCCCGCTACTCCCGGCGGCGGTTGCGCAGCTGGGCGAGGCCACGGCGCGCCTACGTGCCCTTCCCGTTCTGGCCGGCTTCAGCATGGGAGGAGCCGGTACCGAAGGGCGTGGTGGGCATCATCGCGCCCTGGAACTACCCGGTGCAACTGGCGCTCTGGCCTGTCGTGGATGCCCTCGCCGCCGGGAACCGCGTGGCCGTGAAGCCCTCCGAGGCGGTACCGCGCACCGCAGCGCTCGTCGCCGCCGTGCTGGAGGAGGCGCTGGGCCCGGACATCGCGCGCACCGTCCAGGGCGACCGGACCGTCGCCGCCGACTTCGCCGCGCAGCCCTGGGATCATCTCGTCTTCACCGGCGGCACGGCGACAGGACGCAAGGTAGCGGAGGCGGCGGCGCGCAACCTGGTGCCGGTGACGCTCGAACTCGGCGGGAAATGTCCGGCCATCGTGCTGCCCGGCGCGGATCTTCCCGCGGCGGCACGCAACATCCTGGTCGGCAAGGCGGTGAATGCCGGACAGACCTGCATCGCGCCCGACACCGTGCTGCTGGTCGGCCATGCGCCGGAGGCCTTCGCGGCAGCCTGCCGCGACAGCAGGATCGCGATGCCCGAGGGGGCCGTTGCGTCGGACGTGCAGATGCAGCGGCTTGCTGCCCTGACCGAGGGCGCGCGTCTCACACCGCTTGGCCCGGACGGTCCGATGCGGCATCGTGCGCTGACCCTGGCGCAGACGACACCGGATTCGGAACTCGGTCGCGAGGAGATCTTCGGACCGGTCCTCGCCGTGGAGGCCGTGTCGAACCTCGACGCTGCGCTCGCCTGGATCAACGCACGCACACCACCGCTCGCCATCTACCTGTTCGGCGCCAGCCGGGCCGAGGAGGACAGGGTGGCCCTGGCCACGCGGTCTGGTGCGATCGTCACGGGCCGGGCCGTGGAGTACGCGGCCTTCCCGGCGCTGGGCTTCGGTGGCGTCGGCGCCTCGGGCCAGGGGCGCTACCACGGCCGCGCCGGCTTCCTGGAATTCTCGGACATGCGCGCGCGTGTGCGGCACGGTCGCTGGAGCCTCTCCCGGCTGTTCGACCTGCCACGCCGGCCGATTGCCGAGAAGCTGACGGCTCGGCTGATCGGCAAGCGCTGAGAAGATGCCCGCCGGGGGACTCGAACCCCCACACCCGCAAGGGCGACAGATTTTAAGTCCGCTGCGTCTACCGTTCCGCCAGGCGGGCCGCATCGCTGCGGCTATAGGTCACGCGGCGAGCCGGGCAAAGGTCAACTCGTGCTTGTTGTGGGCCCCGTGGAACAGCACGGCGCCCTCGATCGCGGCGAACTGCGCGACGACATCATGGTCCGTCGCACCTTGGAACTTCACCGTGCAGACAAGGTTGCGCGCCGCGCCCGCCGCGATCCAGCGCCGCACCAGGGCCAGCAATCGCGCGGGGTAGCAGATCACGTCGCTGAACAGCCAATCGACCGCGGCCTCCTTCGTCGGATCCAGCGCGAAGGCGCTCTCGGCCCGTACGGAGACACCCGGCATGGCGGCGACGCGCGGATCGAGCGGCGCCTTGTCCACCGCCTCGACAAGCGCCCCCAGCCGGGCAAGCGCCCAGGTCCAGCCGCCAGGAGAGGCGCCGAGGTCGAGGCAACGCTCGCCCGGCCCTGGATGGCGGCCGAGGCGCGTCAGCGCCTCCCACAGCTTGAGATAGGCGCGGGAGGGTGGTCCCTCCCGGTCCTCGATGAACGCGACCTCGCCATTCACGAAGGGACTCGTCTTGGTCGGCGACGCCAGCAGCCGATCCGCCGCAAGGAGTGTCCAGGCGCCGAGATGCGATGCCGGGGGCGCTTCGGGGAAGGCCAGCGGCCGCGCCCTGACCGGCGGGAGACGCTCCGCAATCAGCGCGCTCCGGCGATGATGGGCGACCGTGTAGCCGGCCCAGTTCCGCTGCATGGCCCGCAAGGCGTCGGCCGAGGCTTTCACCGAAGGCGCCGGAAGCTCCCGCGGATCGCTCCAGACATCCAGGGCCCAGGCCGCGGGCCCGGGACCGTCCGGCGACAGGGCCAGGCGACCATGCCATGCCGACACGGCCCGGCCGCTGCGACGCAACTCCTCCGCCAGTTCCGCTTCGAACCCGGCGGCCGCCAGGTAGGCGCTGGCGATCATCGCGCGGGCGAGACCAGCGCCGCCGCGGCAAGCACGCCCCATCCCGTCAGCAGAGCGATACCGCCGGCCGGCGTGACGAGGCCGAGGGATATGTCGCCCAGCGCGCGCAGGAAGACACCGCCGCAGAACATCAGCGATCCGGCGACGAAGAGCAGCGCCGCAACGTGAACCAGGCGCCCGGCTCGCCGCTCGGCCAACAGGCCGGTGCCGATCAGCGCAAGCCCGTGCCACGCCCCGAGCGAGGCGCCCGTCATCGCAAGTCCTGCGCGCTCAGGCGGCAGGCCGTGCGAGGCGTAGGCTGCCATGGCCACTGAGACGAGTCCGAAGACGGCGCCGAGAGCGATCCAGGTGCGGGACATGCGCCCGCACTAGGTCGCCGACGCGAAGCTTGTCCAGAGGCGGGCGGCCGCGGCCGCAGGAAGCGGTCCTGCGGCTAAAAGGCCGACAGCGGCGCGAGCGTGCTGATCCACCAGCTGAAGGTCGAGGCGCCGGCCAGCAGGACGAGAGCCAGCAGCGGGCTTCCCATGCGCGGCGGCGGGGCGCGGTCGAGCCCGGGCGCCTGCAACACCCCGGTCACCATCGGGCGCACCAGGTTCCTGCCGAGCAGGACGCGATAGGCCACCACCGCCAAGATATGCAGCACCGCGCATGCGACGATCACCCAGAACACGCGCAGATGGACCGAGGTGGCGAGGCTGCTCCAGGCCTCGTCCACGCGCCGTGCCAGCGGCCCGCGCGTGAAGATCAGGTCGTCCGAGAACAGCCCGGCGATCGCCTGCACGAGCAGCAGGCCGAGCAGCAGCAGCACCATCCATCCCCCGGCCGCGTTGTGGCCGATGTCCACCGGCGCCTCGCGGCGACGCAGATGCGCGAGATGCCGCATCGCCGCGACCGGTCCCTTGAGAAAGCGGGCGAAGCGGGCGGTGTCAGAGCCGACAATGCCCCACGCGATGCGGAACAGCACCAGCGACAGGATGGCGTAGCCGGACAGGAAATGGAGGTCGAAGCGCGATGTCTCCGCGGTCCACCAGGAGAACGGCAGCAGCAGGACGATCGCCCAGTGAGTCAGACGGACCCAGGGATCCCACACCTTCAGCCGTCCGCCCGAGACGCCTCGCTCCAGCATCGTCATGTCGCCATCCATCCTGTCCAGCCGCAATCTGGCGGCGCCGGTCGGGAGCAGGCAAGTTTCCGGCTGTGACGGTTGCGCCCGGACGCCCGTGCACGGCAGGAGGGCAACATGGATCTGCCCGAGTCGCTGATGCCCCATCTCGGTGCGGTCGTCGGCCTGCTTGCTGCCGTCGCAGCGGCTCTGGCCGCGCGCCACCTGCGCCGCGGCCTGCTGTTCGGCGTTTCGGCCGGGATCGGCGTGCTGGCCGGATGGTGGTTCACCTTCGGCCTGCTGACCGCGACGCCGCGGCAGCTGCCGGAACGCCTGCCGCTGCTGATGCTCGTCTTGGTCATGCTGGTTCCGGCTCTGGGCGCGCTGGCGACGCGCTGGCGCGTTCTGGCCTTGCCAGCCGTCGCCGCCTGCGCCCTGTGGGTCGGCTGGTGGATGTCGGGCGCGCCGACAGTGGCGGCAGACCTGCAACGCGCGGCACCGGTGCTGATCGGCACAGCCGCGGCAACCACGCTGCTCGCCTTCGGAGGCACGCCGCGCTGGGCCGCACCGGTCGCAGCCGCTTCGCTGGTCGCAAGCCTGGCCTTCGTGCCGGCGCCAGGACCGCAGCTCGTGCTCGCGACGGCAGCGCTGGCCGCTGCCGCGGCTGCGGCGATGGTTCCGCCGCCGAGGGGCAGCACGCTGCCCCCACCGCTGGCAGCACTGCCTCTGGCCGGCGCGCTCACAGCGGTCGCCGCCTTGCCGGTGATGGCGCGCGGAACACCGGCCGACTGGGCCATCGCAGCCGCCCCGATTGCCGCACTCTGGGTCGGGGCACCGCTCGGGGGACGGGTGGCGACGCGCTTGGGACCGCCGCTCGGTGCCGTACTGGCGGGTGGGGCGGCGGCGGCGCTTGCCGGGGCGCTGTCATGACGCCGCGTGATTTGATCTGGCACCTTGTCGTCTCACGACAGGACTGCCTAGTTACGAGCCCATGACGGCCAGCGCGCGCGCGCTCCTCATCGTCGTGGCGGTCTCCGCCGGCCTCGCGGCATTCGTCGCGAGCCGCTTCCTGGCCGCCCCCGCGGCACCGGCGCCCGGCCGCATCGCCCTTCCGCCGCCTCCGGTCGCGAACGAGCCTCGTTCCGCAGGGTCGATGTCCCCGCCCATGGCCCCTGCGGCCGAGGCCGCCGCACCCGCGGTCGAGCCGCCGCGGTTCGACGTCGTGCGGGTCGGCGCGCGAGGTGCCGTGGTGGTGGCAGGGCGCGCCGCGCCCGGCGCCGAGGTCGCCCTGCTCGATGATGGGCGGGAGATCGGACGGGCGCGTGCCGATGGCCGCGGCGAGTGGGTCATCCTCCCAGCCGAGCCGCTGCGGCCGGGCTCGCGGCAGTTCACGCTGCTTGGACGTCTCGGCGGGGCCGAACTGTCGGGACCGGACGTGGTTGTCGTGCTGGTGCCGGATCCGCCGGCCATGGTCACCGAGGCGCAGCAAGGCGCCAACGGCCCGCGCGCCGAACCAACCACCTCCGTCCAATCCGGCGCCTCGGCGCCCGCCGTGCTACGCCAGGACCCCGCTGTCACCGAGGTCGCCCGTGGCGAGTCAGCGCGAAGCGGGGATGCGGCCCCTCCTCTGGGACAACCCCTGGTCGTCCTGCTGCCCTCCAGCGTTGCGCCGCCGCGCGTGCTACAGGGCCCGACACCACAACAGGGCCTCGCGCTTGGCCAAGTGGATTATGACGACGCCGGCGCCATCCGCTTCGCCGGCAGCGCAGCACCGGGCGCCACGGTCCGGGTATATGTCAACGACCGCCATGCGGGTGACGCGCGCGCCGATGGCCAGGGCCGCTGGGCCCTGGCGCCAGAGGAGGCGATCGCCGTCGGCCGACACCGCTTGCGGCTCGATCAGCTGGCGGCAGCTGGCGCGGTCGCGGCGCGGATCGAGCTCCCGTTCCAGCGCGACCAGTTGCCCGACGGGATGGTGCCGGAAGGACGGGTCGTGGTGCAGCCGGGCAACAACCTGTGGCGCATGGCCCGCGCCGCCTATGGGCGCGGCACGCGCTTCACCGTGATCTACGAGGCGAACCGGGAGCAGATCCGCAACCCGAACCTGATCTTCCCAGGTCAGGTCTTCGCCATGCCGACGGGCGATGCGGGGACTCCGGCTGCCTCCAACCGGTCCAGGTAGGGATCCAGGGCCAGGACGAAGCCCACCATCGCCGCCACCAGTCCCGTTGCGGTGACGGGATCCGGGCAGGGCGCGTCGGCCTCCAGCCACAGCCGGAGATCCGGCATCACCCGTAGCCGCCAGCCGCTGGCCAAGTCGGCCCGCAACCGGCCCACCTCCGCAAGCGCTGCGGCACGATCCTGCTGCCGCTCGGCGGTGTAGGGAACGGCGCCGCCCCCCGCGGAAAGCCGGACCGTGCCATCGGCCAGTCGCGCCTCGCAGTTGCGCCCGCGCCAGGCGAAGCGAAGGGCGGGGACGCGCTGCGGGTGCAGCTCTCCTTCGGCCGTGATCAGGAAGGGCCCATGCGGAACCGCTCCATCCGGCGTCCTGGGAAGGGTGGGGGGAGCAACGGCCAGGGCGTCCATGCCCGAATGTTGTCCAGGATGGGTGAAGGGACCATAACCGGCGCCATGAGCCTTGCCTCCACCGTCCGCCTCGTCCTCGCCAAGCCGCATCCCGTCGGCAAACCTTTCATCTGGGGCGGCGTGGCCGCTGCTCTGATCGGGTGGCTGTTCCTCGGTTCCTGGCTGTTCTGGCTGGGTGCCCTGTTCACCGGGTTCTGCCTCTATTTCTTCCGCGACCCGGAACGCGTGGTGCCGACGCGCCACAACGCCGTCGTGGCGCCGGCGGACGGCCGGGTCGTGTCCGTCGCTCCCGCCGTCCCGCCGACCGAACTCGGCCTGGGCGATGCACCGCGCTGGCGGGTGGCGATCTTCCTGTCGGTGCTCGACGTGCATGTGAACCGCATCCCGATCGAGGGCCGGATCACCCGCATCGCCTACCGCCACGGTGCCTTCCTCAACGCGGCGCTGGACAAGGCAAGCGACGACAACGAGCGCAACGCGATGGCGATCCGCACCACGGACGGGCGGGACCTGGCGGTGGTACAGATCGCCGGCCTGATCGCGCGCCGTATCGTCTGCTCCGTGCGGGAGGGCGACCGGGTGACGACGGGCGAGCGGTTCGGGATCATCCGCTTCGGCAGCCGCACCGACCTGTACCTGCCGGAAGGCGTGCGGCCGCTGGTCTCGGAGGGCCAGACGATGATCGGGGGCGAGACGGTGATCGCCGAACTCCCGCCGCTGGTGGCGCCCCGATGAGCGAGGGCGCGCCCCCATCGGACCGTGGCCCGGCGGCGCAAGCTCCCGGCCATGGCGGGGCGGCCCGGCCCGTTCGCGAGGCCCGGGCGCAGCCGCTGCACCGGCTCCGCCGGCGCCTGCGTCCGCGAACCCGGCCCCGCTTCGAGGGCCTGTCCTTCAACCGGCTGATCCCCAACATCCTGACGATGCTCGGCCTCTGTGCCGGGCTGGTGGCGATCCGCTTCGCCATCGATGGCCGCTGGCCGCAGGCCGCGACCTTCATCGTGGTCGCCGGGGTCATCGACGGGCTGGACGGACGGCTGGCGCGGCTGCTCAAGGCCACGTCGCGCTTCGGCGCGGAGTTCGACAGCCTGGCCGATTTCCTCTCCTTCGGCGTCGCGCCGGCGCTGGTGCTTTATCTCTGGACCATGCAGACGGTCGGGCCGCTCGGCTTCGTGCCGTGCCTGCTGTTCGCGGTCTGCTCCTCGCTGCGGCTGGCGCGCTTCAACGCCTCGATCGACATTGGGCTGGAGAAGCCGAAGCCGGCCTATGCCTACAACTTCTTCACCGGGGTGCCGGCCCCGGCGGGTGCGGGCTGCGCGCTGTTCCCACTTTTCGCCGCCATCGCCTTCGGCGAATGGGGCTGGCAGGGCTTCGCGAACGCGATCCGGCACCCGGTCCTGGTCGGGATCGTCCTGGTCGGTGTCGGCGGACTGATGGTCAGCACGCTGCCAACCTGGAGCTTCAAGAACTTCAAGGTGCCGCGCAGCGCCATCCTGCCGCTGCTGCTGGGCGTCGGCGCCTATGTCGCGTTGCTGGTCGCGGAACCCTGGGCGGCATTGGCCGCGGCCGGGATCATCTATCTCGGCATGCTGCCCTTCTCCGTGCGGTCCTATCTGGCGCTGCGACGTGAAGCCGAGGCGATGATCGAGCAGGTGACAGAGCCGGGCCCGAAGGCCGCCGCGAACGCCCCCTGACGGCCGGCAAGCGGCCGCGGTCCTGGGCCGCTTGCCGACCGACGCGGGGGGCCGGTCGCAACGCTCGGGAACCCGCCTTCCGGCGCAGCAACGTTGCCGACCTTCCTACAGTGTTGCAGCATCCTGGCGGCGCCCCAGGCGCAACAGGATGAGGAAGGTCCAGCATGAACCGTCTGCTGTGCGCGGCGCTGGCCGCCCTATGGCTGTCTGCGCCTGCCATGGCGCAGGACTTGGCCCTGCTGGAGCGTGGGCGCTATCTGGTCGAGGTGACCGGTGCGTGCGGCAACTGCCACACGCCGATGGGGCCGCAGGGCCCGCTGCCGGGACGCCACCTGGCCGGCGGAACGGTCTTCGACGAGCCGCCATTCCGCGCCGTCGCCTCCAACATCACGCCGGACCCGGAGACCGGCATCGGCCGGTGGACCGACGCCCAGATCGCCCGAGCCATTCGCGAAGGCATCCGGCCTGATGGAACGCTGATCGGCCCGCCCATGCCCTTCGCGTTCTATCGTGGACTCTCCGACCGCGACATCGCAGCCATGGTCGCCTATCTCCGCACGGTGCCTGCGCTACGCAATGTTGCGGAGCGCAGCGTCTACCGGATCCAGCTCCCGCCCGCCTATGGCCCGCCGGTGGCGAGCGTCGCTCCCCCCGCCGACAACCCGGTCGCCCGCGGCGCCTATCTTGCGGGGGCGGTGGCGCACTGCATGGAATGCCATACGCCGATGCAGGGCGGGCACGCCGACATGACCCGCCTGGGGGCGGGCGGCATGGAGTTCCGGGGCCCTTGGGGCGTCTCGGTGGCGCGCAACATCACGCCGCATGCGAACGGGCTGGGCGGCTGGACGGATACCGAGATCGTTCGCGCCGTGACGGAGGGGATCTCGCGCGACGGCCGCCAGCTCGCGCCGCCCATGGCGTTCTGGGCCTACCGGAACATGACCCAGCAGGATCTTGCCGACCTCGTCGCCTATCTCCGCAGCATCCCGTCGCTGCCGTGAGGGTGAAGGGTAGCCTGCCGCTGGTCGTCGCAGGCCGCGCGGTGACAATCACCGGCGGCGCGTTCGACGCGATTCCGGACGGCGCCTTCGGCGTCTGCCTGGAACCGGCGGCGAGCAAGGCCTGGCTTGCCGACGTGCCGCTGCCCACACCGGATTTCGGCTTGCCGGACCCCGTGGCCCTGAAGCAGGCCGTGGCCGCGGTGCTGGCACAGCTTGCGGCGGAGCCGGAGCGGCCCGTCCATGTGGGCTGCCGCGCCGGGATTGGCCGGACCGGCCTGTTCCTGGCCTGCCTGGCCCGTGCCGCAGGGGTGGAAGGCGATGCCCTCGACTACGTGCGCCGCCACTACCTGCCGCATGCCGCGGAAACCGAGGCGCAGCAGGCCATGGCCCGCAGCTTCACCTGGCCCTGAAGACGCGCCCGTCGATCAGCAGCAGCCCCAGAGCGATCACCCCCATGCCCGCCAGGTGTCGCGGCGCCAGCGCCTCTCCCAGGACGGCGGTGCCCAGCAGAAGCGCGGTGACCGGGACGAGCAGCGTGACCAGCATGGCGTTGGTCGCGCCAGCCTTCTCGATGATCGCGTAGAACAGGACATAGGCGAGCGCCGTGGAGAGCAGGCCGAAGGCGATCAGCGCCGCCACCGCGGCGCCCGGCGGCGCGGGTAGCTGCCAGGGCCGGTCGAAGACCAGGACCAGCGGGAGCATCATCAGCAGGGAGCAGGCGCATTGCCCGGTCGCGGCCGGGATGGGCGCAAGCCCGGCCCGCCGCACGCGCCGCGCCCAGACGCCCGACAGCCCGTAGGAGAGGGAGGCGCCGAGGCATAGCGCGATGCCCAGCAGCTCCGACCCATGCCCTGCCGCGAAGGCCGCCGGCCCAGCCAGCAGCGCGACGCCCGCCAGGCCGGTCAGGGCGCCGGCCAGCCGGTTCGCGGTCAGCTTCTCGTCCCGCGTCAGCGCATGCGCACAGAGCACGGCGAAGACCGGCGTCGTCGCGTTCACCACCGCCGCAAGACCCGACGGGATGTGCTGCTGCCCCGCAATGATCAGGGAAAAAGGCAGCGCATTGTTCAGGAACCCCATGCCGGCGCAGGCGAGCCAGGCGTCGCGGCCGCGCGGCAGGCCAAGCCCCAGCATGTGGCAGGCAACGGCCAGCACGGCCGCGGCGATCGCCACCCGACCGAGCACGATGGTGAAGGGCGGAAAGCCCGTCAGCGACACGGCGGCGAAGAAGAAGGACGTGCCCCAGACGACGGACAGCGCGATCAGCACCCCCCAGATTCGCGGTGTCATCGGGCCGGGCATGACCCTGTCTCGCCCGGGTCAGGCCGCGGGCGCCATCCGTCCGTTGCGCGCAGCCGCCATGCCGTCCAGGCGGCCTGCGCCATGCGCGCTCAGGCGGGCGAGGCCTCCATCAGCTGCGCCGTGACCAGGCGCCGCACCGGTCCCAGCGCGCTGCCCAGGCGCAGCACCGCGCCGCGGACCAGCCGGGCCGGGGCGCGGTCGTCCGTGTAGAGGGAGGCGATCGCGTTGGTGGCGGTGAAGAGCGGGAAGGTGGCGCGCCGGTGCGCCATCTCGTAGCGCAGCAGGCCGCCGGGATCGGCGATGTCGCGACGGCGGGCCAGTGCCGAACGGATCTCGGCCGACAGCCGCTGCGCGCCGGCCAGGCCGAAGTTGAAGCCGTGCGCGGTGACAGGATGCATGCCGACGGCGGCATCGCCGATCAATGCGAACCGGGTGCCCACGAAGCGCTGGGCATAGGTCGCGACCAACGGATAGGCATGCCGCGAGCCGACCAGCCGCATCGCGCCCCAGCGGCCGGCGGTGCGGCGCGTCGCCTCGGCCCCGAAGTCCTCCGGGGAGGCGGCCATGAGCGCCTCGATCTGCCGCGGCGGCAGGGTGAGCACGATGGAAGAGAGCGTGCCGTTCAGCGGCAGCATGGCCACCGTCTGGCCGCGGCCAAACCATTCCGTCGCGACGCCGCCATGCGGCCTGTCATGCGCGACGCGGGCGACGAGCATGGACTTGCCGAAGTCTCGCATCCGCGCCGCGATGCCCATCTGGCGCCGCGCCTCGGAGAAGCGGGTGTCGGCCGCAACGACGAGCCGCGCCGCGATCGTCCTGCCATCGGCCAGCCGCAGCATGCCGCCCCGCGGCAAAGTCTCGACCGAGGCGACCGCACAACCGGCGAGCAGGCGCGCGCACCCGGCCTCCCGCACGGCATCGAACAGCGCGCGCCGGATCAGGTGGTTCGGCACCAGCATGCCGAGCGGCCGCTCCCCACCGGGCGCAAAGTCCAGCACGAAAGGCGAGGCGCCGTCCTGCACGCGGGCCTGCCACAAGGGCGACATCTCGTTGGCCGGAATTCGTGACCAGGCATCCAGCTCCTCCAGGATGCCCTGCGAGCGATGCGTCAGCGCGATCTCGCGCCCGTCGAAGGCCGGATCGGCGAGCGCGGCTTCCGGCGCGCGCTCCACCACCAAGACGTCGAGGCCGCTTCCCGCCAGGGCACGCGCGAAGGACAGGCCGGCGGGGCCGGCGCCGATCACGGCGATATCGCAGTCCATGCCGCCCTTCTGCGCCGCGGCCGCCGTGGCGCCCATGACGTGGATCAAGCTCAGCGCCGCTTCTCCACCACGATCCCGCTCGCGGCGAGTTCCGCGATCTGCTCGGGCGTGAAGCCATGCGCGGCCAGGATCGCGGCGCCATGCTCGTTGAAGCGCGGCGGGGCGGCGCGGGTGCCGCCGGGGGTGCGGCTCATCTTGATGGGGGTGCCGAGGCCGCGGTACCAGCCGAGCTCCGTGACCATCTGGCGATGCGCCGTGTGCGCGGCCGCCATCGTCTCGTCCACATGCAGCACGGGGCCGGCCGGGACGCCGCTGCGCAGCAGGCGGTCCGTCAGCTCGTGCCCGTCCTCCTCCGCCAGCCGCGCATCCAGGATCGCATCCAGCTCCGGCCGGTTCGTCACCCGCAGCGCGTTGGTCGTGAAGCGCGGATCCTTCGGCAGGTCCGGCAACCCCAGGAAATCGCAGAAGCGCCGGAAGGTCGGCTCGTTGCCGACGGCGACGAAGATCTCGCAGGTCCTGGTGCGGTACTTCGAATACGGGCTGATGTTGGGATGCGGGTTGCCCGTCGCCTTCGGCCGCCTGCCGTTCAGGAAGTGGTTGGCCGCCTGCGGATGCAGCAGGGCCATCCCGCAGTCGTGCAGCGTCATGTCGAGGAACTGCCCGCGGCCGCTGCGCTCGCGCTCCTGCAGCGCCATCAGGATGCCGATGCAGGAATAGAGACCGGTGGCGAGATCGACGATGGGCGTGCCCATGCGCAGCGGGCCGGTCTCGTCGTTGCCGTTGATGGACATCAGCCCGACCATGGCCTGGATCACCGCGTCGTAGCCGGGCAGCGCACCGAGCGGCCCGTCGCCGCCGAAGCCCGAGACGCGGCAATGAACCAGGCGCGGGAAGCGTTGGGCCAGCGTGTCGTAGCCGATGCCCCACTTCTCCATGCTGCCGGGCTTGTAGTTCTCCACCAGCACATCCGCGCCGTCGAGCAGGCGCAGCAGCACCGCGCGCCCCTCAGGCTTCGAAAGGTCCAGCGCCAGGGACCGCTTGTTGCGGTTCACGCCGATGAAGTAGCTGGCGTCTGCGCCCTCATCGCCATAGGCGTGGAAGGGCGGGCCCCAGTCCCGCACCTCGTCGCCCTGCGGCGGCTCGATCTTGATCACCTCGGCGCCGTGGTCCGAGAGGATCATCGTGCAGTACGGGCCGCCGAGCACGCGCGTCAGGTCGATGACCTTCAGCCCGGCCAGCGCGCCGGGCGAGAGCGCGAGGCCCTTGCCTTCGGTGGTGGGGACGGCGTCGGTCATGCCGCATGCTTCCTTCCGAAGACCCGGGCGCAGAACTCCGGGTAGGTTTCCAGCATCTCGTCGCAGACCGGGCCGCGCAGCAGCGCCAGCTCGGCCTCCGTCGGGTCGGGCGTCTCGGGGACGGCCTCTGCGGCATCGAAGTCGAAGCCGGTCGCGGCGCGGATGGTGGCCACGCTCTCCCCGGGATGCACGCTCTCCAGCGCGAAGCGCGCACGGTCGGGATGGAAGCGGAAGACGCAGCGGCCCGTCACCAGCGCCTGCGCCGTGCCGCGGCGGAACACGCCGGGCGGCGAGACGCCGGGGGCGGAGACCATGTCCACCCGCTGCACCAGCACACGCGGCGAATGCTCTTCCCGGAACAGAATGGTGCGCGGCGTCATGAAATACATGAAGGCGCTGCCGAAGCTGCCGGGGAAGCGCGTCTCGACACCCGGCCAGGCGCCGGTGCCCAGAAGGTTGAGGTTGGCCTGCCCGTCGATCTGCCCACCGCCGAGGAAGAACAGGTCCACGCGGCCCTGCCCCGCCAGGTCGAAGAGCTCGCGCGAGCCTTCCGTGAAGGCATTGCCGCGTGGCCGGGTCAGCAGGGAGACCCGCAGGGGATGGCCGAGGGCGCGCACCAGCAGGCAGGCGGCGGCCGGGATGGCGGAGGCGTTGCCCACGGCGGCGTGACGCGCCGCGGGCGCTGCGGGATCCAGGATCAGCCGCGCCACCGCGGCCGCCAGGCGCTCTTCCGGCCTGATGGTCATTCGGCGGCCTGCGCGGGTGCGGTCAGGACATGGCGGTCGAGGTACTGGCGGAACCCCTCCTCGGTCTTCGCCAGGCGGGCGTATTCCGCCAGATGCGCCGCGTCGGCGGCGTGTTCGTCGAGCAGGCCGCTCGGCCAGGTGCCGCGCGCCGCCACGGCGACCGCCTCGACATAGGTGGCGGAGATGCAGCCGGGCGCCAGCCGCTCATCCTCCAGCATGTTGCCGGGCACGACGTGCTCAACGGTGACCAGGGTGCGGTGCGCGGCATGCGCGATGGTCGCCACTTCCCGGCGGCGCCCCACCCAGACATTGCCATGGGCATCGGCCATCACGGCGTGGAACGCGGCGATGTCGGGCCGGATTGCGGGCACCAGCAGGATCGGATCCTCCTCGCCAGCTGCGGCGAAGGGGTTGGGGGCCACCTTCCAGTCGGGGCGGTGCGCCAGGATGTCGCTGCCGATCACGCCGCGCAGCGGCATGAAGGGCACGCCCTTCTCGGCCGCCTGCAGCGCCGTGTGGATCGCGGGGCAGGTGGCGTCCCGCATGCGGATTTGCCCGGCCCGGACGGCCGCGGTGAAGCGCGGGGCGAAGCCGGCCTCCCCGAGCGTCACGGCGCTCGACTCCACCTCGGCCACGCAGCCGGCCCCGACCAGCAGGTCCGTGACGTAGCCGGTGATCGGGACGCCCAGCACCCGGAGGTTCCTGGCACCCCGGCGGACCAGCGCGCGGGCCAGCGCGCAGGGCGGCAGCGAGTAGTCCGGCGGCAGGGCCAGCATCGCGCCGTCCGGCACGCTTGCGGCCATGGCCTCCAGGGGGATCGGCGTCATGCGGGGCTCCTTGCCGGGGCGGACCCTAATGGCCAGGGCGGCCGAGGCCAAGGCAGCGCCGCCCGGTCATGCTAGAGGATCCGTCATGCCCGAGCCCGTCGTCCTGACCGGACCCCGCGTCACCCTGCGACCCTGGCGGCTGCCCGACGACCTGGGGCCGCTCTCCGCCATCAACGGCGACCCGGAGGCGATGCGGCATTTCCTGAACACCATGGACCGTGCCGAAAGCGACGACTGGGGCCGCCGGATCGCTGCCGACCTGGACAGCCGTGGCTGGGGGTTCTGGGCGGTGGATCTGCCCGGGGCCGGGATGGTCGGCGCCGTCGGCATCAAGCCGGCCCCCTTCGAGGCCGAGTTCACCCCCGCGGTCGAGATCGGCTGGCGGATCGCGACCGCCTTCCAGCGCCGCGGCCTGGCCGAGGAGGCGGCGCGCCTTGCCCTGGCCTACGGCTTCGGTCCGGCACGGCTCGACCGGATCGTCGCCTGGACGCCGCCCGCCAATGAACCGAGCTGGCGGCTGATGGAGAAGCTGGGCATGCGGCGCGACCGGCTCTTCGACCATCCCCGCGTGCCGGAGGGCCATCCGCTGCGGCCCCACCTGCTCTACGGGATCGACCGTGCCGGCTGGATCGCCAGCCGACTTGGCGCCTGATCGCGGCATGAACGCTTCGATAACGACGTCATGCTTGCAACGCAGGTCTGAATCGCCCAAGTGGAGCCTCATGCGACGCCTGCGCCCGGCACTCGCTGCCGCCACCCTCGCTCCGCTGGTCGGCGGTGCTGCCGCACCGGGGCATACGCCGCCGGAGCTTCAGGCCATCGGCTGGCGGAAGGTCGAGTGGCACGGCATCCGCCCGGCGGAGTTCAGCGCGACGCCCTCCGGCGGGGTCCGGGTGCGCGCGCAGGGCGAGGGCAGCTTCATTGCCCGCCCACTCCAGGGTCCCCCTGGCTGCCTCGCCTGGCGCTGGCGCGTCGATGCCGGTCCGCCCGCCACCGACCTGACACGGCGCGGCGGCGACGACCGGGCGGTCGCGATCTCCATCGGCTTCGCGAATTTCGCGCCATCCGCCGGCTTCGCCTTGCGGGCGCAACATGCCGTGGCGCAGGCCTCGGCCGGCCAGGTGACGCTGCCGCGCAGTGCGTTGACCTATGTCTGGGGCGGCACCGGGCGGGAGGGCCACGGCCAGCCCGGCAGCTTCTTCTCCAGCCCCTGGACTCCGGGCATCACCAAGGTCCGCGTCCTGCGCCCGGCCGAGTCGCAGCGCGGCCAATGGGTGGAGGAGCGCGTGGACCTCGGCGCGGACTGGCGCGCCGCCTTCGGCGCACACGAGGTGCCGCCCATGCTGGAGATCGTCGTGTCCACCGATGTCGAGGACACCGGCGCGCGGGTGGATGCCCAGGTGGAGAACATCCGGCTGGTGCCCTGCCGCTGAGGACCGCCGTCCCGTCCCGGCTTTGCAACGGGCACAGCAGCCCCCATCTCCGGCGGGCAAGACATGAGCCTTCTCCCTGCATGACCGTGAACAGCCACGACTTCCGCGACGCCATGGCCCGGCTGGGCGCGGCTGTGAGCGTGGTCACCACCGACGGCGTTGCCGGTCGTGCCGGCTTCACCGCCAGCGCCGTCTGCTCTGTGACCGACGATCCGCCAACGCTGCTCGTCTGCCTGAACCGCAAGAGCCGGGTGAATGCTCTGGTGAAGGCGAATGGCGTGCTGTGCGTGAACACGCTGGCCGCCGGCCAGCACGCGCTGTCGGACGCCTTCGCCGGCCGCGGCGGGCTGGACACCGACAACCGCTTCGCCCTGGCGCGCTGGAGCCGGCTGGTCACCGGCGCGCCGGTCCTGGACGACGCGGCGGTGGTCGCCTTCGACTGCCGCATCACCGAGGTGCTGGAGAAGGGCACCCACAGCGTGCTGTTCGCCGAAATCGAGGCGATCCGCCAGGGCACGGCCGCCAGCGCGCTGATCTGGTACGGGCGGGACTACCACCCGGTCGGCGTGCTGGCCTGATCCCGCCCCGGCGCTACCACTCGCCGTAGAACACGCCGGCGGCCTTGTGGCGGTCGGTGCGGAACTCGGCTTCGGCCCAGGTGAGCGTCGTGCGGCGCTTCAGGCCGCAGAACCAGGCGAGCAGTCTTTCCCGCATCGCCTCCCGCACGCCGTCCAGCGCGGCGTCGGCACCGAGGTCGTGGAACTCGCGCGGATCGGCCGCGAGGTCGAACAGCTGCGGGCGGTAGCCGCTGCTCCAGTGGACGTATTTCCAGCGTGCATCGCGCACCATCCAGGCGTGGTGCTGCCCGGCCGGGTGACCGAGCCGCCGCCGCGCTCCGCGGAAGGTCCAGTCCAGCTCGCTGAACACCGCGTCGCGCCAGGACGCGGCACCGCCCCGCGTCAGCCCGAGCAGCGACCGACCTTCCACGACGTGCAACGCGGGATCGAGCGCCAGCGCGTCCAGGATGGTCGGCACCACGTCGATCGCCTCGACGAAGCGGTCATCCGCCGTGCCGCGCGTGGCGTCGGCCTCGGGCGCGGGATCGTAGAGCAGGAAGGGGATGCGCTGGACGCAGTCGTGGAACAACTCCTTCTCGCCGAGCCAATGGTCGCCGAGATAGTCGCCGTGGTCGGAGCAGAAGACCACCAGCGTGTCCTTCCAGCGGCCGAGCCGCTCCATCTCCTCCCACACGCGGCCGAGATGGTGGTCCAGCTGCGAGATCAGCCCCTGATAGGCCGGGCGCACGGTGCGGATGCAGGCATCGTCCTGGAAGCTGCGCGACACTTCCTCGTCCTGCCAGGCGCGCAGCACGGGATGCGCCGCGTCGCCGCGCTCATCCGGGTGGCGCGAGACGGGCAGGCACTCGTTCTCGGAATACATCGCGTGCCAGGGGGCAGGCGCGATGTAGGGCCAGTGCGGCTTCACGTAGGACAGGTGCAGCACCCAGGGCGCGCCGCCCTGGCGGCGCATGAAGTCCAGCGCGACATCGGTGGTGTAGGCGGTCTCGCTGTGCCGTTCCTGCACCCGCGCCGGCAGGCGCGCGTTGCGCATCTTCCAGCCGTTCAGCACGCGGCCCTGCTCGTCCTCCACCGCGATCACGTAGTCGGTCCAGGGGTCCTTGCTGTCGTAGCCCTGGGCGCGCAGCCAATGCGCGTAGGCGCTGTCCGGCTCGGCGTGGTGGCCGTCATGGCGGTCCACCAGGGTGAACCAGCCCTCGTCCAGCAGCGCCTTCAGGTCGTGCTGCCCGTCGATCTGCAGCCGCTTCATGCCGCGCGCATCGGGCAGCACATGCGTCTTCCCGGCCAGCGCCAGGGTGCGGCCGGCCTCGCGCAGGTGCCAGCCGAGCGTCACCTCGCCGATTGAGAGCGGCACGCGGTTGTGCGTGGCGCCGTGCGAGGCGACGTAGCGGCCGGTGTAGTAGCTCATGCGCGACGGGCCGCAGATGCCGGACTGGACATAAGCCTGGGTGAAGCGCACGCCACGCGCGGCCAGCGCGTCCAGGTTCGGCGTGCGGAGATAGGGATGCCCGGCGCAGCCCATGTGGTCCCAGCGCAGCTGGTCGCACATGATGAAGAGCACGTTGCGGATCGTGGACATGTCCCGGCATCCTCCCGCGCAGGAAACTGCCAGGGGATGCGCCGGATGACCACTCGCCGCCGATTTGGCCTCGCCGCGGCCGGCCTGGTCGCGTCCGCCCCGGTGCGGGCGCAGTCCGACGCGCTGCGCATCGTCGTGAACTTCCCGCCCGGCGGCGCGCTCGACGGAACGGCCCGGCTGCTCGCGGAGCACGCCATGCGCGAAGGGCGCGGCACCGTGGTGGTCGAGAACCGCCCGGGCGCGGGCGGCAATATCGGTTCCGCCGCCGTCGCGCGCGCCCGGCCGGATGGCCGGACGGTGCTCGCCGCGCTCGACACCGCGCTGACCGTGAACCCGCATCTGTATCGCGACGTCGGCTTCGACCCACGGCGCGATCTCGTGCCCGTGGCCAATCTCGGCAGCTTCGCCCTGGTGCTGCTGGTGCATCCGTCGCAGCCGGCGACGACGCTGCAGGCCTTCCTCGACGGCGCGCGGCGCAACCCTGCCTTCTATGCCTCCGGCGGCATCGGCTCGCCCGGTCACCTGGCGATGGAGCACCTGCGGCAACTCGCCGGCCTGCCGCCGGGGGCCTTGGAACACGTTCCGCAGCGCGGCAACGCGGAGGCGCTGACGGCGCTCGTCTCGGGCCAGGTCGCCGCCGGCTTCCTGGCGATCGGCGGCGGTCCGGACCTCGTGCGGTCGGGCCGGCTGCGGGCGATCGCGGTGTCCGGGGCGGCCCGGCACGCGCTGCTGCCGGAGGTGCCGACCGTCATCGAGGCCGGCGTTCCCGGCTTCGAGGTGCGCATCGCCAACATCCTGTTTGCCCCGCGCGGCACGCCGGAGGCGGCGATGGCCGACTGGGCGGCGCTGGCGCGCGGAGCGGTGGCCGCGGATGCGGCGCGCCAGCGCCTGGCCGGCTGGGGCATCGATCCGCCGGAGGGCGAGGCCGCTGCCTTCATCGCCGCGAACGACGCGCGATGGAGCCGCGTGGTCCGCGAAGCCGGGATGCGGCTCGACTAGCACGCCCCGCGCGGCGCGCTTTCGGAGAAGTTTCGGGCGCGCTTCGGGACCTGAATCCCGCCCCGCTGCTCTCCTGCACCCGTCCGGTGCAGGAGGCCACGACGGTGCCACAGTCCAGGGTCCTTCCGCTGCTGCTGCTGCTCTGCGGCGCGCCAGCCGCGGCCGAGACGGCGGCCGAACTGCCCCGGCTGCCGGAGCCGGCCGGGCTCGCCCGCTTCATCCAGCCGCCGGACACCGTCGCGGCACCGCTCGTGATCATGCTGCCCGACGCGCTCGGGGAGGATGGACGGTCGGAGCCCTATGTCGGCTCGCTGCTGGCGCGCGGCATCGCGAGCCTGGTGCTCGGACTCGGCGAGGACCTCGACACCCCGGCCTCCGCCATCGAGCCGGCTGCCTCGCCCGACGCGATCGGCCCCGCACTCGCTTGGGCGCGCGCCAACGGCTTCGATCCGGCGCGCATCGGCCTGCTCGGCTTCGGCCTCGGCGGCCGGGCGGCGCTCGCAGGCGCGGACGCGCAGCCGACGGTCGCGCTCTATCCCGGCTGCCATGGACTGCCCGCGACAGCCGCACCGGCCGTGCTGGTGGTCCAGGGCAGCGACTCGGCGCAGGGCTGCGACGAACACCTCGCCCCCGCCGCGATCGAGATCCGGATGCTGCAGGGCGCCGGGCATGGCTGGGACGCGCCCGGCGCAATCTGGCCCTCTCCCGGACCGGTACTTCCGGACCCGGCTGGTCCGGGACGCCTGCGCGCACGTGCCGATCTGGACGCAACCCTCGCCGCTGCCGAGGCGGTCGCGGACTGGTTCGAAGCCCGGCTTCTCGCCGGCCAACGGAGTGCCGCACGATGACGCCGGAATCCTATGCCCGCAGCATGCATCGCGCCGCCTCCGCCGGCGATTGGCAGGAAGTCGAGCGCCTGAGCCGTGCCTATGGCTGGAGGCTGCTCGGCCTATCGCTCCGGCGGGCGGCTGCCTGGCTGGTCGGGCGCGTCTTCGGTGGCGCCGCCGGGCATCATCCGCTGCGCCGATGAGCCGGCCCCTGGGTTGCGGCCGGATGCGGACCGCGGACCTCAGGGCGTGCCGCGGAGTCGCGCCTGAGGGCGGGCGCGCCGACATGCCGGCTGCCGCGCCGCTCGCCGGTACGCTGCGTCAGGAAACCGTGCGATGAAGGGCGAGGTCGCGCTGAGCGTCGCCGCATGGGCGCTGCCGCTGGGCAAGTTCTCGCTCGGCTACCTCGCCGTGAATGCGGTGCCGGGACCGAACATGCTGGCGATCGGCACGCTGACGGTCATGGGCGGCCTGCTCGCCGGCCTGCCGGGCGACACCGCCCTGGCGCAGGCCGGCCGCGCCGTGGGTGGCGGGATGCTGCTGCTGATCGCGCTGCGCATCGCAGTCGTGCCACGGCCTCGCCCGGGCGAACCCGACCGGCAGCAGGACAGGGCCTCGCGCCGCATCGCGATCCTGGCCATGGTCGCGGGCTGCGCGACGGCAGCGACGAATCCGATCACGGCTGCCTATCTGCTGGCGCAGTTCGTCGGTCCGTTCGGTCGGAGCCCCGCGGCCGCGGTGGCGGTGCTGGTGGTTCCCGCCCAGGCGCTGGCCTGGTGCACCCTGGTCGCTTGCGTGTTCAGCCGCCCGCCGGCACGCCGCCTGCTGCTGGCGAATCACCGCGCCAGTTGCATGGCGGCCGGCGCGGCGCTCGCGGCGCTCGCGCTCGGCATGCTCTGGCCTTTGGCTGGCCAGGCCGGCCTGATGCTGGCGAGGGCCGGCGCCTGAACCGGCGCGGCCCTCGGCCAACCCGGGGATGCCGCGCCGCCGCCCTGCCAAGGAACCGGGCGGCGGCGCGACCCGTCACATCTCGGCGTAGCTGCCGTTCCGCCAGACGTAGAAGACGTAGTCCGGCACCGTCACGTCGCCCTTGTCCGTGAAGGAGATGTCGCCGAGCACGGTCTGCCACGGCCCGCCGGACTTCAGCAGCGCCGCGATGCGCCGCGGGTCCACGCCGTTGCTGCGCGCCGCCGCGGTCGCCCAGATCTGGATCGCGGCGTAGGTGTAGAGGACATACCCCTCGGGATCGATGTTGCGGGCGCGGAAGCGCTGCACCACCTGCGCCGCGGTCGGGCGCTTGCGCGGGTCGGAGCTGAAGGTCATCAGCGTGCCTTCGCCCGCCGGGCCGCTGATCTGCCAGAACTCGTTGGTCACCAGCGCGTCGCCGCCGATCAGCGTCACGTTCATCCCGCGCTCCTTCGCCTGGCGCAGGATCAAGGCACCCTCGGTGTGGTAGCCGCCGAGATAGATGACCTGGATGTTCGCCTGCTGCAGGCGGGAGACCACGGCGGAATAGTCGCGCTCGCCGGGCGTATAAGCGCTGAACAGCGTCTCCTGCACGCCGGCGCCGTTCAGCGCCTTCTTCGTCTCTTCCGCCAGGCCGCGGCCATAAGCGGTGTTGTCGTGCAGGATGGCGATGCGCCGGTCGCGCATGTTCTGCGCGATGTAGCGGCCCGCCACCTGGCCCTGCTGGTCGTCACGGCCGCAGACGCGGAAGGTGTTCCACTTGCCCTCGTCGGTGAAGCGGGGGTTGGTGGAAGCTGGGCTGATCTGCAGCACGCCCTCCTCGGCGTAGACGTCGCGCGCCGGGATGGAGGAGGAGGAGCAGAAATGCCCGGCCACCAGCGCCACACGCCGTCCGGACAGCTGGTTCGCCACGCTGACGGCCTGACGCGGGTCGCAGGCATCGTCGCCGATCTCGAGTGCGAGTTGCCGGCCCAGCACGCCGCCAGCGCCGTTCAGGTCCGCCACCGCCATCTCCGCCCCGGCGCGCATCTGGGAGCCGAACACCGCGTACTGACCGGTCATCGGGCCCGCCGTGGCGATACGGATCGGCCCGCCGGCCTGGGCGAGGGCCCCGCGGCCGCCCGCCAGGACGGCCGGTGCGCCCAGCGTCCCCAGCATCACTGTCCTGCGCTTCAGCATGCCTCATCTCCCTTGCTGCCGGCGCCTCCGGCGCCGCTGGGCAGGAGGCTAGCCTGCGATCGCCCCGGCTGGGAACAGCCCGCTGGCCTCGCGCCGGGCGGGAACAGTGCGCGCCCAGCCGCGTTGCGGTGCCGGACCGGAAGCAGGGCTCGACATGGCGGAGCCGGCGGAGATCGCGCGGATCGACCGGGACATCGCCTTCCAGAGACACGTCTGGCGACTGCAGCGCGTCGCCTGGCTGGCGATGGCCGCGCTGGTCGTCGCCGCCTGCCTCGGCCTGTTCGGCGGCGGCGGCCCCTTCGCCGACCAGGATCGCCAAATCGGCGATGTCCAGGCGAGCTGGGCGCGCATGCAGCGGCTGGGTCGGACCGACCCGATCCGACTGGACCTCCCGTCCCGCGGCGGGGACGCTGATGTGCGCCTGGCCGGGGACTTCCCGCGCCTCTGGCGCCTGCACGACACGACGCCGCCGCCACTCTCCACGGGGACGGCAGGGGCAGGCCTGGTGCTGCGCTTCGGCCGCGATGCCGATGGCGTCGCGCGCATCGCGTTGCATGCCGAGCCGATCGGTGCGCCAGGGCCGCGCCGCCTGCGGATCGTCGCGGACGGGCAGTCGCTCGACCTGCCCGTCCTCGTCTGGCCGTGACATGGAAAGCGTGCTGCGTGCCGTCGCGCTCTACGCCATCCTGCTGGCGCTGTTCCGGCTGACCGGCCGTCGCAGCCTGCGCGAGACGACGCCCTTCGACCTCGTCCTGCTGCTGGTGATCGGCGAGGCGACGCAGCAGGCGTTGCTCGGCAACGACTTCTCAATGGTCAACGCCGTCGTCGTGGTGGTCACGCTGCTGCTGATGGATGTCGGGATGTCGCTGCTCAAGCAGCGCTCGGCCACCGCGGGACGCCTGCTGGACGGCGTGCCGACGATACTCGTGGCCGATGGCCGGCCCCTGGAGGACCGGCTGCGGCGCGCCCGGCTCGACATCGAGGACGTACTGCAGGCCGCGCGGGAGCGCCAGGGCATTGCAAGGCTCGAGCAGATCCGCTGGGCGGTCCTGGAGGCCGACGGGACGATCAGCGTGATCCCGGCCGACCGGTCCTGAACCACCTCAGAGCAGCGCGTCGATCGCCCGGGCCAGCTTCACGTCCCGCTCAGACAGGCCGCCGGCGTCATGCGTGCTCAGCACGATGTCCACCCGGTTCCAGACATTCGACCATTCGGGGTGGTGGTCCTGCGCCTCGGCCAGCAGCGCGACACGCGACATGAAGGCCCAGGCTTCGGAGAAGTCCTTGAAGCGGAATTGCCGCCGGATCGCGTCGCGCCCCTCCATGACCTCCCATCTCGGCAGGGTGGATGGCAGGGCGGCGCGGGCTGCGGCATCGAGTTTATCGACCATGGCGGGGACTCCGGCTTGACGGGATGGATGAGGCTGAGGTGGATGCGCCATGTCGCGCTTCCACCACCCCCCCACCCTCGAGGACATCGTGGAGATGGCCGAGCAGGCCTTCGCCGCCATCCCCAAGGAGCTTCGCGACCTGGTGCGCGGCGCGGCCATCGTGGTCGAGGAGGTCGCCGACGAGGAGACGGCGGCCGAGCTCGGCATGGAGAGCCCCTGGGCGCTGACCGGGCTCTACCGCGGCACGCCGATGACCGAGAAGAGCGTCTTCGACGCGCCGATGGAGCCCGACACCATCACGCTGTACCGCGAGCCGATCCTGCTGGAATGGGTGGAGACCGGGGAGGACCTGTTCCGCCTGGTGCGCAATGTGCTGATTCACGAGATCGCCCACCATTTCGGCTTCTCGGACGACGACATCGACCGGCTGGAAGGCCAGGGATAGGCTACTCCGGCGCCGGCAGCGCGGCGGCCGGCACCGCGAAGCCGAGTGCCATGTCGCGCGCGACGCTGACCAGCAGCCCGGCGACGGCCCAGCCCTGGCCATCCGGCCCGCGCGCCAGCACCGGTGCGCCGGAGGCGCCGCGCGTCGCGGCGCAGTCATGCACCAGCATCTGCCGGCCGGGCGCGACCTCCGCGACACCGACGAGCCGGCAGCCCGTATCGGCGAGAAGGACCTCCCGGCGGTCCTGCTGATACCCGGCGATCATCAGCGCGCTGCGCGGGGCGGGCGCCTTCGCCATCAGAGGCAGCACCTGGTCCGGCGTGGCCAGGGGGCGGTCCAGGGTCAGCAGGGCCCAATCCGCCCACTCCGGCCCGGGCCGGCGCCGTGCAGGGTCGAAGCCCGGCCCGACGACGAAGCGGATGACGCGCGCCTCGGCGCGCCAGCGCCCCATGTGGTAGCCGAGCAGGAAGTGAACGGCCTCCGGCTCCACCAGGCCACGCGTGTTCCGCCCGACCAGGCAATGCGCCGCCGTCAGCACGGTGCGCGGCGCCACCAGCGCGCCGGTGCAGAGGCTGCCGCCGCGCTGAACGCGACCGAGCGCATGCCACGGCGCCTCCCGCACATCCACGGCCTGCCGGGGATCGGCGGTGCCGATGCCGGGCGGGCGCAGCGGCTCCGCCGCCGTCGCGGTGGACCAGGACGCAGCCAGCAGCAGCGCCGTCGCCCAGCGCGTCATGCGCCCGCCAGCAGCCGCGCGACGAAGCTCGGCACGGTCTCGGTCGCCGGTCCGTGCAGGGCCTCGTCGAAATCCGAGGCCACGGCGGAGGGTTCGAGGTTCAGCTCCACCGTGCGCGCGCGGCCCGCCACCTCGGCCACGAAGCCGGCGGCGGGATACACCTGCCCGCTGGTGCCGATGGCGACGAACAGGTCGCAGCGGTCCAGCGCCGCGCCGATCCGTGCCATGTCCAGCGGCATCTCGCCGAACCACACCACATGCGGGCGCATGCCGCCCGCCTGGCCGCAGGCCGGGCAGGTCGTGGCGGTGGAGAGGTCGTCGGGCCAGGGATGCACCGCCTCGCACGTCATGCAGCGGGCCCTCATCAGTTCGCCGTGCATGTGCAGCAGCCGACGCGAGCCGGCCCTGTCGTGCAGGTCGTCCACGTTCTGCGTGACGAGCAGCAACTCGCCCGGCCAGGCCGCATCCAGCTCGGCCAGCGCGCGGTGCGCCGCATTGGGCCGGATGGCGGGGTCGCGCAGCTGGGCGCGCCGCGCGTTGTAGAAGGCGTGCACGCGGGCCGGGTCGCGCGCGAAGGCCTCCGGCGTCGCCACGTCCTCGATGCGGACCTTCGCCCAGATGCCGTCCGCGTCGCGGAAGGTGGCAAGGCCCGATTCCCGGCTGATGCCGGCGCCGGTCAGGATCACGAGCGAAGGATGCGCCATCGGCGCATCCTACGGCACGGCGGCACGCCCGGTCACGATCGCAACCGCCGAAGCTGGGGTGCGCGGGCTGCCCCCGATGCGGACGGCTCAAGCCGCCGGCTGACGATAGGCGTAGTTCTTGTTCAGCCGCTCCAGCAGGTAGTCGCCGTAGAGGACGGGCGGGTGGCGCGGCGGGTTCTCGGCACTGGTGCAGCTGGGCAGCACCTCGACGGTCGCGTCCATGTCCATGTCGAAGAAATAGGGGCAGGAATAGCGGTCGCCGCCCGACAGGTTCTTCACGCGATGCGGCGTGGACTGCCAGCGTCCGTTGGTCCAGCGCGACAGCATGTCGGCGACGTTCACCACATAGGTGCCGCGGATCGGTGTGGCCTTCAGCCAGACGCCGTCCTTCCTCCGTACCTCTAGCCCGCCCGACATGTCCTGCAGCAGGATGGTCAGGAAGCCGTAGTCGGTGTGCGGCGCCGAGCCGAACTGGTCTTCCGGAGAGTCGGGCGCCTGCGGCGGGTAATGCAGCAGGCGCAGGAAGGTGGTGGGCTTGTCGAAGAACGGGGCGAGGTGATCGGCCGGCAGGCCCAGTGCCAGCGCGACCGGCCGCAGCAGCTGCTTGCAGAACCGCTCCATCGCGGCCTGGTAGGCCAGAACCTCCTCGCGGAAGGAAGGCAGGGCAGCGGGCCACTGGTTCGGGCCTTGCAGCGGCAGGCCGAAGCGCGGGTCGTCGGGCGCGACCTCGTGCATGAACATGAAGGATTCGGAGTAGTTGGGCTTGGTGACCTTCGCCACCGAGGATGTCTGGATCAGCGACGTCTTGGGCGCCATGTAGCCACGGTGGAAGCTGTTCATGTCGATGGCGCGCTTGTCGGCATCGGGCAGCGCATGGAAGGCGCGCGACGCGGCGAAGATCGCGTCCTGCTGCGCCTGGCTGATCGGCGTGTTGGCGAAGTAGGCGAAGCCGATGCCGCCGAAGGCGTCGTCGAGTTCACGCGCGATGGCGGCGTCGCCTTCGGGCGTGCCCAGGCCCTTCAGGTCCACCACCGGAAGCTTGTCCGGAAGGAGGCCGGCTTCGGAGGTCGCCATCCCGCATGTCTCCGCCTTGCTGCGCCGCAGGAGCATGCCCCTTGTGCCGCGCGGCCTCAACCCGCGGTTCCGAACGACGCGGGCCGCCGCCACGGCCCTACAACCGCGGGCGGTTCGCTGCGTTGCGCCATGCGACCCCGCAACGGCCGCGCATGCCTCAACTGTTCTCTCCCCGCGCCGACCGACGCTTGAGGATCGCCCTCGGGCTTGCCGCGATCGGCCTCGGCGTGGCCGGCGCGGCGGGGTTCGCCTTCGTGCGCTCCGATCGCGCCTGGGGCGTGGGGATTGCGGCGCCGCAGCCCATTCCCTTCAGCCACGCGGTGCATGCCGGCGGGATCGGCCTCGACTGCCGGTTCTGCCACGCGCAGGTGGAGCATGCCGCCGCTGCCGGAATGCCGACCGCGGAGACCTGCCTCGGCTGCCACAACCGCGTGTGGAACGTCACGGCGCAGTTCGCGCCGCTGCAGACGGCACTGGCGCTGGATGGCGCGGTGGTCTGGCGATCGGTCCATCGGCTGCCTGACCATGTGCGGTTCCACCACGCGGCGCATGTTGCGGCCGGCCTGGACTGCACGACCTGCCACGGCGACGTCCGGACGATGCCCCGCACCGTCAAGGCCGAGACGCTGTCGATGGGCTGGTGCCTGGACTGCCATCGGCAGCCGCCGGTTGCGGCGCGTCGGCCGGATGAGAGCTTCCTCCATGCCGGGATCGAGGTCTCGCCGCTGACGCGGTGTTCCACCTGCCACCGGTGAACTTTCCGCATCCCGCGCGTTGGCGACGATGTCGGGAGGGCAACGGATGCAGCCGGGACTCGCCAGCACACCCTATTGCGGCACCGCGCCCGCGCCGGGCGGCGTGGCCTGGAACCTCGATCCGATGCTGGGCGCAGCGCTCCTGGCCGGGCTGCTGCTCGCCTGGCGCCTCGCCGGGGCGTCCGGCGACCGGCGATGGCTGGCCGTCGGCTGGATCGTGCTCGCCTCGACCCTGATCTCGCCCTTGTGCAACCTCTCGGTCGCGCTGTTCTCGGCGCGCGTCGCGCAGCACCTGGTGCTGCTTGCCGTCGCGGCGCCGATGCTCGCGCTGGCGCTTCCGATATACCGTCACGGACCGGCGGGCATGGCTGCCGCGGCGGCCGCCTTCGCCGCGGCGCTCTGGGCCTGGCACCTGCCCGGCCCCTACGCCCTCACCTTCCGGTCCGACATCGCCTACTGGGCCATGCAGGGCAGCCTGGTCGCGACCGCCACCTGGCTCTGGCACGGGCTACTGCTGGGCGCGGCGCGTCGCCCGGAGGTCGCGATCCTGGCCGGACTTGCCACGGCGGCGCAGATGGGGGCGCTGGGTGCCCTCCTCACCTTCACACCGCGCCCCCTTTTCGTGCCGCATGCGCTCTCGACGTTGCCCTGGGGACTGACGCCGCTGGAAGACCAGCAGCTCGGCGGGCTGTTGATGTGGGTGCCGGGCGGGCTCGCCTTCGCCCTTCTCGCGCTGTCCGCTCTGGCACGTGCCTTGCGCGCCGAACCGGCCGCGCGATGACCGTGCTGCGCCTGCTGCCGCTGCTGGCGCTAGGCGCCTGCACGGGCGTGCAGACGCCCCTTAATCCGCATGGCGATGCGGCCGAGCGGATCGCGCATCTGTCGTGGCTGCTCTTCGGCGGCGGCGCTGCGATCTTCGTGCTTGTGATGGCCCTGCTCGCCTGGGCGCTGCTGGCACCGGCCACGCTGCGCGGTGCGATGCGGTCGCGCTCCTTCGTGCTCGCGGGCGGCGTCGCCTTTCCCGTCATCACGCTGGCGGCGCTGCTGGTGCACTCCCTCGGCGTGTCGCGCGCACTGGTTCTGCCGCGCGAGGAACGCCCGCTCCGCATCGAGGTCATCGCCCGCCAATACTGGTGGGAGGTGCGCTATCCCGACGCGGGCGCCGACGCGGTCACCGCGAACGAGATCCGTCTGCCGGTCGGGCGCGAGGTGGAGCTGCTGCTCTCTTCCGCCGACGTGATCCACAGCCTCTGGATCCCCAACCTGCACGGCAAGATGGACATGATTCCCGGCCGCGTGAACCGCCAGCGCTTCACCGCGCAGCGCACCGGCGTGCTGCGCGGACAATGCACGGAATTCTGCGGCCTGCAGCATGGCCTCATGGCGTTCTGGGCCGTCGTCGAGGAGCCTGCCGCCTTCGAGGCCTGGCTGGCGCGCCAGCAGGCGCCGGTGCCCGAGCCCACCGATCCACGCCTCGTGCAGGGCAAGCGCATCTTCGGCGAGGCCGGCTGCGGCGCCTGCCACGCGGTGCGCGGCACGGCCTGGCAGGGCCGGCTGGGTCCCGACCTGTCGCGCGTCGGCTCCCGCCTGTCCCTCGCAGCGGGCGTGCTGGAGAACCATCGCGGCACGCTGGCCGGCTGGATCGCCGGCGCCCAGGACATCAAGCCAGGCAATGCGATGCCCGCCTATGGGCGCGCGCTGGACGGCGACGACCTGCTCGCCCTGGCGGCCTGGCTGGAGGCGCTGCGCTGATGGACGACCTCGCGCCGCGCCCGCACCAGTCACGCACGCCGAACCGCCTGCCGCGGCCGGAGGAGGAACTGGAGCGGCTCAAGGAGGTCTGGCGGATGCCGCGCGGCATCGCGCTGCTCACCGAATTCAACAACAACCTGATCGGTCCCCTTTTCGTCGGCACGGCCCTGCTGTTCCTGATGCTGGCCGGCGTGCTGGCCCTGATCATGCGAGCGCAGCTTGCCCTGCCGGGGCTGACGCTCGTGGATGCCGCCACCTACAACCAGCTCTTCACCATGCACGGCACGGTGATGATGTTCCTCTTCGCCGTCCCGGCCGTGGAGGCGGTGGCGATCACGCTGCTGCCCGCCATGCTCGGTACGCGGGAGCTGCCCTTTCCGCGGCTCGGGGCCTATGCCTTCCTGATCTACGCGATCGGCGGGCTGTGCTTCTTCGCCTCGCTGTTCTTCGGCGCGGCGCCGGACGGCGGCTGGTTCATGTATCCGCCGCTGACCAGCAAGGAGAATTCGCCGGGCATCAACACCGACATGTACCTGCTCGGCATCGGCTTCATCGAGATCTCGGCGATCGCCGGCGCCATCGAGCTGATCGTCGGCATCCTGCGCTGCCGCGCGCCGGGCATGACGCTGGGACGCATGCCCGTCTTCGCCTGGGGCATGCTGGTCTTCGCGGGCATGGTCGTGTTCGCCTTCCCGGCCGTCATCGTTGCCTCCACCCTGCTGGAGCTGGAGCGTGCTTTCGGCTGGCCGTTCTTCCTGCCGGAGCAGGGTGGCGATCCGCTGCTGTGGCAGCACCTGTTCTGGTTCTTCGGCCACCCGGAGGTCTACGTCATCTTCCTGCCCGCCGCGGCCATGGTCTCGATGATCGTGCCCGCGATGGCGGGCGCGCGCCTGCTGGCGCATTCGCTGGTCGTGCTCGCCCTGGTCGGCACCGGCTTCATCAGCTTCGGGCTCTGGGTGCATCACATGTACGCCACGGGCATCCCGGCGCTCAGCCTCGCCTTCTTCGCCGCCGCGGGCTTCGCCGTGTCCATCCCGTCCGGAGTGCAGGTCTTCGCCTGGATCGGAACCTTCGCCAGCGGCCGCGTGAAGTGGGAGGTGCCCACCCTCTACGTGCTCGGCTTCCTCTTCATCTTCGTCCTGGGCGGCCTGACCGGCGTGATGGTCTCCGTCACGCCCTTCGACTGGCAGGCGCACGACACCTATTTCATCGTCGCGCACCTGCACTACGTGCTGATCGGCGGCATGGTCTTCCCGCTGCTCGCGGCACTCTACTACTGGGCGCCTTCCGTCGGCACGCCACTGTCGGACCGGCTCGGGCGATGGGGCTTCTGGCTGCTGTTCGGCGGTGTGAACCTCACCTTCTTCCCGATGCATATCAGCGGGCTGATGGGCATGCCGCGCCGCATCTACACCTATCCGTCGGGCCTCGGCCTCGAGATCTGGAACATGCTCTCGACCGTCGGCGCCGCCGTGACGGCGCTGGGCTTCCTGGTGGTGCTGGTGGACGTGGCGCGGAACTTCCGCCCAGGCGGGCACCAGGCGGATCGGTGGAAGGCCGGCACGCTGGAATGGATCGACAACGACAACCACGGCCCGCGCAGCATCCCGCGGGTGCGCGACCGCTATCCGCTGTGGTCGGAGCCCGAACTGCGTCGGGAGGTCGAAGCCGGCGGCCACTACCTGCCGATGACCGCAACCGGCCATCGCGAGGCGCTGGTGACCAGCCCGGCCGAGGCGATCCCGCAATACGTCGCGGTGCTGCCGTTTCCCGGCTGGGGTCACGTGGTCGCGGCGCTCGGCACCTGCGCCTTCTTCTTCTGTCTCACCGTGCCGCTGCTGGTGGAGGCCGCGGTCGCCTTCCTGCTGGCGCTCGGCGGGATGCTCTGGTGGCTCTGGCATGGCAGCGATCCGGTACCGAGCCAGCCCGGCAGCATCGACATCGGCGACGCGATCCGGCTGCCCACCCATGCAACGGGGCCCATCACCACCTCCTGGTGGGCGATGGTCACCCTGATGCTCGTGCAGGGCACTGCCTTCGCCTGCCTGCTCGGCAGCTGGATGTATCTGTGGCTGGTGAACGGTGACGCCATGTGGCCGCCGCCCGGCCAGGGCTTGCCGAAGCCATGGCCCGGCCTGTTCGCACTCACGCTCTATGGTGGCGGAGCCCTCGCTATCCTCGTCGCGGCCCGGCTGCTTGGCCGCGCCTCGCTGGTCTGGGTCTGCGCCATGCTGGTGCTGGGCATGGCGATGTTCTCGGCCGGCGCCGCAGCGGATGGCTGGTCGCTGTGGGCGGGCGGAATACGTCCCACGGACCACGCCTATGGCGCGGCATCCTTCACGATGTTCGCCTGGCAGGGCACGCATGTCGCCATCGCGCTGCTGATGGCGGCCTACACGCTCGCCCGCGCCCTGGCCGGCAAGCTGGATGGCCGACGGCGGCTCACCATGGACAACACGATGCTGTTCTGGCTCTACACGGCGGGCCAGGGTGCTGCCGGCCTCGCGCTGCTGCACGGCTTCCACAGGGTCCTGGCATGAGCGGCACGGCGACCCGGCAGCCGCGCGCGATCGCGAGCGTGCTGGCGATCACCGCAGGCCTGGCTATCTGGGCAGCGCATTTCGGTGGCATCTACGCCGTCCACGCGCTGGCGTGCGAGCGGGAATGGGCCTCCTGGCGCGTGCTCGGGCTTCCCTGGGCACCGGCCTCCGTCCTGGCGCTGACTGTCCTCGCGCTCGGCGCGCTGGCGCTGGTCTTCGCATCCGCGTGCCCGCATCTCCGCATTGGCCCCTGGGACGAAGGCGGCGAGGCGGAGCCCCGCTTCACCGCCTGGTTCGCCGCCGCCGCGGCGGCCTATTCCGCGGTGGCCGTGCTGTTCCAGGCCGCGCCGGCGCTGATGCTGCCGGGCTGCGGCTGATGGCCGGACAGGCGGTCCTGCCGCGGCCGGATGCGCGGCGCCGCGCGCAGCCCGCCCTCGCCTGGGCCCAGCACCATGCCGGCCGGGACGGGCTCCACCCGCGTCGCGCCCAGGGTGAACAGGTACGCGGCCGCATCGCGCGCGTCGCGCTCCGTCAGGCCCAGATTCGGCATGGCGGAACCGGGCGAAATCGCCTGCGGATCGCGCAGCCACGCCACCAGGTTCTCCGGCACGTTGGGCAGGCGTCCCGCCACATAGCCGCGTCGCGCCCACTCCATCAGCGGCGGCCCTACCCAGGCCACCGCGCCTTCTACGCCGGGAATGCTGTGGCAGGCGCCGCAGCCATGGGCGCGCAGCACCACCTGGCCACGCCGGGCGTCCGCATCGCCGATCCGAAGATGCGCAGGTGTGGACGGCTCATCGCAGGCGCCGAGCATCGCCAGCAGGGCCAGGGGAAGGGCACGACGCAACGCAGGCTCCGCGCAGGGACCGGCCCGGCAACGTGCCCGGCACGGTGGCGGTTGCGGAACCATCGCGCACCGCGCGGCGTCAGGGCAGGGGCGACCGCCTCCACCCTTCCAGCCGTGATCGACGCCGGAGCATGACCCCGGATCAACGCCTGCCCCGCTTCGCCGACCTGGATGCGCAACCGCCGCGCCGCGAGGTGCTGCGCGCCGCCGGCGCCTCGGCGGCGCTGGCCGCGGCCGCGGCCTGCGATGTCGCGCCGCAGGAATGGGGCCACCCGCTGCACGCCCGTGC
>NZ_JAPSMD010000011.1 GCF_027856955.1 Falsiroseomonas oryzae | reverse complement strand
CAGCGCCAGGCCGCGACCGCGCCGGGCCGGCGGCAGATCGCGGCGGCGCCGACCAGCACGACGCGGTCGGGCCGCGGCACGTCGGGCTGCTGGAAGCGCTGCACCACATGCATCGGGCCCCAGGTCATGTTCTCGACCTGCACGCCCGGCAGCCGGGCGCGCAGCCCGGCCATCAGCGCGGGCCCCAGCGGGAAGGATCGCGGCAGGGTCGAGAAGCCGACGATCCCAATCAGCGTCCCGCCGGTCCAGGGAGTCTCGACCTCCGTCTCAATCAATGCCGCAGGCACAGGTGGTCACCTCGCGCGTCACGACGCGGTCGGAGCCCTCGACCATCACGTGCGTGGTGCAGGGCATGCAGGGATCGAAGCTGCGCAGGGCACGGAGGATGTCGATGCCCTGGAAGTCGTCGGCGGATGTGAACCGCGTCTCGATGATCGGCGTGTTCATCACGGCCTGCTCATAGGGTCCGGGATCGCCCCAGGGCGTGCGCGGGCAGGCATTCACCGTGGACGGCGTGACGATCTGGTAGTTCGCGAGGAGCCCGTCCTTGATCTCGCAATGGTGCGAGAGGAAGCCGCGGCCCGCCCCCCAGAAGCCGACGCCGATGGCGTGGCCGCTGGTCGGGATCTCGAACGGCGTGGCCACCTTCGTCTCACCGCGCTTCTGCAGGTCGAGCGCGCGGACGAAGTTCTCCATCGTGACCATGAGGTTGAAGGCCACGGCGTAGGCGCGCGCGCGGTTGCGCTCGAAGGCGTTCCAGACGGAGGGCACCTTCCACTCCGCGACGCCGGCGGGCAGCGCCGCGCCCTTCGCCAGGTTGAGCCGCAGGCTGTTGCCGGTGGAGGCTACGTATTCGCTGGCGGGCAGCTTCTGCGCCACCGCGCTGAGATAGACGCGCGCATAGGCGCCGGCCTCGAACACCTTGCGGTCCCAGGTCGGCGTGGTGGACCAGGAATAGCGTTCCTTCCAGTTCTGCGCGCCCGGGCGGGGGATCGTCGTCTTGTTCCAGGGATGGTTGGGGCTGAGCGGATTGCCCAACGGGTCGGTCTTGAACGGATAGTCCTGCCAGGTCTCGTAGTAGGAATGCTCGACGAATTCCTCAAGCCCGACATTGATGTCGGTGAGCCGGGTGGTCACCAGCTTGCCGTCCACCAGCACTCCCGGTGTGGACCAGCGCTTCTCGCCCCAGGCGTTGCAGTTGGCGTAGGTCGCGTCGTAGTGGTCCTCGTGGTCCCACTGGCCGAGGTCGATCATCGTCGCCGGCAGCTTCCCGCAGTCGGCATACTTCGGATCGCATTCCAGGAAGAAGTCGAACACGTCGTCCCAGATCGCGATGCACTTCTTCGCGTAGTCGAAGAACTGCGAGATCTTGAGGTAGAACTCGTTGAAGGTGGTCGTCGTGATGGTCGTCGTCACGCCGCCGGGGATGATCGTCTCGGGGTGGGGGTATTTCCCACCGAGCAGCACATAGGCCTCGCGCGCCACGCGGGTCATCTGCAGCGCCTCGAGGTAGAGCTTCCCGGTCAGCGGATTGAGGTCGGTCATGAGCGCGCCCATGGTCGCATAGCCATGGATCGCGCGGCCGCGCGCCGGCGCCGTCTCCGCCTTCGCCCAGATCTCCGGGTTGGTCTGCTTCACCAGCGTCTCGGAATAGTCGGGGCCGGAGAGTACGAAAAGATGCAGTGGGTTGTCGTAGAGGTATTCGCAGGACAGCAGCAGGTTGCGCACCACGATGCCCATCGGCGGCGGCTTGATGCCGAGCGCCATCTCGATCGACAGCGCCGAGGCCGTGGAGTGCACGCCGCCGCAGACGCCGCAGGCGCGCGACGAGATGAAGGCGGCGTCGCGGGGATCGCGGCCGCGCAGGATCACCTCGTAGCCGCGGAACAGCGTCGCCATGGAGTTGGTGTCGACGATGCGGCGGTTCGGTAGGTCCACGGTGGAATGGAAGGCCAGCGCGCCGGCGACGCGTGTCACCGGGTCGTAGTCGATGTCCACCAACTGTCCGTTGCGCGCGGCGATGGCCTTCAGCACCTCCTGCCGCTGCTCGGGCGTGCGCACCTGGTATTCATAGGGGTTGCGCACGCCGGGCTTGAGCCGGGCGATGCCGTTGGCATCGAACTCGATAGGCAGGTTCTCGAAGCACATGGGCTGTCTCTCAGCCGCGCTTCAGCGCGGCGGCAATGGTGCCGAGGCTTGTCGCCGTACCGCCGAGCGGCGGCAGCAGCGCGGCAAGTCCCGCATTGATGGCGTCTATCCTGCCGTTGAGCGGCACGGAGTGGTCGCGGATCGCCGTCAGCCCGCCGGCCAGCGCCTCCAGGTGGTCGCCGGCGCGCTTCAGCGCGCCGTAGATGCCGATCAGGTGGTAAGCAACGACGGCGACGATCACGAGCGCCAGGACCAGGGACACCACGGTAAGAAAGGTGATCATGCCGCCGCCCCCTTCGTGACGAAGGCCTCGGCCGCTGCCGCGGTCGTGGCGATGTCCTGCGCAACGGGCGCCATCGCGGCGGCGGTCGCCAGCGTCGTGTCGAGAGCCGGGATGGCCGCGGTGTTCCCAGCGATGCCCTTTCCGGCCTCCAGCATGTCGGCCATGTAGCGCTCGATGTTCTGCGCCGCCGTCAGCGCGCGCTTCAGCAGCGAGAGCGCGAGCGGCACGATGACGACGGCGACGACAACCAGCGTCACGGCCCAGATGGTGAGCGCCAGACCGCTCATGCCGCGCCTCCCTTCGTCAGCCCCTGCACGACGCGGCCGAGGGCGTCGCGCACTTCTGTCAGCCCCGCCGCGGTGCCGGCGAGCGCGACATTGATCGCGGGCGCCGTGCGCGGCAGGTGCGAGGTCTCCCGCTCGATTGCGCGCAGGCCGAGGCGCAGCTTGGCAAGGTAGCTGTCGCCCTTGCCGCCGATCGCCTCGAGCAGCGCGACGATGCGGACCAGCCCCCAGGCAACGGTGCCGAGGAAGGCGAGCGCCGCGAGACAGCTCAGCAGCGTCAGCAGCGTGGTCATCGCGGCGCTCCGTTCACATGCGCGTCGAGCGCCTTCACATGGCCCAGGATGCGGCCGGCGCGGCCGGCGATGCGCTCCGTCGCCTCCTGCGTGCGGTGCAGGTTGGCGAGGTGGATGGTGTTGTTCGCCACGCGCTGGCCGTGCGCCCAGATCTCGGCGCAGCCGGCCTCGATCGCCTCCGCGGTGCGGATGACCTGCAGCAGCAGGAAGGCGACGACGCCGGTCACCACCAGCGCAAGGACGATGGCGAGGAACCACATCACGCGGCCTCCTTCCCTGCAGCGCCGGTCAGCGCCGCGGCGACCTCGCCGGCGTTGCGGTCGATCGCCTGGGCGCCCTCCAGGATCTGGCCGGCGACCTGGTTGGTCTGGGTCAGCGCCCAGATGCTGCGGGTGTTGGCGTCGATCTCACCGACCAGCCCGACGGCGGCGCCGGCCAGCTTCTGGATGCGGCGCGCCTGCATCAGGATGCCGATGAGCAGCGCGGCGACCACCGCCACCACGAGGCCCGCTACGACGAAGCCAAGGGTCCACCACATGGCCGCCTCCTATTCCGCCGCCTGGCGCGTCGGCCGGTTGCGCAGATAGGCGCTGGCCGAGGCCTGCAACTCCTTCTGCCGCGCCGAGCCTGGCTCGAAGCGCGTGCCCTGCGCCTTGAGCTTGTCGTAGAAATAGCTGACCGCGCGCTCAAGCGGCCGAGCCTCTCCGCGCACCTTGGCCCAGCCACTCGGCACCGCGCCCTTCTCCTTCCAGCGCGACGTCATGTTGCGGCTGTGGTTGGTGAAGTCGCGGAGATAGGACATGAAGGTGCCGGTCGTGCGGCTGACGGTGGACGACAGCAGCGCGCCTGGCGGGCGCTTGTAGAAGGGCGCGAAGGCGTCGGGGAAACCGGGCATGGTGCAGCCGATGCAGATGCCGCCCGTGTTCATGCAGCCGCCATTGTGGCCAAGCGCGCCGCGGCTGACCATGTTGCACTGGACCACGGGGCCCCAGCAGCCGAGTTCCACCAGGCATTCCTGGTCGCCGTATTCCTCGGCGAACTTGCCTTCCTCGTAGTTGCCGGCGCGCACGCAGCCGCGGTGGACGGTATTCTTGAACATCCAGGCGGGACGGCCGAGCTCGTCGAATTCCGGCAGCGGGCCGACGCCAGCGAGGAACATCAGGATGGATGCGATGGTCTCGGTGATGTTGTCGCCGACCGGTGCGCAGCCCGGGATGTTGATCGGCGGCAGGCCGAGCTGGCTGAGGTAGTCCTTGCCCAGGTAGTCCATCACCGACATCGCGCCGGTGAGGTTCCCCGCCGCGGCGGGGATGCCGCCCCAGGTCGCGCAGGTGCCGACCGCGATGACGGCCGCAGCGCCCGGCGCGAGGTCGCGCAGCCAATGGGCGGTCGGGATGGGCTGGTGCGTCTTCTCGTCCATGCCCATCGCGGACCAGTAGCCGCCGAAATCGCCGGCGATGCTCTCGTCGGCGACCGAGCCCTCCTGCAGCACCACATAGGGCGCGCCGAGCTTGCCGGCCTTGGCCAGGTGGTGCGCCTTCATGAACTCCTTGCCGGCGGTGACCGACAGCACGGGATGGTGCAGCACGATCTTCGGCAGGCCCGGGATGGTCCCGGTCATCAGCTGCTCGACCGTCGGGTTCTGCGCGCCGGTCGCGGCGATGGAGCAGCCGTCGCAGCTCATCCCCGCCAGCCAGAAGGCGTGCACCTCGGTGATCGGACCTGCGTCGAGCGTGAAGCGCGGCAGGTAGCGCGCCGCCGGGGGACCATTGCCGTCCGCCATCTCGTCCTCAACCGCCGGGAACCGCCCGGTTCGCGCGGATGCTGCGCTTTGCCCCTAGGGCAACGTCAAGGACTTCCTCGCTGGCCCCCGCCGAGGAAGGCATCGCAGACCACGGCGGCGCTCGCCGCTGGCGGGGCGTCGAACACCGCCATCAGCCGCGCCTCCAACTCGTCCCGCCGTCCCTGCAGCACGGCGATCTGCAGCGCCGTCTCCTGGATCTTCTGGTCGAGCTCGGAGGCGAGGCGCGCGCGCATGCCCGGCCCGTCCGCCACGGCCAGCAGCGCGCGCACCGCCGGCAGCGGGAAGCCGAGCGCGCGCAGCTTCACCGCGAGCCGCACGCGCTGCGCCGCATCCAGCGGGTAGCGCCTGTAGCCGTTGTCGCCACGTTCGGCCGCCGGCAGCACGCCGAGCTTCTCGTAGTGGCGCAGCGTCTTCGGCGTGACGCCGAGCGAGGCCGCCAGCTCTCCCACCAGCAGCCCGCGGCGGGGCTCAGGCCCGCGCGGCTGCGCCATCGCCGGAGCCCGGCACGGCAGGGGGCACGGCGAGCGCCGCGATCCTGTCGGCGATGTCACGGATGGCGCGAATGCCGACCGACGTCGGCGCGTGGTCGTAGGGTGATTTCCCCTGCTGCTCGGCCTTCGCGAAATCCTCGTCCCAGGGCACCTCGCCGATCACCTCGAGGTCGTGCTTGGCGCAGAAATCGGCGATCGCGGCCCGGTCCTCCTCGCCGCGCGCCTTGTTGGAAACGACCTTCACGAAGGGGATGTTCAGCTCGCGCGCCAGCTCGCAGGTGCGCAGCGCGGCCTCGAGCGAGCGGTAATAGGGCTCCGCCACGACCAGCATCATGTCCACATTGCGCGCCGTGCCGCGCTTCAGGTGCTCGAGCCCGGCCTCCATGTCGGTGATGGTGTGCTCGCCGATATCGGTCAGCTCCGCGATCAGCCCGCGCACGGCGCGGTGGGAGGAGCACATGCAGCCGGTGCCGGCGGTGCCATGCGCCGGCTTGCCCATGACGATCAGGTCGATGCCATCATTCGCGCGGACGGCGAACTTCTCCATCAGCGCGTCGTTGCTCATCGTCGGCTCGAGCTTCGAATTGCCGGCCTCGTCCTTCACCAGGGTCATGATGCTGGGCGGGATGTAGGTGATGCGGTCGGCGGCATCTGGCGTCATGCCGAGCGTCAGCGCCAGGTTGGGGTTGGGGTCCCCGTCGATGGCGACGATCCGCTGTCCGCGCTCGGCGAAGATGCGGGCCAGCGTTCCGGCCAGTGTGGTCTTGCCGCTACCGCCCTTGCCCACCGTCGCGATCTTCATCGTCCTGGCCTCCCCGCATCGCCTTGACTTTGGCCGCATCGGGCCGGCCAGATCAAGCCGCATGGAGAAGCTACCGCTCGTCCTGCTCACCGGCTTCCTCGGCGCCGGCAAGACCACCTGCCTCAACGCCGCCCTAGCGGCGCGCGACGCTACGGGCGTCGTCGTGCTGGTGAACGAGTTCGGCGCGGTGGACGTGGACGGGATGCTGCTGCCCGCCGCCAACCGCGCCGGCGCGCTGGTCGAGCTGACCAATGGCTGCATCTGCTGCACCATCCAGGGCGACCTGCTCGCCGCGCTGGAGGCGCTGCTGCGCTTCCGCGCGGAGGCGCCGGGGCGCGCCCGCCTTGCCGTGCTGGAGACGACGGGCCTCGCCGATCCGGGCGCGATCCTTGCCACGTTAGCCCGCGCGGCCTCGCTGCGCGGTGGGGTCGCCGTGGCGCGAGTTGTGACGGTCTGCGACGCGCCGGGGCTGGCCGATCAGCGGGCGCGCTTTCCCGTCGCCGAACGGCAGATCGGCGCGGCGGATGCAATCCTGCTCACCAGGACGGAGACGATGCCGGCCGCGGCGCTTGCCGCGCTGCGCGATGAACTCGCCGGCGCCAACCCGCTCGCCGAGATCCGAGCGGTGTCGCCGGAGTCGCTCGATCCTCGCCTGCTGCTCGGCCCCTGGCCGGCGGCCTCGGCGCATCGGCCACCCGCGCCATCCCCGGCCTTCGCCGCCGCGCGCGTGCCGGCGCCGCGCCGCGCCGAGCCGGTGGCGGAGTCCTTCGTCGTCCGCCCTGCGGCGCCGCTCGACGCAGACAGGCTGCGGGATGCGCTATCCTTCCTCGCGCTGCGCCATGCCGAACGGCTGCTGCGCTGCAAGGGCGTGATCCGCATCGCTGGTGAGCCGCATCCCGTGCTGCTTCAGGGCATGCGCGACGTCATGCGCACCAGCCGCGCACCGGACGGCGCCGCACTGGCCGAGGGCGATTGCGGCGCACTCGTCTTCATCGGCCTCGGCCTGCCCGAGGCGGCGATCCGCGCCGACCTCGCGCGCTGCGAGGCGCCCGGCTGAGAGCCCGGAGGCTAGGCCCCGACCGGCAGGACGGTGACGGTGACCGACATAGGCGCCGGATCCTCCTCGCCCTCCATGGCCACGAGCTCATGGTCGCCCGGCGCCTGCGGCGCTGGAATAGCGATCTCGAAATTGCCTTGCGCGTCGATCGTCACCGTTGCCGCGACGCTGCGCGCGGACGCCCAGACCAAGGTGACGGGCCGCTCGCCGCCCTCGAAGCCGTAGCCATAGCCGCGGATCAGCACCATTTGGCCGGGCTTCGCCGGCTCCACATGGCTGAGTTGGCCGCAGGCCGAGGCGGCACCGGCGGTCCCGGTCAGCGCCAAGCCGACGGCGAGGGCGAGCATCCTGGAGGCCATGGTCGTCGTTCCTCTCGGGTTCACGGGGCGAAGGCGGGATCGCGGAAGGTGCCTTCCAGCACGTATTGCATGTCGCGGAAGCGGCCCTCGTTGCCGGCCTCGCAGCCGCGCGGGTCGAAGCACATGAAGTAGCCACGGATCGTGCCGCTGCCTGTGAGCTGCGCGTAGCGGCCGGAACCGCCGGTGATGCGGAAGGTGCCGCTGAAGATCGTCTCCTCCGCGGTCCGCCGGTCCGCGGTGGCGGCGAAGGCGATGTCGATGCGGTCGCGCTCGGCGTCCGGCCTGCCGTCGGTGGTCGGGCCGGGGCGCAGCTGGCAGACGGTCAGCGCGATGGTGCCGCGCATGGCGCCCCGCTCTACGGTGAAGGCGAAGGGGTGCGAACGCGTGGAGGCCGGCGAGCGGCTGCCCGGGATCAGCCCGTTATAGGTCGGCAGGTTGGTGCCGATGTTGTTCATCGGCGCGTTGCCGGAGCAGGGGATGGCCCGGTAGGTGAAGCTGCCGTCGGAGCGCCCGTCCCAGGGCAGCACCTCGGCATTGGCGGGCCAGTTGTGGGTGTGGACCATCGCGGCCAGGCCGAAGCTGCCCTCGGCGCCGCTCGCGCGGGCTGGTCCGGACGGGGCCGCAAGGGCGGCGAGGGCTGCCAGGCACAGGGCGCGAAAGACGATCCGCAAGGTCCCACTCCGGGTTGCGGGCGCCACCCTGCCCCAGCCATCGGGGCGGAGGCAATGCCCAAGGCGGCTCGCGGTCAGCCTTCGCGCGCCGCGGCATCGCCAGCCAGCGCCACCAGCACGGTGGTCAGGCAGATCGCCGCGACCGGGAAGGCCCACATCCACCACGCGTCGTCGAGGAAGGGATAGCCCGCGGCGATCAGCCGGCCCCAGCTGGTCCGCTCCGGATCGCCGAGACCGACGAAGGCGAGCGTCGCCTCGGCCAGGATGGCGCCGCCGAAGATCACCCCTGCCGCCGGCGCGACCACCGCGCCCAGTTGCGGTAGCAGGTGCCGCCGCGCCAGCCGCCACGGCCCGCAGCCCAGCGCCAGGGCGGCGCGGAAGAAGGGCAAGCGGCGCAGCGTCAGCGTCTCGGCCCGTACCAGCCGCGCGATCACCGTCCAACGCGTCAGCCCGAGCACCAGTGCGACCAGCAGTGCCGAGCCGCCGAAGAAGGCCGCGACGAGCACGGCGAGCAGCAGCGTGGGCAGGCTGGCCACCACATCCGTCGCCCGCATCAGCGCCTCGTCGAGCGCGACCGGGCCAAGGCCGGCGGCGACGCCAACCAGGATGCCGAGTCCGGAGGCGAGCGCGAGGGCCACCAGCCCTACCAGCAGAGAGGTCCGCGCGCCCTGCGCCACCGCCATCAGCATGTCGCGGCCGAGGTCGTCGGTGCCGAAGGGATGCGCCGCGCCCGGCGGCAGGAAGGGGCGCGTCATCGGCAGCGCCTGGATGCCGCCCGCCGGCGCCAGGGCCAGCAGCAGGACCAGCAGGAGCACGAGCCCGAGCAGGCAGGCGGGCGCCGCGCGGCTCACGACGCCTCCCGCTGGCGCGGGTCGAGCCAGAGCTGCAGCAGGTCCACCGCAAGGTTCGCCAGCACGATCGCCAGCGCGGCGACCAGCACCACGCCGATCACGGTGGGCTGGTCGCGCGCGATCGCCGCCGTCACGGCCAGCCGGCCGAGCCCCGGCAAGGCGAAGGCCGTCTCCACCACCAGCGCGCCGCCGACCAGCGCGCCGACGCGGCTGCCGAACAGCGCCAGCAGCGGCAGCAGCGCATTGGGCAGGGCGTGGCGCAGGCGCACGGTCGCCTCGCCGGCGCCGCGCGCCCGCGCGGTGGTGACGTAGAGCCGGCCGAGTTCCTCGCGCAGCCGGGCGCGCGTCAGCAGCGCGACGAAGCCGAACTGGCCGAGCCCGAGGGCCGCAATCGGCAGGGCGAGGTGGCGCGCCCGGTCGGCCAGCAGCCCCGCCAGCCCCTCGGGCGGGGCGCGCGGATTCTCGAGCCCCTGGATCGGCAGGAGGCCAAGCCCGACGGCGAAGACCAGCACGAGAAGCTGCGCGACGAGATAGACGGGCAGCGCCTGGACCAGGGCGAAGGTGGCGACTGCGGCCCGCCCGCCTTTCCGCGCCGCCGTGGCAGCGCCGAGCAGCAGCCCGAGCAGCATGGCAAGCAGCGCGGCCGACAGCGTGAGCACCAGCGTCACGCCGAGCCGGTCGCCGATCAGAGCCGTGACCGGCGCCTGCGCGCGGAAGGAGAAGCCGAGGTCGCCGCGGGCCAGACGCAGAAGCCATTCGACGTAGATGACGGCGAGCGGCCGGTCGGTGCCCTGGATGCGCGCGATTTCCTCGACCAGGCCGGGCGCGCCGAAATCGCCGCCGAGCGCCACGGCCGGGCTGCCGGGCGCGAGATGCGCCAGGACGAAGGCGATGGTGGCGGCGACCAGCAGCGTCGGGACCGCCAGCAGCAGGCGGCGGATCAGCAGGCGCCGCATCGCGCGCCGGTCAGCGCAGCCGCTGCGCGCCCTCGGCGAAGCTCCCGCTCCAGGGCGCGAAGCCCCGGAAGGCGTCGCGCCAGGCGGTGGTGAGGTTCGCCTCGACCAGCCACCAATAGGGCAGCTCGGCGGCCAGGATGCGCTGCGCCGCGCGGTAGTGCTCGCCGCGCACCGCCTCGTCCATCGTCGCGCCGGCGGCGGCGAAATGCCGGTCCACCTCGGCATTGCGGAAGGCCGCAGCGTTGGAGAAGGGCACGCTACCGATATTCGTGCTGTCGTACATCCGCCGCACGCCGATCGCAGGGTCGAGGCCGTTGCAGTAGGAGACGAGCGTGGTGTCGAAGTAGCGCCGCGCGAAGACCGCCTCGCCGAGCCCGGCGGCGTCCACGAAGCGCGCGCGCAGCCCGATGCCGACCTGCGCAAGTTGCTGGCGCATCAGCTCAGCATAGCGGGTGAAGGTGGCATAGAGGAACATGTCGATCGAGAAGCGCTCGCCATTCGCGCCGCGCGGGTGCCCCGCCTCGTCCAGAAGGCGGTTGGCCAGCGCCGGGTCGATGGGATGCGCGGCGAGCGCGCCAGGCAGGTGCGCCCAGGGGATGCCGCTCGAGATCGGCGCCTCCGCCACCCGGCCGCGGCCGAACAGGATGAGGTCGAGCATCTGGTTGCGGTCCATTGCGGCGGCGATGGCGCGGCGCACGCGCAGATCGGCCAGGGTGGGCCGTTCCAGGTTGAACGCCAGCGTCATGATGCAGTTCGACCCGCCGGCTCCGCCGCGCGTGTCCACCAGCGTAATCCCGCGGTTCTGCAGACGGCGCACGTCGGAGGCGGCGACTCGCACCAGGTAGTCCACCTCGCCGGCGAGCAGCGCCTGGATCTGCGTGTTGGCGTCCGGGATGACGCGGAACACAAGCCGGTCGAGATGCGGCAGGCCGGCCTTGAAATACGCCGGGTTGCGGACGAGCACGACGCTGTCGTCCTGGCGGTAGCTCTCGAAGCGGAAGGGGCCGGAGCCGACGGGGCGGAGGTTCGCCGGATGCTGGTTGGCGTCGCCCTCGGCATAGACGTGGCGCGGCAGGATCGGCGCCTCCAGCACGTCGAGTTGGCGGAGCAGCGGCGCATGCGGGCGGCGCAGGCGGAAGACGACGGTGCGCGCTTCCGGCGCGTCGATGCTCTCGACCGCCGGCGCCAGGCCCGCGCGGGTGCGCGCATGGAAGCGGAACAACAGGTTCTCGAAGGTGAACTTCACATCCTCGGCCGTTACCGGCTGGCCGTCATGCCAGCGCGCATCGGGCACGAGGGTGAAGGTCACCCGAAGGCCGTCGGGCGCGATGGTCCAGGACTGCGCGAGATCGGGCCTGGGCGTGCCCGTCTCGTCGAGGCTGATGAGGCCGTTGAAGATGGAGCCGGCGATCTGCTGGACCGGCGCGCTGGTGGTGATGGCGGGGTTGAGATGCCCAGGGTCCGAGGGCACGGCGACCACCGCGGTGCCTCCGCGGAGCTGGGCGCTCGCGAAGGGCGCGGACAGAACGAGGACGAGCATTGCCACGACGAGTCGGACAGGGGACACCCTCGCCTCCCAGGATGGATTGCGACTACGATGACGGAGGCACCGCCTTGCTGTCCACAGTCGCCGTGGCGTCGGTACGGGCGATCAGTTGGACGCGTTTGCCCAGGCCGCCCGTCGAACGCGCGAGACGTGCCTCGAGGTCACGCAGTCGGGTCCCGCCTCGCATACGACAGCATCTGGAGTTGCCCCGCTTCCGTAACCGGGTGAACTCCAACTGCAGGGAACGAAATTCTCTGAGCGTAGCCCTGGCGGAGGGAGTGCGCCCGGACTCGGCCGTCCGGTGACCTGTAGTCTTGGAGAGCGGCAGCTCATAACGAAGGGCAAAGCGCCGCTGACCAGGCGCTGCGTCCGTCGGCGGCGTAAAAACCGTGTAGATGCGGCCTACTGGATGCGAACTGTCGCGGCAGCGCCGGCGTCCAGAGTCGCGTCAGGCGCAATTGCCCCGTGGTTCACGAGCATGTACGCAATGATCGCCCACTTCTGCTCGTCGGTAAGGCGCGTCGGGTCGTCGAAGGGCATCATCATCTGGTTGTACTCGAAAAGCCCGAGTGCATTGTTGAACTTCGCGATCTGCGTCCGCTCCCCCCAGATCGGCGTCTGGAAGCCGGCACCGCGCCGGCCGTCATCACCGTGGCAAGCGGCGCAGTTCTCAGCATAGAGGCGCTGCCCTTCTGCCACCTGGGGCGACAGGGCCGGCTGACCGGTTGCGGCTGACGCGGCAAGGGCGAGCACGGCCAGCGCCGGCATCGCCAGGATCATGACACGCATGTCTTCGGTTCTGCTTCTCGTGACGGTGACGGCGATGGCGCCGGGGGCGAGATCGCGAGGCGCCGCCCCCGGCTCCTTCTTCAGGCGACCTCAACCCGGAACTTCGGAATTGCCCAGTTCGCCATGCCGAGCGTGTTCAGCGGCACGCTTTCGGGCTGCGCCGTGCCTGCATTGTCGGTCGTGCGCGTCTCGATGACGTGCTGGCCCGCCGTTGCATCCCATGGCAGCGAGAAGCGCACCCAGGTATACTTGCCGAGGTTGGGCTGGCGGATCTCGGCACGCTGCCAGCTGCCGCCGTCGATCCGCACCTCCACTTGGCGCACGCCGTGCTGCGGCGCCCAGGCATAGCCGGTCAGCTCCTGCCGCCCGGCCACGAGCCGGGGCACCTGGCCGCGCTGCAGCGGGTAGTTGGCCGGCACGGAGGGCGACTTCTCCAGCACGAGCGGGACGGTGATGAAGGATTTCGGCGGCATCCAGGTGACCATCGGGCCCTGAATGTCGTCCGGCCCGACGCCGATGAACTCGTCCTCGGTCGCGCTGAACTCGGGGCGCTGATAGGTGGGCCCGATGAACACTTCCCCACGCGTGTTGAGGCGGCACCAGACGCGCTTGTCGGTGACGCGGATCTCGGTCAGCCACTTGATCGAGGCAGTGCCGCCCCAGCCGGGCACGACCATGCGCACCGGTGCGCCATGGTCGGGGATCAGCGGGTTGCCGTTCATCGCGAAGCACACGCCCATGTCGTGCTGCATCGCGGCGACGTCGCTGTAGGGCATTGGGCGCCCCATGTCGTTGCCGTCCACACCCGACCAGAACAGCACCGTGCGCGCGCCCGGCTTGATGCCGACGCGGGCGAAGATCTCGCTCATCGGCACGTATTGCCATTCCGCCTGGCCGACCGCGCCGAGCACCCAGTTGCCGCCTGCGACCTGCTGGCCAGTCAGCCCGTCCTGCTCCCAGAACAGCGTGCGGCCGTTGCCATGGCATTCCATGGTCGCGATGATGGTGCGGCTGCGCATGCCGAGCAGATCATTGTAGGTCAGCTCGACCGGCCGCTCGACCGAGGCGCCGTGGATGCGGAGCTTCCAGTTCTCGCGCGCGAGCACAGGACGGGTCTCGACGGTCGGCGTCGGGTAGTGGTTGCGGACGTAGAACTCCTCGACCGGGGTCATGAAGGTCTTGAAGTTCCAGTAGTTGCCCGACCGGACCGTGGCGCCGATGTTCAGCACGCGGCTGTCGTCCTTGACGATTGCGCGGCGCGCCGGCGCGGCGGCGGGTGCGGCAGGCGCCGTCTGGGCCGAGGCCGGCTTCGCCCCGGGGATGGTCATGGCGGCTGCGCCGAAGGCGGCGGCCGAGACGAACAGGGACCGGCGCTGCGTATTGGTGCCATGGCGCAGCACCTCGGTTGCGAGCGCATCGGCTTGCGCGCGCTCCCTGATTTCGCGCTTGCTGTCGGACATGCCTCGTTCCTCCCTCTCGCGGCCGGCCATCGGCTTCGCTGGAGGGCGCAAGGCAACGCCCGTGCCACGCTGCACCGGCAAGTGCGGCATCCCAGGACGTTGATTTCGCTCGCCGGAGGCGCGGGGTGAGTCCGGCTTTCTGGACTCGGCCTTCGCTGTGGTCCGAACCGCCGGACCGGCTCAGCCGCCCTCGCCGCGTAGGCCAAGCCGGCGCAGCTTCTCGAACAGGGTCGAGCGCGAGACCTGCAGCCACTCCGCCGCCCGTGTCACGTCGCCGCTGGTCGCGGCCAGCGCCGCCGCGATGGCGCGCCGCTCCGCCGCGTCGCGCGCATCGGCCAGGGTTGGCACCGGCGCGTCGGCCCGGCCCGGAGAGGCCCGCTCGGGAAACAGGTCGGCGGCCGTGACCAGCTCCCCCTCCGCGAGGGCGGCCGCGCGCTCGACGCGGTTGCGCAGCTCGCGGACATTGCCCGGGAAGTCGTGCGCCATCAGCGCGTCCTCCGCGAGCGTCGTGAAGCCGCGGAGCGGCCGCGCAAAGCCGTCCGCGAACTCGCCGAGGAAGCGGCGCGCCAGCGGCATCACATCCTCGCGCCGCTCGCGCAGCGCCGGCAGCGCGACGCGGATCACGGCGAGGCGGAAGAACAGATCCTCGCGGAAGCGTCCCTCGGCGACGCGCGCATCGAGGTCGGCATTGGTAGCGGCGACGACCCGCGCGCGGAAGGGCAGGTCGCGTTCGCCGCCCAGCCGACGGAAAACCCGCTCCTGCAGCAGCCGCAGCAGCTTTGCCTGAAGCGGCGCCGGGAGCTCCGCCACCTCGTCCAGGAACAGCGTGCCGCTGCCGGCCTGCTCCGCCAGGCCCTCGTGCCGCGCGGCGGCGCCAGTGAAGGCGCCGCGCTCATGACCGAAGATCTGGCTCTCCAGCAGCTCGGCCGGCAGCGCTGCGCAGTTCGTGGCGACGAAGGGCAGCCGCGCGCGAGGGCCCTCCCCATGCAGCAGCCGCGCCGCGACCTCCTTGCCGGACCCGCTCGGCCCGGTGAGCAGCACAGTGCTGTCGATCGGCGCCACGCGGCGCAGCACGCGCTCCACCGCAAGGATCGCGGGTGCCTCGCCGAGCAAAGATCCGTCGCTCCGCTGCCAGCGGGACGCGAGCAGGGCCTCCAGCCGGCGCAGCAGCGCCTCGATGTCGAAGGGCTTGGTCATGTAGTCGGCCGCCCCGGCCTGCATCAGCCGGACGGCCTGCGCGATGTCGCCATGGCCGGTCACGAACAGGACCGGTGCCTGGCCGCAAGGCAGCGCGAGCGCGCGGTGCACCTCCTCGCCGCTCATGTCGGGCAGGCGGATGTCGCAGATCACCGCGTCTGGCGCCACGCGCGACAGCGCGCGCACTGCTTCGCCGCCGGTGCGAAACCAGCTCGTGCGATATCCCTCCACCGCCAGCCAATCGGCGACCGACTGGCCCATGACGGGGTCGTCCTCGATCAGCGCCACATGCGGCGCCGGGTCAGGCTGCGGCAGGGAGGTTCGCGCTACGCTCGGCATCGGGGATCCGGATGGTGACATGGGAGCCGGGCGGACCGGCAAGGTGCACGCTTGCGTCGAGCTCCCGCACCAGGCGCGCGACGGTCCAGAGGCCAAGGCCGCCGGCCTGCGGCACCTGCTCTTCGCGCCCGTCGAGCAGCAGCCTGCGCGCGTGGCCCGGCAGGCCGGGCCCCTCGTCGGCGACCACAAGAGTCAGCGTGCCGGCCGCGACGCCGGCGCGCACCGTCACGCGGCCGCCCGGCGGCGAGGCGGCGCAGGCGTTGAGCAGCAGGTTCAGCGCGATCTGCCGCACCGCCTGGGCCGGGGCAGGAAAGCTGCCCTCGATCCCCTGCTGCCAGTCGAGGACCAGTTCGCGGCGCCGCGCCTCGCTCTCGATCAGCAGGCGGAGGTCGTCGATGTCGGCTGCCGAGACCGGCCGCGCATCCGACTCGCCGCGCCACAGGATGAGGGAGGCACGAACGATGTTGTGGATGCCTGTAAGCCCGCGTTCGAGCAGAGACGCCGCGCGCTGCCGCCGTTCCGGATCGTCGCCGTGGCGCTGGATCATGCGCACCGCGTTGAAAAGGCCGCCGAGCGGGTTGTTGACCTCATGCGCCATCGCCGAGGCGTAGCGGCCGACCAGCGCGCGCCGTTCCTCCTCGGCAAGCCGGGTCAGCAGCGCCTCGCGCTCGGCGATCGCTGCGGCGGCGGCGTTGTAGCGCCGGAAGGCGCGGCCGGCCTCGGTATCGGCAGCCGGCAGCTCGGCCTCGGGGATCGGGTCCAGCCTGCCTTCGGCGGCGCGGCCGAGACGCTCCGACAGCCGCAGCACCGGGCGCAGCATGCGGCGCACCAGCAGCCAGCCGAGGATCGCGAAGAGCACCGTGAGCGCCGCGTTCACGCCGACCAGCGCGAGCAGCGTGGCCCGCCGCTCGGTCGCGAGCGCGGTCACGTCCACCTCCGCGGCGATCCGCCCGACCGGCATGCCACCCTCGCTGACGGCGCGGTGGATCCAGGCCGTGGCGGCACCGGGCGCGAGGTGGAGCGGCGCCGGGCCCGCCTCGCTGGGCGCCGCCGCGCCGAGCGGATGGCGGACCGGATCGGAGGCGGCCAGCACCGTGCCGTCCGGCAGCACGACGAGCACACGCAGCGCACCGACGCCGCGATAGCGCGCGCGAGAGCGGTCGAGCGCGTCGAACGCCTCCCACGGGTCGCGGCGGATCATCGCGGGCAGCAGCGCCGTGGATAGCCCGTCGAGATAGGCGCCGCTGAGTTCCTCGAAATGCGTGGCCTGCGTTGCCTCGAGCCGGACCAGGACGAGCTTCGAGATGGCGCCGGCTATACCGATCATCAGCAGCGTGATCAGCAGCGGCACACGCAGCGCCAGCGGCCAGCGACGCGGTGCCAGCGCGCGCATCACCCCGCCGCCCGCGCGCGCCGGCTGAGCGCGGCGATGCCGTCGAAAAGGCCAGGCGATCCGGTCACGAATCCGTCGAGCCTGAGCGTCGCCAGGATGTCGCGCCCGTCGGCCGTCTCCGGCATGGTGAGCAGCGCGTCGCGAATGGCGCGCGCCAAGCCTGGATCGGACTGGCGGGAGGTCGCGAAGGGCGGGAACCCCATCGGGGCGGAGGCCTGCACGACGCGCGTGGCGCCCACCAGCGCCGGCTCCAGGTCGGCCATGACGTCCCAGACATAGCCGTCCACCGAACCCGACTGGGCGAGCCCGGCGGCGACCGCGCGGATCACGTTGCGATGGCCATAGGTGAAGAAGCTACGCGTGAAGAAGGCGCCCGGCGCCGTGCCGAGCTCGGCCAGCATCGCGCTGGTCACCAGAAAGCCCGAATTGCTGTCCGGGTCCGAGAAGGCGTGGAGGTCGCCGCGCAACTCCGCCAGCGTGGCGGCGCCGCGGTCCTGCCGCGCGATGAGGTAGGCGCGGTAGAGCGGCTCGCCGCGATAGAGCGGCACGGCCAGGATCTCGAGCGCATCGCGGTGCTGGACGAAGGGATAGCCGCAGATCCAGGCGGCATCGAGCTGCCCTGCGACCAGCAGGGAGGTGACCTCGCGGTAGGTCCGGCGCTTGACGACCTGCACCGGCCTGCCGAGGCGGGCCGAAATGTGCCCCTCAATCTGACGCACCAGGACGATGTCGGAATCGAGGAAGACCGGCGTCAGGCCCAGCGTGACGCTGCGCGCCGCCAGCGCCTGTGGAGCGGCGAGCGCCACCGGGGCGGCCAGCAGGGTGCGGCGACACAGGCGGCGTCGTGCCGGCAGCGCGGTGCGGCGCATCGTCTCCGTCTACCTCCCCACCCGTGTTGCCCAGGGGCTGAGGCAGCTTCGCTGCATCCTGGCTTGTGCGTCAATTCGAAGCCGGCGTGGGCGGTCCTTCGCGCCGGGATGGCCCCCCCTGCCTATCGCCGCTGGGCGTCCACCTTCCGCTCGGGCAGCAGCAGCGCCAGCGCCCAGCACGCCGCGAGCATGACGGCCGAGCCGAGCAGGCAGGCGGCGAGACCGCCCAGGCCGTAGAGCAGGCCCGAGGCCAGAATCCCGCCGAACCGCCCCGCGGCATTGGCGGCGTAGTAGAAGCCAACATCCTCCGCTGCCTTCTCCGACCCCGCATAGGCGAGGATCAGGTAAGAGTGCACCGAAGAGTTGACCGCGAACAGGAAGCCGAACAGCGCGAGCCCCGCGACGACAAGCAGGTCCGGCCGCGCCACCTCGGCCATCAGGGCGGCGGCGAGAAGGGCCGGGATCAGGGCCAGCAGGAGCGACCACCGACGCGCCGCCGGCACCTCGGCCGAGAGCCCGTCCGCGCTGCGTCGGACAAGCGACGGCGCGGCTGCCTGCACGATGCCGTAGCCGATGGTCCAGAGCGCGAGGAACCCGCCGACCATGGTGAAGGTCCAGCCCGAGGCGTAGAGGAAGACCGGCAGGCCGACGACGAACCAGACATCGCGTGCGCCAAACAGGAACACCCGCGCAGCGGCCAGCAGGTTGACGCCGCGGTTCTTCGCGAACAGCTCCCTGGCCGAGCTGGAGGCCTTCGCCTTTCCCATCAGGGGTGGCAGGGAGAGCAGCACTCCGGCCAGGATCAGGGCCAGCGCCGCCGCCATCGCGAACAGCGCGCCGCGGAAGCCCAGCACCTCCAGCAGCAGCCCGCCGAGGAAGAAGCCGACACCCTTCATCGCATTCTTGCTGCCGGTGAAGAAGGCGACCCACCGGAACAGCCGTCCCGAGGCCTCGCCGGCGGTGAGCTTGATCGCGCTCTTGCTCGCCGTCTTGGTCAGGTCCTTGGCCACGCCGCAGACGCCCTGCGCGGCGATGACCCAGGCGACGCTAAGCGCCACCACCCAGTCCGGCGACACTGCCGAGAGCATCAGGAAGCCCGCGATCTGCGTCGCGAGCCCCACGGCCAGCATGCGCGCGATGCCGAAGCGCGTTGCGAGCCAGCCGCCGATCAGGTTCGCGCCGATCCCCGCCGCCTCGTACAGCAGGAACAGGAACGCGAGCGTGAAAGGACTGTAGCCGAGCCGGAAGAAATGCAGCAGCACCAGCATCCGCAGCGCGCCGTCGGTCAGCGTGAAGCCCCAATAGGCGAGCGTCACGATGACGTAGTTGCGCGTGCCCGCCGCGCTGCCGACCGCCAGGCTCACAGGCCGACGCGCTCCATGTGGCAGGCGAGATCGACCATGCGGCAGGCATAACCCATCTCGTTGTCGTACCAGGCATAGACCTTCAGCAGCGTGCCAGCGGTGACCATGGTGCTCGGCCCGTCCACGATGGAGCTGCGGGTGTCGCGGGCGTAGTCGGCCGAGACCAGCGGTCGTGCCTCGTAGCCGAGGATGCCGGCGAGCGGCCCGGCGGCGGCGGCGGCGAACAGCGCGTTGACCTCCTCCGCACTGGTCTCGCGTGCCATCTCGAAGACGCAGTCCGTCAGGGAAGCGTTCAGCACCGGCGCGCGCACCGCATGGCCGTTGAGCTTCCCCTTCAGCTCCGGATAGATCAGCGCGATGGCCGTCGCGCTGCCGGTGGTGGTCGGCTGGAGCGAGAGCAGGGCGGAGCGCGCGCGGCGCAGATCCTTGTGCGGCGCGTCCACCACGACGTTGGTGTTGGTGGGGTCGTGGATGGTGGTGATCTGCCCGTGGCGGATGCCGATCGCCTCGTGCACCACCTTCACCACCGGGGCGAGGCAGTTGGTGGTGCAGGACGCGGCAGTGACGATCGGGTGGCGCGCGGGGTCATAGAAGCCGTCGTTCACGCCCACGACCACGTTCAGCACGCCGTCGAACTTCACCGGGGCGGCGACGATGACGCGCTTCGCGCCGCGGTCGAGATGGCCTTGCAGCGTCTCGGGCGAGAGGAACTTGCCGGTGCATTCCAGCACCACCTCCACGCCAAGGTCACCCCAGGGGATGTCCCCCGGCCTTGTATGCTCGGAGAAGGTCAGGTGGCGGTCGCCGATGCGGATGGTGTCCTTCCCCTCCGCCGCGATCGGGCTGCGCCAGCGGCCCTGCACGCTGTCGAACTCCAGCAGATGCGCGGTGGCCAAGGCGCCGCCCTTGACCTCGTTCAGATGAACGACATCCAGCCGGTTGCCACGCCGCGGGTCGTCCTCGGGCCGTTCGGCCGCGCCGAGGGCGGCGCGCAGCGCGAGCCGGCCGATGCGACCCATGCCGTTGATGCCGACCCTCATGCCCGGGCCCCCGCGGCCAGCGGCTGCGCCAGTTCGTCCAGACGCGCCTTGAGCGCCATGCGGTCCAGGGCGCCGAACGGCAGGCTGGTGAAGATGCCGAGCCGGCGATGCAGCGCGGCGTAGAGCTCGTTCAGCAGTGTCGCGCGCTCAGTGGCGGTGCCGGCGAACTTCGCCGGGTCGGGCAGCGGCCAGGCCGCGGTGACATGGGTGCCCTCGAAATCCGGGCAGGCCTGGAGGTTCAGGGTGTCACAGAGGGCAATGACGAAATCCATCCGCGGCGCATCGGGGCCGGTGAATTCGTCCCAGGACTTCGAGCGCAACCCGGACACATCGTGGCCAAGGCTCTTCAACTGGGCGAGCACCTCCGGCAGCGGACCGGTCTGCAGGGGATCGGATCCGGCGGAGAAGGCGCGGAAGCGGCCGGCCGCCATGCCGCTCAGGATCGCCTCGGCCATGATCGATCGAGCCGAGTTGCGGGTGCAGAGGAAGAGGACATTGAAGGTCGCCGGCTTCATCCGGGCGGTCTCCCTGGAGGTCTCGAAGAGGCGGTGCAGGTCGCCGCAGCGCGCCGGATCGCCGTCGCAGCAGGCATCGGCGAGGAACGTCAGCAGGGCGCGCAGGCAATTGACCTGCGCGGCGTAGATCAGGCTGCGCCCTTGCCGGGTCGCTGCGATCAGCCCGGCCTGGTCCAGTGCGCGGAGGTGGAAGGACAGCGTCGAGGGCGGCACGCCGAGCCGCGCGGCGATGTCACCCGCGGCGAGCCCGCTCGGCCCGGCAGTGAGCAGGACACGCAGCAGGTCGAGGCGCGTCTCCTGGCCCAGGGCGGCAAACGCGAAGGCAGCCGTCGAAGATTTCATAATTCAATGATAATCGAATTATAAAATCAGGCCAGTGAAGCTTCGATGACAGGCCCGCTCGGCCTAGCGCGCCTCCGCGGCCGGCAGTCCGAACCATCGCTCCCCGAGCCGCAGCGCCACGCCCACCAGCAGGATCAGCACCGGAACCTCGACCAGCGGCCCGATCACCGTCGCGAAGGCCACTGGCGAGGCGAGGCCGAAGGCGGCGATGGCCACAGCAATCGCGAGCTCGAAGTTGTTCGACGCGGCGGTGAAGGCGATCGCCGTCGTGCGCGGATAATCCGCCTCGATCAGCCTGCCCATCGAGAAGCTGACCAGGAACATGACCACGAAGTAGATCGCGAGCGGCACCGCGATGCGCAGGGCATCGAGCGGCAGCCGCAGCACCTCGCCGCCCTTCAGCGCGAACATCGCCACGATGGTGAACAGCAGCGCCGCCAGCGTCACTGGCGCGATGCGCGCCAGGAAGCGCTGGCGGTACCAGCCCTCCCCGCGCCGCGCGATCATGACGCGCCGCGTCAGGAAGCCCGCCGCGAAGGGCACGCCGAGATACAGCAGCACCGCGCCCGCGATGGTGGCGAAGGACACGTCCACCACCCGGCCTTCGAGCCCGACCAGCGGCGGCAGCACCGCCAGGAAGAACCAGGCGTAGACGCCGAAGAACAGCAGCTGGAACACGCTGTTGAAGGCGACGAGCCCCGCCACGTACTGGTTGTCGCCGCGCGCCAGCTGGTTCCAGATGATCACCATGGCGATGCAGCGCGCCAGCCCGATCAGGATCAGGCCGGTCATGTATTCCGGCCGGTCGGAGAGGAAGAGCACGGCCAGCGCGAACATCAGCACGGGCCCGATCACCCAGTTCTGCACCAGGGAGAGCAGCAGGACCCGCCGGTCGGCGAAGACCTCGGGCAGCGCCTCGTAGCGGACGCGCGCGAGCGGCGGATACATCATCAGGATCAGCCCGACGGCGATCACGATGTTGGTACCGCCCACCGAGGCGCTGTCGAGCGCGGCCGGCAGCCCCGGCACGAAGGCGCCGAGCGCCACCCCCAACGCCATGGCCGCGAAGATCCAGAGCGTCAGCCAGCGATCGAGGAAGGACAGGCGCCGCGGCGCGGCCTCCGTCACCGCGCTCATGCTGCGCAGCCTGGCTGGCAGGACGATGCGGGCATGAGGGCGTCGAGCAGCGCCGCGCAGCGCTCCGGCTGCCCCCCGCAGCATTCCTGCACCAGGAAGGCGACGAGGCCGCGCACAGTCTCAAGGTCCACCGTGTAGATGACCTGCCGGCTCTCCCGCCGGGACCGCGCCAGTCCGGCCCGCGACAGGATCGCCAAGTGCGTCGACATGGTGTTGTGCGGCGTGCCGAGGCGGCGGGCTACCTCGCCGGCCGGAAGCCCATCGGGGCCGACGTTGAGCAACAGGCGGAAGGCCTGGAGCCGGGTGTCCTGTGCCAAGGCCCCGAAGGCATCGATGAGGTATCGCGCGTCCATATATCCAGATTGCCCGACATATTGAAATGTGACAACGTCAGCAGACGCGGACTTGACGCGTCGCAAGGCGCATTGGGTCCCGCGGCCGCAGTTTTCGTGCAGCCGCAATGCGGTGGCAGATAGGAGAATCCCCATGGCTGACCGCGACATCGTCATCTGCGCCCCGGTGCGGACCGCAATCGGCACCTTCGCCGGCACACTGAAGGACACGCCGTCGACTGAGCTTGGAGCGGTCGCCATACGTGCCGCGATGGAGCGCGCGGGGCTCGATCCGGCTAGGGTGGATGGCGTGGTGATGGGCAACGTCATCCAGGCCGGCAACAAGATGAACCCAGCGCGCCAGGCGGCGATCGGCGCTGGAATCCCGGTCTCGGCGCCGGCTCTCACGGTGAACCGCGTCTGCGGCTCGGGCGCCCAGGCGATCGCCTCTGCTGCACAGGAGATCCGCCTCGGCGAGGCCGAGGTGATGATCGCCGGCGGCATGGAGAACATGGACCGGGCGCCCTACCTGCTGCCAAACGGCCGCTGGGGCATGCGCATGGGCGACGGCCAGATCATCGACAGCATGCTGTACGATGGCCTGAACGACGCCTTCTCCAGCCAGCATTCGGGCTGGCACACCGAGGACCTGGTGACGAAGTGCCAGGTCTCGCGCGAGGAGCAGGACGCCTGGGCCCTGCGGTCGCAAACGAACTTCTCGGCCGCGCAGGCGGCGGGATTGTTCGCCGCCGAGATCGCGCCGGTCGAGGTCAAGGGCCGCAAGGGGCCTGTCGCCTTCGCGAAGGATGAGCACAACCGCCCCGACACCACCGCCGAGACGCTGGCGAAGCTGCGCCCGGCCTTCCGAAAGGACGGCACGATCACGGCGGGTAATGCACCCGGCCTGAACACCGGCGCCGCAGCCATGGTGGTGGCCGAGCGCGGCGCCGCCGAGCGGCTCGGCCTGAAGCCGGTGGCGCGTCTCGTCTCCGCCGGCGTCGGCGCGGTCGAACCGGGCATGTTCGGCCTTGGCCCCGTGCCGGCCGTGCAGCGCGCCCTGGCGCGCGCAGGCTGGAGCGCCGCCGACATCGAGCGCGCCGAGATCAACGAGGCGTTCGCCGCCATTGCCATCGCGGTGATGCGCGAGACCGGCCTCAAGGAGGACGCCGTGAACCCCGAGGGCGGCGCCATCGCGCACGGCCACCCGATCGGCGCGAGCGGCGCGGTGCTCACCACCCGGCTGCTGCACGGGATGGCGCGTGCGGGCCAGAGGCGCGGGCTCGTCACCCTCTGCATCGGCGGCGGTCAGGGCATCGCCCTTTGCCTCGAAAGGCTCTGATCGGCGGGAGACCGACGCATGACGACCGACTTCAAGGACCGGGCGGAGACGGTGGCGCAGGGTGCTGCGCTGATCGCGCGCGCTGCCCCTGAGGTGATGAAGAGCTTCGGCGCGCTGGGAGCGGCGGCGACCGCTGCCGGCGCGCTCGATACCAAGACGAAAGAGCTCATGGCGCTCGCCATCGGCATCGCGACGCATTGCGACGGCTGCGTCGCCTACCACACCCGCGCCGCGCTCAAGCACGGCGCGACCCGGAAGGAGGTCGCGGAGACGGTCGCCGTTGCGCTCTACATGGGCGGCGGCCCGGCGGCGGTGTATGGCGCAGACGCGCTGCGCGCCTACGACCAGATGGCGGGCGCCGCCGGTGGCTGACCTGCCGTCCTTCCTCGCCGCACCGCCGCGCTGCCTGTTCTTCACCGGCAAGGGCGGGGTGGGAAAGACCTCGATCGCCTGCGCCTCCGCGATCGCACTGGCCGAGGCCGGCAAGCGCATCCTGCTGATCAGCACCGACCCTGCGTCCAACCTCGATGAGATGCTGGGCGTTGCGCTGTCCGACGCCCCTCGGCCGGTGACCGGTGTCGCCGGGCTCGAGGCGATGAACATCGACCCCGAGGCCGCGGCCGAGGCCTATCGCGCCCGCGTACTGGCCCAGATGGAGAGCGCGACCGAGACCGAGCGCGCAACCGTGCGCGAACAGCTCTCCGGTGCCTGTACCACCGAAGTCGCAGCCTTCGACGAATTTGCCGCCCTGCTCGCCGGCGGCGTGCCCGGCTTCGACCACGTCCTGTTCGACACGGCGCCGACCGGGCACACGCTGCGGCTCCTGAGCCTGCCGGCCGCCTGGACGGGCTTCCTTGAGGCGAATGAGGCCGGTGCCTCCTGCCTTGGCCCGCATTCGGGGCTCAAGACGCAGGAGCAGCGTTTCCGCGCGGCGATGGAGGCGCTCGGGGATGCCGGGACGACCGTGATCGTCCTCGTGACCCGGCCGGACCGCGCCGCGCTTGCCGAAGCGGCGAGGAGCGCGGGCGAGCTCGGAGCACTCGGCCTCGCCAACCAGACGCTCGTGGTCAACGGAGTCTTTCGCGCCAGCCAGGCGGACGACCCGGTGGCGCAGACGATCGAGCGGACCGGACAGGCGGCGCTCGCGGACATGCCCGAGGCGCTGCGCAGACTGCCGCGGGACGACGTGCCGCTGCGCGGTTTCGACATGGTCGGCCTACCGGCCCTGCGGGCACTGCTGCGGCCGGAAGCGGAGCCGGCTGGCCTCGCGACACCGCTTGGCGGGGTTGCGACGCCACGCGTGCCCGGCCTGGATGCCCTGGTGGATGGCCTCGCCGCGCGCGGGCATGGCCTCGTGATGGTCATGGGCAAGGGCGGCGTCGGCAAGACGACGATCGCCGCGGCGGTGGCCGTCGGCCTGGTGGCCCGCGGCCATGCGGTGCACCTCAGCACGACCGATCCGGCAGCGCATCTCGCGATGACGCTGGGCGGCGAGATGCCGGGCCTGCGCGTCGACCGCATCGACCCGAAGATCGAGACCGACCGCTACGTCGCGAAGACCATGGAGACCCGCGGCCGGAACCTGGACGAGGCCGGGCGCGCGCTGCTGCGGGAGGACCTGCGCTCCCCCTGCACTGAGGAAGTTGCGGTTTTCCATGCCTTCTCGCGCATCGTCGCCGAGGCGCGCAGCAGCTTCGTGGTGCTGGATACGGCGCCGACCGGCCACACAGTGCTGCTGATGGATGCGACCGGCGCCTATCATCGCCAGTTGACGCGCAACCTCGAGCCGGCGACTGGTGCAGGACGCATCGTCACACCGCTCATGCGGCTGCAGGACCCGGAACACACGCAGGTCCTGCTCGTCACTCTTGCCGAGACGACGCCTGTCTCGGAAGCGGCGGCGCTGCAGGAGGACCTGCGGCGCGCGCGCATCGAGCCCTATGCCTGGGTGGTCAATCGCGCGCTCTCCGGCAGCGGCGCGTCGTATCCGCTGCTTCGCCTGCGGATGGCAGGCGAGCGAGCCCAGGTCCAGCGGATCGAGAGCGGCCTCGCGCAGCGGCTGTTCCTGTTGCCCTGGCAGGCCGAGGCACCGGTCGGTCTGGCCGCTCTCCAGCGCCTCGTGGCGTAGGGGTTTCGGCTTGGCTGCTGCTGGCGGCATGACGAATGCCGCCGAATGGAAGGGTGAGGATCGCCATGGCTCCACTTCCTATCGTCTGGCAAAGGCTGGTGACGGAGGGTGCGACCTGCCCACGCTGCGACGGCACGCAGGGCCAGCTCCTGCGCGCTGTTGCGACGCTGCGCAGCGCGCTTGGCCCGCTCGGCATCGAGCCGGTGCTGACTGTCAAGGAACTTGACGAGACGACCTTCCGTGCAGCGCCAGGCGAGTCCAACCGGATCTGGATCGGCGGCAAGTCCTTGGAGGAATGGCTCGGCGCGCAGAGCGGGAGCAGTCAGTGCTGCTCCGTCTGCGGCGATGCCGAGTGCCGGACAACGGAACTCGGGGGCACGGTCTATGAGGAGGTGCCCGAGCGTCTGATCGTCCAGGCGGGGCTGATGGCGGCATCGCGGATGGTCGGCGATGCGAGGCCGGCGAGCAGTTGCTGTCAGGCGGGCGATTGCTGCGCGGGGTGACGGGCGCCTCCGGTCCGCCGGATGGGGAGGCTAGCGTGGTTGCATGCGCCAGGTCGGCCCGGACAGGAAGGGCGCGACGGGCTCTTGCAGCATCTACCGTATCGCCGATGCCGGCTGACCGGCAGGGCAGGGGTGTCCCACGCCACGCGGTCGGGCTCTACCGGGTCTCGACCGCGGAACAGGGGCAGAGCGGGCTCAGGATGGAGGCGCAGGGCGCCTCCGTCCAGGCCTTCGTCGCCAGCCACGGCTGGCTTCTGGTCGCCGAGTATTCCGACGTCGCCTCCGGCAAGGACGATCGCCGGCTACGCGGAGCTGGCGCGCGTGCTCACCGCCCTCGGCGTGCCCACGCCGCGCGGCGGTGCGGACTGGACGCACACGACGGTGGCGCGGGTGCTGCGCGGCACCGGCTAGCCGCCTGCGCCGTTGACCACCCGGGCGACCATCCCCAGCCTGTCCCAGCAACCGGATCATGCTCGTGACAACCCGCTACGGCCTGGAGATCCGCGCTGCCGCACCGATCGACGCTCCTGGGCTTTTGGAGCTGTTCGCTGCTGTGGGGCTCGCTGCCGAGGCACGCGACCTGGCCGAGCGGCTGGTGGCGATACGGGATGCGCCAGGGACCGCGTTGATCGCAACGCAGTGGGGGCCGCCGAGCGGTCTTGTGGTCCTGCACTGGTACCCCACGCTCGACGATGCCCGTCCGACCGCTCAGATCACGACACTCCTGGTCGCCATCGAGGACAGGCGCAGAGGCATCGGCAGGCTGCTGCTCAAGGCCGCCGCCCAGGCGGCACGGACGGCAGGGTGCGGCAAGCTGGAACTGACGACCGGCCTGGATGAGGCATCCCTGCACGCGTTCTGTCGGGCGACGGGCTTTGCCGAAGCCGGACCGCGGTTCGTCCGCTCTCTGCGCAAGGGGGCGTAGCATCCCACTCGGACGCCGGCGGCATGGCCGGGCTGCTACGCCTGGCTGATGGTCGCCGGGTAGACCAGCCGGCCGACGAACGGTGCTTCGCCGCAATCGCGGCACCACAGTTCGCGCCGCAGCCCGAGGAGGTGAAGCCGCGCGTCGCGTCCGACCAGGGCCGCGAGGTGGTCGCGGGTAAAGGTGCGCACGCGGCAGGCGCAGGGCAGCTGCACCGCGTCGTCATCGGCGAGGTCGCTGACCGTGAAGGTGAGCGCCGGATCCACCTGCGCGCCTCTGCGGCTAGGGACCCGGAGGTGAGCTTCGCGAAACGCGCCGGCGCATCACGACGAAGCCGCGCATCGTAAGCTGCTGCACCTGCTGGTCGGCTGCCAGCCGGGCCGCATACTCGTGACCGGTCCGGCGTGCCTTGCCGGTCCGGTCGAAGCGCATGGCGTAGGCGAGGGTGTCGGCCACCTCCTGCGGTGCGGCGGGATGCAGCCACTGGCCTTCAAACTCCACCGGCTCCGGCGCCGGCTGGAAAGCACCGAGCGCCTGGAGGAGTTCTGCGACAGCGGCATCGACGGTGCTGGCAGGCAGGGCGGGCTGCAGGCCACGTCCGAGGCAGCGCGCCTCGGCGGCGGCTTCGGCGATGGCAGCGGACCGAGTGGCAATGGCGGTGACGAGGACCTCCCGCATGCGGCGGAGGACCTCCGGGTCGATCGGGCCGGGCGCAGTCATAGGACGATGATGTTCTATTTTTGTTCGAACGCCAAGTCTCGTCCTGCACCGGCCATGCTCGGCGCGTCATGCGGGCCGATGCCGTCGGCCAACACAGTTGCAGGCGCGTTGCAACTGCCGGCGCGACATGACCGTTCTCCCCGACAGCACTGGACCTCTGGAGGAGCCATGCCTGCAGGCAATCTGCTGTATTGGGCCGTCGTCGCCCTGGTCATCGCTCTCGTCGCAGCCGCGCTCGGCTTTGGCGGCATTGCCGGGACCGCATCAGGTATCGCGCAGATCCTGTTCTGGGTGTTCCTGGTGGTCTTCGTCGTGGTGCTCGTGATGAACTTCTTCGGGAGACGCGGGCCGACGGCCTGACGCACCGCAATCGGCACCGACCTGTTCACCACCGAGCAACAGTCGTTGCTCGGTGGTGAACAGATGCGATGCGGTGTGGCTAGGGGCCGGTCTCGTCGTGGGCGCGGCCGGCGATGCGCGCGAGTTCGTCGTCGCTGAGGTGATTGACCCGCTCTACGCCGCTGACGCCTCCCACACGACCGCAGGAGGCCCGTCCTCTCTCGGCCCGACCGAGACGCCATGCCTCTCGCGCCAGCCCGCCCGCGCCTTCATCCCGAAGATCGCCGCCGCGACGTTATTGCCCTCGGTCGCCATCCGGAACAGCGACTGCGCGACCTTCGTCGTCACCTCGATCGAGCCGCGGTCCAGCTCCGCCCGGAAGTGCTTGCGCAGCGTCTTGGCATCGATGTCGAGGAATGTCGCGATCTGTTCCTGCGGCACCCCGAAGCCCGCCATGGCGCGCACCGTCCGGCGCTCCTCGGCGGTCGGCGCATGCGCCGTCACGACGCCTGCTCCGCCGCCACGCCGCGTGCCTGGGCGACCTCGGCGAAGCTCGCCCCGTCGCCCTCCAGCCGCGCCACCTCGCCCGTGAAGGCCTGCCAGCGCGCCACCGCGACATCGACATAGGCCGGCGAGAGCTCGACCGCATGCGCACCCTCAAGGTTAGTGCGCGAACCACGGCCAACCGTGAGCGGCTGCGCGGTGGCAACCGGGAAGGAGAAGGTTGAGAGAGGGACCGACTGGAGCAGCGGTGGGAGCCGGGGACCAATCTTCTCTGGCTCACTGCTAGAGTGGAGCACGGCGGCCCGGTGCCCGGCAGCGTGTTCAGGATTCTGAACAGCGCGCTGAACCTCTGTCTGGCCAAGTGAACGCTGTCCAGCCGCGCCTCGCCCTAAAGTATTGGAGCTGTTGGGTCCCACCGGGCGACGTCCTATGGCACGCTCCTTGCGCTCGCGTCGCCTGTGGACGTGTTCTTTTTCCAATCTCTGACGCTACCGCTTGTCGTCGGCCTTGCAGGAGCGGCGGGCGTCGCGCTGTGCCGGCCGGCCCTGGCGGCTCGCCTCGGTGCGCTGTGCGCCGTGATCTGCCTCGCGGCCTATGTGGGCATGGCGGGGGCTGTCACGACGGCGCAGTCGCTGGCCATGCCGTTCTGGGGGATACCATCCCTCGGCGTCGCAGGCGGGCTCCAGCTTGACGGCCTTTCGCTCGTCTTCGCCCTGCTGATCACCGGCATCGGCGCACTCGTTCTCCTTTACGCCGGCCGCTACCTCCAGGGCGATCCCCGGCTTCCCCGCCTCATGGTCCTGCTGCTGCTCTTCATGACGTCGATGCTCGGCGCGGTGACGGCCGACGATGTGATCACCCTCTTCGTGTTCTGGGAGCTCACGAGCATCGCGTCGTTCTTCCTCGTCGGCTACGATCATGAGAGGCTAGGCGCGCGGAAGGCCGCGCTCCAGGCGCTTCTGGTCACCGGCGGCGGCGGCTTGGCGCTGCTAGCGGGCCTGGTTCTCGTCTCGATCGTCGCCGGCACGACGAGCCTGTCGGGCATCATTGCCGCGCGCGAGGTGGTGCTGGCGGATCCGCTCGCGATGCCGGCCATGCTCCTCGTCGTGCTCGGCTGTTTCACGAAGTCGGCGCAGTTTCCCTTCCACTTCTGGCTGCCGAACGCGATGGCCGCGCCGACGCCCGTCAGCGCTTACCTGCATTCCGCCACCATGGTGAAGCTCGGCATCTATCTCCTGGCGCGGCTCAACCCTGTCTATCAGGACGTGGTCCTCTGGCAGGACCTGCTGACCTGGGCGGGCCTGCTCACCGCAGCGACCGGGGCGCTGATGGCGCTGCGCGAGACCGACCTCAAGCGCGTGCTCGCCTGGACGACGGTGACCGCTCTCGGCACGCTAACGCTGCTTATCGGTCTGGCGCCGGAACTGTCCGCTACGGCCGCGGTCACCTTCCTGATTGTCCACGCGCTGTACAAGGCCGCGCTGTTTCTCATCGCCGGCATCGTTGACCACGAGACGGGCACGCGCGACGCTACCGCACTCGGCGGGCTTGGGCGCGCCATGCCGGTCACCGCCGCGGCCGCGGCGCTCGCTGCCTTCTCCATGGCGGGCCTGCCGCCCTTCGTCGGCTTCGTCGCGAAGGAGATCGTCTACGAGGCGAAGCTCGCCGCCGGCGGCATGGCGGGCGTGGTCGCAAGCGTCGGCTTCCTCGTCAACGCTGCGCAGGTCGCCATCGCGGGCCTGCTGTCCTGGCGGCTGTTCTTCGGCCCACTCCGCCCGACCCCGACGCAGCCCCATGATCCGCCGAAATCCATGCTGGCCGGCCCCGTGCTTCTCGCCCTGCTCGGTCTGCTGGCCGGCGCAGCGCCCTCGATCCTCGGCACCTGGCTGGTGGACGGCGCGGTCGCGGCAATTCTCGGGCGGCCGGCCGATGTCCCGCTGAAGCTCTGGCACGGCTTCACGCCGGTGCTGGCGCTGAGCGTCGCAACCGTCGCGCTCGGCGTGCTGATCCTGGCTGGCTGGGCAAGGCTCGGCCCGCGCCTCCGCCGCGCCGCGCCGCTCGACCGCTTCGGCCCGGCCGCGGCTTATGATCGGGCCCTTGCCGGCCTGGTGGCCTGGGCCGAGGGCACGACGCGCGCCGTCCAGCACGGCAGCCTGCGCGGCTACATGCGGACGCTGCTTCTGGTGACGGCGCTCGCGCCGCTGGGGGTCCTGGTCGCCCGTGGCGGCCTGGCGCTGCCCGAGGCCGCGCCCGTCGATCCCCGCGCGCTCGCCTTCCTGCTGATCGCCGCCGGCGCGGTCGCGACCGCGCTGGCCCGCGGGCTGTTCGCGGCGGTGATGGCCATGGGCCTGGTCGGCTTCGGCACGGCGATCGTCTTCCTCACCTTCGGTGCGCCCGACGTCGCCTTGACGCAGTTCACCGTCGAAGTGCTGCTGGTGGTGATCCTTGCGACCGTCCTCATCCGCCTGCCGCTCCGTGCCCGTGATGCACGCACCGGGCGACAGCGCGCGAGCGATGCCGCCGTGGCCAGCATGCTCGGCCTCTCCGTCGCGCTGGTGCTGCTCGCGGTGCTTGCCTCGCCCTTCGACCCGCGCCTCGGCGACTGGTTCGGCGCGCAGAGCGTGCCAGGCGGACACGGCCGGAACGTGGTGAACGTGATCCTGGTGGACTTCCGCGCGCTCGACACGCTTGGCGAGATCGCGGTTCTCGCCATCGCCGCATTCTCCGTGCTCGCGCTGCTGCGCGGCGCGGGGCGCCGCCTTCGGACCGGGACCTGACCCGATGCACGCTTCGCTCATCCTGCGCGTCTCGGCACCGCTCCTGTTGTGGGTGCCGGCTGTCGTCTCGCTCTACCTGTTGGTGCGCGGCCACAATGCGCCGGGCGGCGGCTTCGTCGGCGGCCTGGTCGCCGCGTCGGGGCTCGTCTTCCATGCCATCGCGCGCGGGCAGGCAGCTGCGATGCAGGTGATGCGCGCGCCACCCGCCGCCTGGTGCGGCGCGGGCCTGCTGCTGGCACTGTGCAGCGGGCTGCTCGCCTGGATCGATCCCGCGGCCGGCTACCTAACGCATCGCTGGTGGTTCCCGGACCTCCCCGTGACGCTGCCGCTGAACACCGCCTTCGTCTTCGACGTCGGCGTCTACCTCGCTGTCATCGGCACGATCACCGCGATGGCCTTCGCGTTGGTGGCGGAGGAGTAGCGCCGATGGAGATCCTTCTCGCCGCTGCCATTGGCGTTCTGGTCGCCGCGGCCGCCTATCTGTTGCTCGCCCGCGACCTGCCGCGCGCCCTGCTCGGCTTCGTGCTGCTCGGCACCGCGGCAAACCTCAGCATCTTCGCAGCCGGGCGGATCGGCACCATGGTTCCGCCGCTGGTGGACCAGGGCGAGCGCGCGCTCGCCGCCGACGCGGCGAACCCACTGCCGCAGGCGCTTGTACTGACCGCCATCGTCATCGGCTTCGGCCTCGCTGCTTTCACGTTGGTGCTGATCCGTAGCGCGCATGACGCCTTCGGCACGGCCAGCGCGGACGAGATGGACGAGGCCGAGCGGCCGGACGAGACGCCGGGCCCGGCTGCGGTCGCGCCCGCGGCTGCCTCGCCATCGCATCGGCGGGAGGCGGCGTGATGCGCCAGGTCCTGCTCGTCGCACCGATCCTGATCCCGCTTGCAGGTGCCTCGCTGACGGCGCTGCTGTGGTCGCGCCCCGCGGCGCAACGCGCCGTCGGATTGGCGTCCGCCATCGCCCTCTTCGTCGCAACGCTCGCACTGCTGGCCCAGGTGATCGCAGGCGGCATGGTCGTCGGGCAGATGGGCAACTGGCCAGCGCCCTTCGGTATCACGCTGGTGGTGGACCACCTATCCGCGGCGATGCTGGCAATCACCGGCCTGATGGGGCTGGCCGTCGCGGTCTATGCGATGGGACCGGGCGCGCGGGAGCGCGACCGTGCGGGCTTCCCGCCGCTGTTCCACGCGCTGTTGATGGGCGTCGCCGGCGCCTTTTCCACCGGCGACCTCTTCAACCTCTATGTCTGGTTCGAGGTGATGCTCATCGCCTCCTTCGGGTTGCTCGTGCTCGACCGCACGCGCGAGCAGCTTGATGGTGGCCTGCGCTACGTGATGCTGAACCTCGTCGGCACGACCTTCTTCCTTCTGGCGGTAGGGCTCATCTATGGCCTGACGGGCACGCTGAGCCTCGCCGATCTCGCGCGCGTCGCGCCGGGAGTGGAAAACCAGGGTGCGCTGGCAGCAACGGCCGTGCTGCTGCTCGTATCATTCGGCGCCAAGGCCGCGGTCTTCCCGCTGTTCAACTGGCTGCCCGCCTCCTATCACACGGCATCCATGCCCGTGGCGGCGATCTTCGCGGCGCTGCTGACCAAGGTTGGCGTCTACGCCATCATCCGCGTCTTCACGCTGGTCTTCGCGCATGACCACGCGCTGTTCGGGCCGATCCTGGCCGGTATCGCGATCGCGACAATGGTCGTTGGCGTGCTGGGCGCGGCGGCGCATTACGACGTGCGCCGGATCCTGTCGTTCCACATCATCAGCCAGATCGGCTACATGCTGATCGGTGTCGCGCTGATGACGCCGCTCGCGATCGCGGGCAGCGTTCTCTACATCGTCCACCACATCGTGGTGAAGGCGAACCTGTTCCTTGTCGCCGGGGCGATGCGGCAGGTCGGCGGGTCCTTCGCACTCGCACGCATGGGCGGGCTGTGGGTATCGGCGCCGCTCCTCGGCATACTGTTCCTCATCCCCGCGCTCTCGCTCGCCGGCATCCCGCCGCTCTCGGGTTTCTGGGGCAAGTTCGTCGTCATCCGCGCCGGCCTCGAGGCGGAGGCGTGGCTGCTTGCCTTCGTCGCGCTCGCCGTCGGGGTGCTGACGCTCTACTCGATGATCAAGATCTGGAACGAGGCCTTCTGGAAGGCGGCGCCACAGGCCGCGCCGCGGGCGGAGTGGACGCGCGCCGAGCGGATCGCGACCTTCGCGCCGATCGTGGCGCTCTGCGGCGTGACGCTGGCGATCGGTCTCTGGACCGAGCCCTTCGCGGCCTTCTCGCTTGCCGCCGCCGATGCGCTGCTCGATCGCGAGGGCTACATCGCCGCGGTGCTCGGCCCGAACGCCGTCCGGCTCGCGGAGGCCGCGCCATGAGGCGTGCGCTCGCCTGGGCCCGCGTCGGCATCACCTTCGTCGCGGAACTCGCCAAGTCCACCTGGGCCACGATCCGCGCCGTGCTCGGTCCGACGGAGCGCCTGCGCCCGGCGATCCTCGCCGTACCACTCGATGTGCGCTCGCCCGCAGGCATCGTGCTGTTCGCCGACATGGTGACGCTGACGCCGGGCACGACGAGCGTCGACGTCTCGGCAGATGGAAGCACGCTCTTTGTCCACGTGCTCGATGCGCCGGACCGCGAGGCGGCGATCGCGGGCATGAAGACAACCCTCGAGGCCCGCACGCGGGAGGTGTTGCCATGACCGATGGCCTGATCCCTGGCCTGATCCCGTGGGCGGCCGCGCTTGCGGCCGCGATCGTCACGCTCGGCCTGCTCCCGGTCGCGTTCCGGCTTCTGGTCGGCCCATCCGCCGCCGACCGCGCCATCGCGACCGACATGCTCGGGCTGCTCGGGGCCTGCCTCGCCGCGCTCACCGCGGTGCTGGCCGTCCATGCGGCCTTCCTCGACATCGCGCTCGGCATCGCGCTCGTCGGCTTCCTCGCGGCCGTCGCCTTCGCTCGCCTGATGGAGCGCGCGAGCATGCCGCCGGCCCCGGGCCCCGCCGAATGAGCGCGCTGCGCGAGATACTGGCGGCACTGCTGCTGGTGGGCGGTGCCGCGGTGGTGGCGCTTGCCGCGCTCGGCGTGGCGCGGCTGCCGGATCCGTTCAGCCGGATGCACGCCGCCGCCAAGGCCGGCGTGGCCGGGGCCGGGCTGCTTCTGCTCGGCGCAGGGCTCGCCTTCGGCACGACCGCGGCGATGCTTACTGCCCTCGCGGCCGTCGGCTTCCTCGTGCTGACGGCGCCGGTCGCTTCCCACGCGCTCGGCCGGGCGGCCTACGTCGCCGGCGCCCCGCTCGGCGCCGCATCCGTCGCCGACGCCCTCTCTGGCGTCCTCGACCGCCGCGTCTTCGACATCGACCCCGCCCGCACCGCCCGGCCTCGCCCAACAGCCCTTGTCACGCCACGAGAGGAACCCGTCATGAGCGCCATCCCGGAGTTCCGGCGGCCTGCCGATCCGGCCCTGCGCGGCGCACCGGCCACCGATCGGGTGGCCTTGCGCCGCGTCCTCTGTTGCCTGGTCGGCGGGCCGCATCAGGCGGAGGCGACAGCACAGGCCTTCGACCTCGCGGCCCGCGCTGGTGGCAGCCTGACTGGCCTCTCAGGCGCGGGGTTGGAACCGCGGATGTGGCGAGGCCCGCTGCCGGTCGGCGGCGCCTTCTGGGCGGATTGGGTCACCTCGCGCAGCCGGCAACGGATCCGGGAGAACTGCGCCGCGGCCCTGCAGGACTTCCAAGGCAGGGCAGCCGCGGCGCCGGACATCGAGGTGGCCGCACGCCACGAGGAAGGCCAGGCGGCAGATCTGGCGCGCACGCTCGCCGGCCACGACTTCGTCGTGCTGCCCGCGGGGATGGGCCCGCACGGGGTCGCGTGCGCGCCGGGCGAGGAGATCGGCGCGTCACTCGCCCGCGCGCGGCTGTTGCCGGTGCTCCGCGTCCGGCGCAAGGTCGCGGAGGTGCGTTCCGTGCTGCTCGTCGTCGGCTCCTCGCCCGCCTGCGGCACGCTTGCGGCTGGGCTGCTGCGGACCGGATTGTGGCCGAATGCCGCCGTATCCATCCTGCCCGTCGCCGATTACCGGCCCGGGGTGGCGGCGGCGGTCGAGGCGCAGGCGGAGCTGTTGCGGGCGACGGGCCGCAAGGTGCGGCTGCTGTCCTCACTCGAACTCGAATTCGAACTGGACGACCTCCGTCCGCGGCTGGCGACCTTCGATGCGGCGGTACTGTCCTGCCTGTCCACGCATCATGGCGGCTTCTTCGACATGGTCCGCAACTGCGCGCATGAGACGGTGGCCGATACCGTCCCGATCGTGCTCTTGCCCTAGCGGCGTGCGTCCGGTCACACAGGGGGCGTTCTCTGGATCGCATGTTGCTGATGACCGTCCCCGCTCGCCCCGATTCTCCCGCCCAACAGCGTGCCGGCGTGCTGCCATCGGCACTGCGCTTGCCGGCGGCCGCGGGCGTCATTGTCTTCGCGGTCGCGGTGGGCACGACGCAGCTTGCCCTGCAGGTCACCAACCGCGGGGCCGACCGCAGGCTCGCACAGCTCGGCGAGGTGTATCTCGACGGGTTGGCGGCGAGCGTGCGGGCCGGCCTCGAGGCCCGCGACGCCGCCTATGTGGCGGAGCGTATGGCCCGCGCCTTTGCCGAGCAGCGCGGCGTCGCCGAGCGAACCCTGTTTGCCTTCACCCCGGATGGCGCGCTGCTGGTGCGGCATGGCGACCCCGGAAAGTCCGCGGCGATGGCCGTGGCGCTCGGGGGCGACGCCTGGCGCCTGGATGCGGACAGCGGCACTGCCTGGGTGAGCCGCGTGGTGGATGGGACGGAGGGTCCGGCTGGGCGTGTCGTCGCCGCGCTCGACGTCTCGCCGATCCTCGCCGCGCGCACGCGGCTCGCCTGGGGCGTCGTGCTGCTGGACATGTTCCTCGCCGGTCTTGCCGCGCTGCTCACCTGGGCCGTGCTGCAACGCCTCGGCCGTCCGCTCCGCGTCCTGGTTGAGGCCCTGTCCGATGCAGCGCGGCAGGCCCCGGTGCCGCTGCCGGAAGCGGTCCTCGCGCAGGCCGACCCGCGCAGTGCGGCCGTGCTGCGCGCCTATAACCGCATGGCGTATGGGATGCGGGAGCGGGAGCGGCTGACCGCCGAACTGGCGGAGCGCGAGCAGGCCGCGGCGCTCGGGCGCCTCGCTGCGACGATCGCGCATGAGGTTCGGAACCCGCTTGGCGGCCTTGCCACCGCCGTCTCGACTCTACGGCGCTTCGGCGCCTCTCCGGAGGTCCGAGACGAATCCCTCGCCTTCCTCGACCGCGGCATCGCCGCGCTCGACCGCATCGTGACGAGCACGCTCAGCCTCTATCGCGCGGAGGAGGATCGGCCGCTCCTGCGCACCGACCTCGAGGATCTTGGCCATCTGGTACGTTCGGCGGCGGAGCGGCGCGGCATCGTGCTTGTCCTCTCGCTCGACCTGCCGGATGGCGAGATCGCGCCGGGTTCAGGCGGGGTGCGCCAGGTCCTGCTGAACCTTCTGCTGAACGCCTGTGAAGCGACGCCGCCGGGCGGGACGGTGGAGCTGCGCGCTTGCCGCGAGGACGGGGAGCTCATCTGCGAGATCGCCGATGCCGGCCCAGGGCTCGATCCTGCCCAGGCGCAACGGTTGACCGGCGGCGGCGGCACGGCCACGCGCAAGGGGCTCGGGCTTGGCGTCGTGGTCGGGCTGCTCGGCACGCTCGACGCCCGCGCGTCCGTGACGGAGCGGCCGGGGGGCGGCACCACGATCCGCCTCGCGATCCCTGCGGGAGCGCGCGCATGAGCGGCCCGAAGGTGATCCTGGTCGTCGAGGACGATCCAGTGCTCGGCCCCGCCCTGGTCCAGCGGCTGCGCCTGGAGGGCTATCGTCCGCGTCTGGCAGTGAGCGGCGCCGAGGCGCTGCGCGAGTCTGCTGCGCTCCGCCCCGATGCGGTGATCAGCGACATCCGCCTGCCCGACATGTCGGGCGAGGAGGTCTATCGCCGACTGGTGGCCGGCTTCGGCGCCATGCCGGCCTTCTTCATGACCGCCTTCGGCGAGGTGGCGCAGGCCGTGCGTCTGGTCCGCGCCGGCGCGCGCGACTACCTCACCAAGCCGGTGGATGTGGACCGGCTGGTGACGGAACTCGGCGCTGCGCTGGCTGCGGCGCCGCCCGCATCGGATATCGGGGAGCTGCCGCAGCTCGGCGTCTCGGCCGCTATGCGCGCGGTCGAGGCGACGCTGCGCAAGGCCGCGCGGGTGGACGTGCCCGTGGTGCTGACCGGCGAGACGGGCGTCGGCAAGGAGGTCGCGGCGCGCTTCCTGCACGCGGCTTCGGCCCGCGGCGCGCACCCCTTCGTCGCCGTCAACTGTGCCGCCATCCCGCGCGAACTGGCCGAGAGCACGCTGTTCGGCCATGAGCGCGGCGCCTTCACCGGCGCCGTCGCGCGCGCGACCGGCGTGGTGGAGCGCGCGGGCGCGGGGACGCTGCTGCTCGACGAGGTTGCCGAGCTGTCGCCCGAGCTGCAGGCCAAGCTGCTCCGCCTTGTCCAGGAACGCAGCTTCCTGCCGGTCGGCGCCACGGCGGAGCGCCCCTTCGCCGCGCGGATCGTCTGCGCCACGCATGCCGATCTCGCCGCGCGTGTACGGGACGGTACGTTCCGCGAGGACCTGCTCTATCGCCTCAACGTCCTTTCCGTGGCCATCCCGCCGCTCCGCCAACGGCCCGAGGACCTGCCGGGCCTCACGGTGCGGCTGCTGGCGGAGACGCTCACCCGCTTCGCCCTCGGTCCGCGCCGGCTGGGCGAGGCGGCGCTGGCCGCCCTCTCGGCGCACGACTGGCCGGGCAATGTGCGCGAGCTGCGCAACCGGATCGAGCGCGCCGTCGCGCTCAGCGAGGCCGAGGAGCTGATAGCGGCGGACCTGTTCCCCGAGGGCGTGCTGGAACCTCCGCCCGGCCCGCGCGACGCATCGCTCGAGGGCGCGCTGGACGAGGCGGCGCGGCAGGCGATCGAGGACGCCCTTCGCCGCGCGGGCGGCAGCCGGTCCGAGGCAGCGCGCCTCCTCGGCGTCTCGCGCACGACGCTCTGGAAGCGCATGCGCGACCTCGGGTTGAGCGGCGAGGGATGAAGCGCGGCCCACCGCCGAGGTGGCCGCGCCGCGAACCAGGTACGGTGATGTCGATGTTCGCCGTCGCAGGGGCAACGGCAGACAGCGTCATCCCAATGGTCAGGAGCATCTGGTCGGTCGAGGCGCTGCCCGGTGCCAGGGCGACGCAACCGCGGGTAGCCGATGCCTCATCCTGTCTTCATCTCGCTGCGTCCCCTCAACCCCAACCTGATCTGCTTCTCGATCTCGATGATGGCGAAGAAGGCCGCACCGACGGCGAGGATCATCAGGCCATCGGCCAGCGGCACGGGTTCGGTGCCCAGCAGCGCCTGGAGCGGCGGCAGGTAGGTGACGGCGAACTGCGCCGCGGTGATGACGATGACGACCGTCCAGACGACCTTCGTCCCCTTCGCGGCGTCCCAGGTCAGCGAGGTGCCGTGGATGTTGCGGATGAAGAAAAGGTGGAAGATCTCCAGCACCACCAGCGTGTTCATCGCCATGGTCTGCGCCAGCGCCAGCGGGTATCCCCGGTCGATCGCATAGCTGAAGACGCCGAAGACCGCGGCCAGGAACAGGACCGCCACCATCGCCACGTGCCAGACGAGTTCGCCGGTGAGGATCGGCGCACTGCGCGAGCGTGGCGGACGGGCCATGGTCCCAGCCTCGGTCGGCTCGAACGCCAGCGCCAGGCCCAGGGTGATCGCCGTGATGAGGTTCACCCAGAGGATCTGCACGGCGGTCACCGGCAGGGCCAGGCCCGCCAGCAGCGCCAGGGCAATCACCATGGCTTCCCCGGCATTGGTGGGAAGCGTCCAGCTGATCACCTTCTTCAGGTTGTCGTAGACCGTCCGCCCCTCCCGCACCGCGGCGGCGATGGAGGCGAAGTTGTCGTCCGCGAGCACGAGATCGGCGGCCTGCTTCGCCGCCTCCGCTCCCTTCAGGCCCATGGCGATGCCCGCATCGGCGCGCTTCAGCGCCGGCGCGTCGTTGACGCCGTCACCGGTCATCGCGACCGTGAGGCCGTTCGCCTGCAGCGCAGTTACGAGGCGCAGCTTGTGTTCTGGGCTGGTGCGGGCGAAGACGTCGACGGAGACCGCCTCCAGCGCAAGCTGCGCCTCGTCCAGCCTGTCGAGATCGACCCCGGTCAGCACGCGGCGGGTATTCTCCAGCCCGATCTGCGCGGCGATCGCCGCGGCGGTGCCCGCATGGTCGCCGGTGATCATCTTGACCCTGATCCCCGCCGCCCGGCATTCCGCCACGGCGGCGATGGCCTCGGGCCGGGGCGGGTCGATCAGCCCGAGCAGGCCGAGAAAAGTCAGTCCCCCCTCCAGCGCGGCGGCGTCGATGCGCCCGCCTGCCTCGGGCCGCTCCGCCAGCGCCAGGACACGCAGGCCGCGCCGCGCCATGGCGTCGGCCCGGTCGTGCCAATGCCCGTACTCGATGCCGCCGCACATGCGCAGCACCCGCTCCGGCGCGCCCTTCACATGGACCAGGCGGCCCGCCGCGCCGTCGCTCAGCACGGCCATGAAGCGATGGCGGCTGTCGAAGGGGATCGCGTCCAGCCGCCGCGCCGCATGGTCGCCGCCGACCTTGCCGGCGAAGGCCAGCAGCGCGCCCTCCATCGGGTCGCCCTCGACCGTCCAGTGCGCATCCTTCCGGTGCAGCGCAGCGTCGTTGCAGAGCGCCGCCGCAAGGGCCAGGCGCGACAGGTCGCCCGACGGCGCGACGCTGCCTTCCGGCGCATAGCCCTCGCCGCCGATCTCGAAGGCGCCGGCGGGCGTCTCGGCCGCGGTCACCACCATCTCGTTGCGCGTCAGCGTCCCGGTCTTGTCGGTGCAGATGACCGAGACCGAGCCGATCGCCTCGATCGCCGGCAGGCGACGGACGATCGCGTGGCGCCGCGCCATCGCCTGCACGCCGATGGCGAGCGTGATGGTCATCACCGCGGGCAGGCCTTCGGGAATCGCCGCGACCGACAGGCCGACGACGGCCATGAACAGCTCAGAAAACTCGTGGTGGCCGACGAAGTAGCCGTAGAGCAGCAGCAGGCCCGAGACGAGCAGGATCAGGAAGGACAGCCAGCGCGCGAAGTGGTCCATCTGCGCGACGAGCGGCGTCGTCAGTTGCTCGACCTCGGCGAGAAGGCCGCCGATCCGCCCGATCTCGGTCCGGGTGCCGGTCGCGACCACGACGCCCCGCGCCGTGCCCTGCGTGAGCAGCGTGCCGGACCACATCATCGACCGGCGGTCGCCCAGCGCGGCATCGGCCGACACCGGCTCGACCGACTTCTCCACCGGCAACGATTCACCGGTGAGGATCGCCTCCTGCGCCGCAAGCCCCCGCGCCTCGATCACGCGCAGGTCGGCGGGCACCTTGTCGCCCGCCTCGAGCAGCACGATGTCGCCCGGCACGAGGTCCGCCCCGTCCACGCTCGCCCGCCGCCCGTCGCGCAGCACGGCGGCGCGGGGGGCGAGCATCTGCCGGATCGCCGCCATCGCGGCCTCGGCCTTTCCCTCCTGGATGAAGCAGATCGCCGCATTGGCCAGCACCACGGCCAGGATCACCCCGGTGTCCACCCAATGCTGCAGGGCGGCGGTCACCGCGGCCGCGCCGAGCAGCACGTAGATCAGCACGTTGTGGAAGTGCGCCAGGAACCGCAGGACCGGTCCCCGCGCCCGCGCCTCGGGCAGGCGGTTCGGCCCGTGCGCGGCCAGCCGTCGCGCCGCCTCGGCCCCGGTCAGGCCTTCGGGCTGCGCGACGACGCGCCTCATCGCCTCTTCGGAGGCGAGGCTGTGCCACGCGGCATCCTCGCCACGCGGCACGTGTTCGCCCGACGACTTCGAACCACCCGGCACGGCGCCCGTCCTCGATGAGGTGGCCGTCCACCCGTTGCTCGGCCCGAAGACGCCGGGCCGATCGGGCGGACGGATCGTCCGACCGGTCCTATTCGGCCAGCAGCGTGGGCAGCGCCGGGCCGCGGTCGAGCAGGTCCATTGTCGCGCTGCCGAACACCAGGTTGTGCAGCGGCGCGTGGCGGACGGCACCCATCACCATCATGTCGGCCTGGACCTCCCGCGCGACGTCCAGGATGGCGGCCCCCACGCCGCCGCGGCCGCGCTGGACGGGGCGGAAGGCCGCCTGCGCGCCATGGCGCGCCAGCAGATGCGCCAGTTCGACGCCCGACTGGCCCGGCCGGAACTCCTTGTCGTCCGTGACGCTCACCACGGTGACCGCTTCCGCCCGCTTGATGAAGGGCAGCGCGCCATGGATCGCGCGCACCGCCGCCGGCGAGGCGTCCCAGGCCAGCACCAGGCGCGTCGGATGCGACGAGGCGGCGTTCCCGGGCGGCACCAGCAGCAGCGGCCGCCCGGAGGAGAAGATGCCGCCGGACGCGACGAAGCGCTTCCCGGCATCGACGCCGGCGCCGAACGACATGATCCCGACGTCGCTGACCCGCATCTGGTCGGCGAGGACCTCGCCGACCCCGTAGGCGAAGCTGCTGCGGCCGCGCACCTCGAAGCGGAGGCCCCGCGCCTCCAGCGCCTTGCGCACCTGCACGGCGGCCGCTTCCTCGCGGGCGGTGAGGTCCTGGTCGGTCAGGGACGTGATGTCCGCGCCGGACGCGTCGCGGAACGCGCCGGCCGCGAAGACGAGGGCCGTCACATGCGCGGCGTGGGCCTCGGCGATCGCCAACGGCAGTGCAAGGCATGCCTCCACCGTCTCCGGCGCGCCGGGTTCCACATGCAGCGCGATCGTCGTGATGGCCACGGTGTCTTCTCCTCGAGATTGGCGCGGACCCCTGCGTCGCCGCCCGGCGCGGCGGGCCTGCATGCGAGGCAGGCCGGGATCTGCGGGGCAGCGTTCGCGCCACCCACGCTCAGATGCACTCGACGATGCTCGATGCGCATTGATGTGGCTCAATGCCGGCGCCTTCGCCTCGCTGGCACTCTGCGGCCATGGCAGGACGGCAGCCCGGAGTGGCGCGATGCTGACTCGGCGATTCCTCACCGTGAAGGACGTGGCGGAGCTGGTTCAGGTGTCGGAGGCGAGCGTCCGCCACTGGATCAAGCTGCGGCAGCTCCGGGCGATCGATCTCGGGCGCGAGTGGCGCGTCATCCCCCGTGATCTTGAAGCGTTCCTGGCCACGCATGCGACCTGCGGCGCGGCGAGCTCCCCTGCCGACGCCTGCGGCGGACCGAACCTCGCCCCTGCGAGCGGCAGTGCAATTTCCTCGGACCCGCAGGATGGCTTGGCACAGTCCCATGGATCGCCGGGCAGTCATTCAACCGATGCGGCCGCTCGCGGCGCGAACCGCGGTAAGGGGAAGCGAGAGGCTCGCGCGTGATCTGATGTCGACCGGCCCGCTCACCTTCTTGCCAGACATGGGGCTGGAAGCCGCGGCCCACGCCATGGCCGAACGCGGAGTCTCGGGCGCGCCGGTAGTTGGGGAGGACGGGCAGCTTGTGGGGATCATCACTGAAGGTGATCTGATCAGGCGGCTGGCAGCTCCTTCGGCGCCGAGGGCTGCGTGGTTCGCCAGCCTGTTCCGCGCCCCCGAATCGGAGGCGGCGCGCTTCGCCCGCGTGCATGGTCGCACCGTGAAGGACGCCATGACCATGGACGTGGCAAGCGTGAACGAGGAGGCGACAGCGGAGCAGGTCGCCCACATCATGGAGACGCGCAGTGTGCGCCGCGTGCCCGTGCTCCGCGACGGTAGCCTGGTCGGGCTCGTTTCTCGCGCCGACCTTTTGCGCGCCCTCATCATCGGCGAAGGTGGAACCACCGCTCCCCGATCGGATGCGGAAATCCGGCGCGCACTGTCCACCGCGCTGCGCGCGCGGTCCTGGTTCGGCAGCCAGCTCATGTTCTTCGACGTCGCCGACGGTGTCGTGCGCCTGCACGGCTTCTGCGGGTCCGAGGACATCCGCCGCGCCTTTCGGGTGCGCGGCGAGGGACTCGCCGGCGTTAAGCGCGTGAAGACCGAGTTCTCGGCGCCACCGCCTTTCCTGCTCGGAGCGCGCTAGGCGCGCCCCGACGCTGCATCTCGAGGGAGCTTACCGATGCCCAAGACCATGAAGGCCACGGCCTTCGTCGAACCGGGAAGGATCGAGTTGCGCGAGAAGCCGGTCCCCGAGGTCGGCCCGCTCGACGCGCTGCTTCGCATCACCACGACGACCATCTGTGGCACCGACGTGCACATCATGAAGGGGGAGTATCCGGTAGCGGAAGGACTCACGATCGGCCATGAGCCGGTCGGCGTGATCGAACGCCTTGGGTCGGGCGTGAAGGGGTACCGCGAAGGCCAGCGGGTGATCGCGGGCGCCATCACGCCTTCCGGCTGGTCGAACGCGTGCCTCTGCGGGCGGTGCAGCCAGGACGGTGCAGGCACGAAGCACGGGTGGCGCCCGATGGGCGGCTGGCGCTTCGGCAACACGATCGACGGATGCCAGGCCGAGTACGTGCTGGTGCCTGATGCCATGACGAACCTCGCCTCGGTGCCGGACGATCTGACGGACGAGCAGGTGCTGATGTGCCCGGACATCATGTCCACCGGCTTCTCAGGCGCCGAGAGCGGCAAGGTCCAGATCGGCGATACGGTCGCGGTTTTCGCCCAGGGACCGATCGGCCTCTGCGCGACCGCCGGGGCGAAGCTGATGGGCGCGACGACCATCATCGCCGTGGACCGCGTGCCCGAGCGGCTTGCCATCGCGCGTCGCCTCGGAGCAGACCACTTGGTGGACTTCTCCCAGGTCAATGCCGTGCAGGAAATCATGCGCCTGACGGACGGGCGTGGCGTCGACGTCGCGATCGAGGCGCTCGGCGCCCAGTCCACCTTCGAGGGCGCGCTGCGCGTGCTGCGCCCGGGCGGGACGCTCTCCTCCCTCGGCGTCTATTCTACCGACCTGACCATCCCATACGACGCCTTCGCTGCCGGCCTTGGCGACCATACCATCGTCACCACGCTCTGCCCGGGTGGCAAGGAGCGCATGCGACGGTTGATGGAGGTGATCGCGAACGGTCGGCTCGACCTCAAGCCCCTGGTCACGCATCGCTTCACGCTCGACCAGATCGTAGAGGCCTATGACCTCTTCAGCCATCAGCGGGACGGCGTGATGAAGGTCGCAATCACGCCTTGAAGGGGAGCGGTCGTTCGGCGGCTGAACGCCCCCGGCAGCCGGGTCGTGCGGTCGGAGGTTCGTGACGACGACGGCGGGTACAGTGGCGCTCCGCAGCGTCGTTGTGGAGGTTGGCTGCGCCGAGGTTGCGTGCACGGCTATAGTTGCAGAACGAGGATCACAGGATCCGCCGCTTCGTCACCTGCACGGACAGCGGCGCTGCAGCCAGTTCCACGGTTGACGCGCTGACGTTCCGTTCCGTCACGCGCACGCTGTTGTTCGACCATGTCTGGACGGTCCCCGCCCTGCAAGCATGATCGTCTCGGCTGGCTTGGGCGGCGCGCGTGCGGTCATGTCTGCGGCCTTTGATTGCCACCATGTGGTAGCTGGCCTCGATGGGTTCCGCGG
>NZ_JAPSMD010000010.1 GCF_027856955.1 Falsiroseomonas oryzae | reverse complement strand
CGCCCGTCGCGGCGCCCGCCGCGCCAGGCGGCGCCAGCCGCGCCACCTCCGCCATGGCGATGCCGGTCCAGCCCGCCGCGCAGGCGCCGAAGCCGCACAGCAGGCCCAGCACGGCGAAGGGTGGCCAGTGCAGGGCGAAGGGCGTGGCCAGGGCCGCTGCCGCGGTGCCGAGGCCGACAGCCATCAGCACCGGCAGGCCGGCATGCAGGCGGTCGGCGAGCATGGCCCACGCCAGGCGGGAGCCAGCGCTGCTCACCTGGATGGCGGCCGCCGCGGCGCCTGCCTCGACCGGCCCCCAGCCGAACTCGCCCACCAGCATCGTCACGGCAAAGGCGCTCAGCGAGAGCTGGGTGGCGGAGAACAGAGCGCCCATGGTGGCCAGCGCGAACAGGCCCCTGCCCGCGCGCAGCGCCTGCCAGGTGCCGAGCCGCGCAGATGGCCCGCGCCCGCTGCCGCGCTCGACGTCCCATGACCGCCGCAGCGGCGAGAGGATCGCCGCGGCCAGCAGCAGCGCGATGGCGACGCCGAGCGCCGCGCCCCGCCAGCCCGCCAGCATCGCCAGGGAAGGCAGCAGCAGCCCCGCCAGGGCGCCACCCAGCGGCACGCCCATCTGCTTCACCGAGAACACCAGGTTGCGCCGCGCCGGGGTGACCAGGCGCGTCAGCACCTGGGTCGCCGCAGGCGTGGTCAGGCCGTAGCCGATGCCGAGGAGCATGGACCCCGCGGCCACGCCGGAAAGGCCGCCCAGCGCGATCATGCCGGCGCCAACGCCGCCCAGCCCCAGCGCCAGCTGCGTGGCGCCAGCCGGCCCGAGCCGCGCGAGCAACGCCCCAGCGAAGAGCGAGGTCATGGCGGCCATGCCGTAGACGAGCGCAACCTGCATGCCGATCAGTCGCGGCGCGACGCCGAGGTCGGGCGCCGCGACCGGGGCCAGCACCGGCAGCACGTAGACCGCGAGTGTCGCCAGCGCCTGCGCGCCCGTCGTGGCGAGCAAGGCCGCGCCCAGGCCGTGCAGCCAGCCCGCGATGCTCATGTATCGGCAAGGCGGCGGGAGAGGACGGCCGCCTCCGCGCGCAGCTCCTCGCCCAGCGCGGCGACGCCGATGCGCCGAAGCTGCGCGCTGACGCCGACCATGACCAGCGCGTGCGACACCCGTCCGCGCGGCATCACCGGCGCGGCGACCACCGTCACACCCGCGATGTAGCGCCCCTCGTCCACCGCGTAGCCGGCCTGCGCGGTCGCCGCGATGTCGGCGCGCCATTGCGACAGGCTCGGCGGATCCTGCCAGCGCAGGCCGGCGAAGCGCCGCTCCAGCGCGGGCCAGGGATGCCCGCCGCAGGCAGCGATGCAGCGCCCCGTCGCGCTGATCAGGGCGGGGTAGCGGCTGCCGACGTCCACCTGCAGGCGCAGCGCCTGCCCCGGCCGCGAGATTGCGACCACGACGATGTGATCGAGGCTGGCGACCTCCACGCCGATCGCCGTCGCGCCGTGACGGTGGGCCAGCGCATCGAGCACGGGCTGAGCGAGATTGCTGAAGGCGTCGTGCCGCAGCATGCCGCGGGCGAGCGCCACGACACCGCTCGCCAGTCCGTAGCGCTTGGTCGCGGGATCGAAGGCGACGAGTTCCTCGGCGACCAGCGCGCGGAGGATGTGCAGGCAGGTGCTCGGCACGATACCGAGCGCACGTGCGATCGGCTGCACGCCAAGCGGCGCCTCACTGCGCGACAGCAGCCGCAGGATCGCGGCGGCGCGCGTGACGGCGGGTACCTGTCGGATGACGGCGGCCTGGCCTGCCGCCTCGCCGGCGTCCAGACCCGCGGCTGCGCCGGCCGCAAGCTGCGAAGGCGGTCGCTGGAGCGGACGCATGTTGTCCTAATACAATCAGTAATGCCATTTGACAACAGCCAGCGATCGCGCCTTTCCTTCCACCGCGCCCGGCGGGCGTAGGAGTGGAAACGCCGCATGCCCCTGCTGACCGACAGCACGGACTACGCCTTCGCGCAGGCGCATTTCGCACCCGAGCGGCTGTGGGATTTCTTCGAGGGTGACCGATCCTCGCTGAACATCGCGCATGAGTGCATCGACCGGCACGCGGGCGATCCGACGCGGCTCGCCGTGCGCGTGGCCCATGCCGACGGGCGCGACGAGGCCCTCGGCTTCCGCCAGATCGCCGACGGCTCGTCGCGTTTCGCCCACTGGCTCGCACAGCGTGGGATAGGGCCGGGCGAACGTGTCGCCGTGATGCTCGATCCATCGCTCGCGTTCTACGTCGCGATGTTCGGCGCGATGAAGCGCGGCGCCATCGCGGTGCCACTGTTCACCCTGTTCGGGCCGGACGGCGTGCGGCTGCGGGTGGCCGACTGCGCGCCGCGCGTGCTGATCACCACGGCCGGGAAGGCAGAGACCGCCGCCGGGATCCCGGGCGTCGAGGTGGTGGTCGCGGACGATGCGTGGCAGGCGGAACTCGCCGCCCTGCCCAACTCCTGGCAGGTCGCGACGCGCGCCGACGACATGGCGCTGTTCCAGTACACCTCCGGCACCACCCGTGAGTTGCCGGCGGCGGTGAAGCACACGCACCGCGCGGTGGTGGTGCTGATGCTGGCCGCGCTCTACGGAACCGGCATCCGGCCGGGCGACGAGTTCTTCTGCCCCTCCTCGCCTGCCTGGGGGCATGGACTTGCACATGGCACGCTGGCGCCGCTCGCGCTCGGCGTGACCACCGGCACCTATGCCGGCAGGTTCGACCCGGTGCGGCTGATGCAGGCGCTGCAGGACTACGGGATCACCAACCTCTCCGCCGCCGCCACGCACTACCGCATGATGCGGACCAGCGGCGCGGCGCACCAGTTCCGCTTCGCCATCCGCAAGCTGTCCTTCACCGGAGAGCCGATCGACGCAGAGACGCTGCGCTTCATCGACGCGACCTTCGGCGTGCCGGCCTGCAGCATGTACGGCACCACGGAAGTCGGCGTGGTGCTGGTGAACTACCCGGGCGCCACCGACTTCCGCGTCAAGCCCGGCTCGCTCGGCAAGCCGGTGCCCGGCCTGCGGGTGGAGGTGCAGCGCGCGGATGGCACGCCATGCCCGCCCGGGGAGATCGGCGAGATCAAGGTGCTCCGCCGCAGCGCCTGGGTGCCCACCAAGGACCTCGGGAAGGTGGACGAGGACGGCTACTTCCACCACGCCGGCCGCGCCGACGATGTGATCATCTCGGCCGGCTGGACGATGAGCGCCGTGGAGATCGAGGACGTCCTGCTCCAGCACCCCGACGTGCGGGAGGCCGCCGCGATCGGTGTGCCGGACGCGCTGCGCGGCCAGGTGGTGAAGGCCTTCATCGTCAGCCCCCGCGCCGGCGACGCGGCCTTCGCGCGCGAGCTGCAGGAATTCACGCGCGCACGGCTCAGCCAGCACGAGTATCCGCGCCACGTCGCCTTCGCCGCCGAGCTGCCGAAGACGCCGGCCGGCAAGATCAACCGGAGAGCCCTCCGGGACGCCGAGGCCGCACGGCCCCCGGCCAACGCCTGACACGCAAGAGGAATCCCGCCTTGTCCGCAGCCATCGACGAGCCGAAGACGCGCCACTTCCCGAAGATCACCGATGCCGCGCTGGACGAGCTGCGCGCGCGCATCGGCGTGCGCATCGAGAACACGCTGGAGCCCTGGTGCCACGAGGCGACCCGCGACAACATCCGCCATTACGCGCACGGCATCGGCGACGACAACCCGCTGTGGTGCGACCCCGCCTATGCGGAGAGGAGCGCGCTGGGCGGCATCGTCGCGCTGCCAAGCTTCCTCTTCGCCACCAGCCGGATCATCTCAGGCTATGTCGGCGGGATCCCCGGCGTGCACGCCATGTGGGCCGGGGCGGACTGGACCTGGCACCGCTGGGTCCGCCGCAACGAGACGATCACCACCGAGGCGTGGCTGAAGGACCTGGTGGAGCACAGGACCAGCTTCGCCGGCCGTTCCATCCAGCAGATCTACCACGTCCGCTTCTTCGGCGACGGCGGCGAGCTGGTGGCGGAGGCGGATAGCTGGTGCTTCCGCACCGACCGCGACGCGGCGCGCGAACAGGGCACGAAGTACCGCGAGCTGAAGGCCAAGCCGCCCCGGCGCTACACCGATGCGGAGCTCGACAGGATCTGGCAGCTCTATGCCGAGGAGCGGCCGCGCGGCGCCACGCCCCGCTACTTCGAGGACGTCCAGCTCGGCGAGGCGCTGCCCACCATGCCGAAGGGCCCGATGACCGTCACCGGCTTCATCGCCTATGCGCAGGGCTGGGGCGGGCTCTACATCCGTGCGAACCGGCTGGCCTGGAAGCAGGTGCAGGCGCATCCCGGCCTCGGCATCCGCAACCGGTTCAACATCCCGGACTGCCCGGAGCGCGTGCACTGGGAGCCGGAGATGGCGCTGATGGTCGGCGCCCCGGGCGCCTACGACTACGGGCCGGAACGCTGCTCCTGGCTGACGCACCACCTGACGGACTGGATGGGCGACACCGGCTTCCTGGTCCGCGCCACGAGCAAGCTGCGGCGGCACAACCCGGAAGGCGACCTGCTCTTCATCGACGGCAAGGTCACAGCCAAGCGCGTCGAGAACGGGCGCCACCTGGTCGATGTGCAGCAGGAGGCGCGCAACCAGGACGGCGAGCTCTCGGTGGTCGGCACGGGCACCATCGCGCTACCATCCCGCGCCGGCTGACCGGCAACGAGAACAATGGGGAGGACACGGTCCATGCATCGCAGGCATCTGCTCACCCTGCCGCTCCTGGGCGCGGCGGCGCTGGCGCGGCCGGCACTCGGGCAAACCTGGCCGGCACGCCCGGTGCGCATCGTCGTGCCCTATCCGGCAGGCCAGGGCACGGACATCTTCGGCCGGCGCTTCGCGGAGTTCTATCAGCGCCAGTTCAACCAGCCCTTCGTGGTGGAGAACCGCGCCGGCGCCGGCGGCAACATCGGCACGGCCCTCGTCGCGCGGGCGGAACCCGATGGCTACACGCTGCTCTGGGGCACCAATGCCACGCACGCCGCGAACGAGTTCATGTTCGCCTCGCTCGGCTTCGACCCCGTGCGCGACTTCGCGCCGATCGCCGGTATCCTCAGCCTTGGCATGGTGCTCTACACCGGCCAGGGCGCGGAGCCGCGGTCGCTGGCGGATTTCGTCGCGGCGGCCAAGGCGCGCCCCGGCCAGGCCACGGTCGGCGTACCGAGCACCACAGCGCGCGTCGCCGCCGAGATGCTGCGCCGCGCGGCGGGCATCGAGATCCAGCAGGTGCCCTACAACGGCAGCGGCCAGGCGCTGACCGGTGCGCTGCGCGGCGACGTGCTGGCGGTGGTGGACACCATCGCGGCCTCGCTCGGCCCCATCCGCGGCAACCAGGTCAGGCCGCTCGGCGTCTCGCTGGGCAAGCGGTCGGAGTCGGTCCCGCAGGTCGCGACCTTCCGCGAGCAGGGCGTGGACGTGGAGGTCACGGCTTGGAATGCCTTCTACGCGCCGCGCGGCACGCCGGCGGAGGTCGTGCGCGTGCTGAACGCCGCGTCCAACGCGGCGCTGGCCGATGCGGAACTGCGCGGATTCGTGGTGAATGGCGGGGCCGAGCCGCTGGGCGGCACGCCGGACGACCTGGCTGCGCTGATGCGCACCGATCGCGCGAAGTGGCAGCCGGTGATCGAGGGCCTCGGGCTGCGGGCGCAGTAGCGCCGTGACGGAGCAGGCGGCCTGGCCCGGCCCGCTGGCCGGGCTGCGCGTGCTGGACCTGACCCGCGTCCTCGCAGGCCCGCTCGCGACGCAGTTCCTGGGCGACCTCGGCGCCGAGATCCTGAAGGTGGAGCCGCCGGGGACGGGCGACGAGACGCGCAGCTTCGCGCCCTTCGTGGGCGGGGAGAGCCACTATTTCGTCGGCCTCAACCGCGGCAAGCAAAGCCTGGTGCTGGACCTGCGGCAGGAGGAAGGCGCCGCGCTGCTGCGGCGGCTCGCGGCACGCGCCGACGTGCTGGTGGAGAACTTCCGTCCCGGCGTGATGGAACGCCTCGGCCTCGGCGCGGCCGGCCTGATGGAAGCCAATCCGCGGCTGATCTACTGCGCGATCAGCGGCTTCGGCCAGACCGGCCCACTGCGCGACAAGCCGTCCTTCGACATCGTCACCCAGGCGCTGACCGGCGTGCTGAGCGTGAACGGCACGGAGGGCGCGCCGCCGGTGAAGCTCGGCCTGCCGGTCGGCGACATGTCCGGCGGCATCTTCGGGGCCATCGCGATCCTGGCGGCGCTGCACGAGCGCAACGCCACGGGACGGGGCCGGGTGATCGACATCAGCCTCTACGACGGCACCATGTCGATGCTCGGCTACCTGGCGCAGCTGGCGATGCTGAACGGTCGGGATCCGACGCCGATGGGTTCACGGCACCCGTCCGTCGTGCCCTATGATGGATTTCCCGCACGCGACGGCACGATCATCATTGCCTGCCTTGCCGACCGCTTCTGGCCGAAGCTCTGCGCCGCGCTCGGCTGTCCCGAGATGGGCGCCGATCCGCGCTACGCGACGATGGCGCTGCGTCGCGAACACCGTGCCGAGATCGAGCCGCGCATCGCCGCCATCACCGCGACGCGCAGCGTGGCCGAATGGGAGGAGCGACTTGCCGCGCACGACGTGCCGCACGCGCCGGTGCTGGGCGTGACCGGCGCCCTGAACCACCCGCACGCCGCCGCGCGCGGCATGGTGGAGGAGGTCGAGCATCCCACCGCCGGCCTGCTGCGCCTGCTCGGCCGCCCGATCAAGTTCCCCGGCGCGCAGCAGGCACCACTGCAGCCACCGCCGGTGCTCGGCCAGCATGGCGAAGTGGTGCTGCGCGACGAGCTCGGCCTGGATGAGGCGGAGCTCGCGGCGCTGCGGGCGAAGGGCGTGGTGGGCTGAGACCGCGCCGCGGCTCAAGCCCCGCCGGACTGGGCCAGGATGCGCCGAGCGCGGATCAGGATCGGCTCGTCCACCATGCGGCCATCCACGGTGAAGCTGCCGCGCCCTTCCCGCGCTGCCTCCGCCGCCGCCGCGAGCTGGCGGCGCGCCAGATCCACCTCCTCCGCGGTCGGCGAGAAGCCCTCGTTCAGGATCGGCACCAGCGCGGGGTGGATGCAGGTGGCGCCGAGGAAGCCAGAGCGCCGGGAGCGCGCGACCAGGGCGCGCACTTTCTCGGCGTCGCGGTAGTCGGCGACGGTCCCGAGCGTGCCGAAGGGCGCGACACCGGCCGCATAGGCCGCCAGCACCATCTGCCGCTTGGCCAGCACGATCAGCTCGTCGTCGGAGGCGGCGTTGCACTCGAGCGCCAGGTCCTCCGCCCCGATGAGCAGGCCCGCGACCAAGGGCGAGGCGCGTGCGATCTCCGACAGCTTCGGCACCGCGGCGGCAGTCTCCACCATCGGCACGATGCGCATGGGGCGCGGCGCCTCCGCCAGGATCTCGGCCGCGAGCGCGACGTGGTCCGGACCCATCGCCTTGGTCAGCAGGATGCCATCCGCGCCCGCGGCAACCGCCGCCTCGATATCGGGCACGGCAAGCCGCAGCGGGCGGTTGACGCGCACCAGCACAGCCGCGCCGCCGGAGCGTGCCATCGGCACGGCGTCGGCCAGCGCGGCGCGGGCCTCCGCCTTGCGGTCGTGCGGCACCGAATCCTCGACATCCAGCACCACGGCATCCGCGCCGGCCGTCGGCGCCTTCGCGACGAAGCGCGGCACGTTGGCCGGCACGTAGAGCATGGACCGCCAGACACGCATCACGCCGCGTCCCCACCCAGTATCACCCCGGCCTGCTGCAACCGCGCGAAGGTCTCCGCGCCGAGCAGCGGCCGCAGGATCTCGGCATTGTGCTCGCCCAGCCTCGGCGCCGGGTTGCGCAGGATGCCGGGCGTGGCGGAGAGACGCGGCACCTCGCCATGCATGGGCAGCACGCCGCCGGGCATCTCCGCGTCCGGCACCTCGATCAGCGCCTCCCGTCCGGCGACATAGGCGTCGCCGTCCAGGCCGCGCACATCCATGATCGGGCCGATGGTCACGCCGTCGCGGTCGAACTGCGCCAACGCCTCGTCCAGCGTCATGCGCGCGATCGCGTCGCGCACCACGCCATCGATCTCCTCGATGTGCTGCAGCCGGTCCGGGTTGGTGCGGAAGCGCGGATCCTCCGCCAGTTCGGGCCGGCCGATGCTGCGCATCAGCCGGACGAACACCGCCTGGGTGGAGGTGGACAGGCCCACCCAGCCGCCATCCTTCGTGCGATAGGCGTTGCGCGGCGCGGTGTTCGTGCTGCGGCTGCCGGTGCGCGGCTTGACCTGGCGCGTCAGGCGCCAGTTCGCCATCTGCGGCTCCAGCACGGCGAAGAGCGGCTCGAACAGCGAGAGGTCCACCACCTGCCCCTGCCCGGTTGTCTCCGCATGGCGCAGCGCGATCATCGCGGCGGAGGCGCCGTACAGGCCGGCATAGGCATCCGCCATGAACATCGGCGGCAGCACCGGCTCGCGGTCGGCGAAGCCGTTCAGCGCGGCGAAACCGGCATAGCCTTCCACCAGCGTGCCGAAGCCAGGCTTGTGGCTGAACGGCCCGGTCTGCCCCCAGCCGGAGACGCGCACAATGACGAGGCGCGGATTGGCCGCGAGCAGCGCATCCGGCGAAAGGCCCATCTCCTCGAGCACGCCGGGGCGGAAGCTTTCCACGAACAGCGCGGCGTCGGCCGCCAGCCGCCGCACCACCTCCACGCCCGCTGCGGCGCGCAGGTCGAGGCAGATGCTGCGCTTGTTGCGGCACCAGGTCTTCCAGCTGGTCTCGACGCCCTTCACCTTCCAGGCGCGCAGGCTGTCGCCGGCGGGAGGCTCCACCTTCACCACCTCCGCCCCGTGATCGGCGAGTACCTTGGTCAGCATGTTGCCGGCGACGAGGCGGGAGAGGTCCACCACCCGCAGCCCGTCCAGTGCGCCGCGCGCAGCGGGGTCGAAGTCGCGCCGCCGAAGACCCGCGCGGTCCGCCATGCCGTCCTGTCCTCCCGCGGCCGCGCCTTGCATGAAGGGCGGCCGGCGGGGAAAGCTATGGGCACCGCCCTAAGGGGTCAATCTGCGGAGGAGACGGCGATGGCGTGGGAGGTGCCGCGCGATTTCATCGGCTACGGGGCGAACCCGCCCGATCCGTGCTGGCCGGGCGGCGCGCATGTCGCCGTCAACTTCGTGCTCAACTACGAGGAAGGTTCCGAGCCCTCGGTGCAGGATGGCGAGGGGTTCAGCGAGACCAACCTGAGCGAGGCGCATGGCCGCAACCAGATCCCGCGCGGCCGCGACCTGGCGGCGGAGAGCCTGTTCGAGTTCGGCAGCCGCGTCGGCGCCTGGCGCGTGCTGCGCATCTTCGAGCAGCGCGGCCTGCCGATGACGATCTTCGCCTGCGCGCTGGCGCTGGAGCGCAACCCGGAGATGGCCGAGGCGGTCCGCGAATCCGGCCACGACGTCTGCTCGCATGGGTGGCGCTGGGTGAAGCATTTCGAACTGGACGAGGCGGAGGAGCGCGAGCATATCGCGCGCGCCGTGCAGTCCCTGAAGCGCACGCTCGGCCGCCGGCCGGATGGCTGGTACTGCCGCTACGGCCCGAGCGTGAACACGCGCCGCCTGGTCGTCGAGCATGGCGGCTTTCTCTACGACAGCGACTACTACGGCGACGAGTTGCCGTTCTGGACCACGGTGGAGGGCCAGCCGCACCTGGTGGTGCCCTACACGCAGACGGTGAACGACTCGAAATACTTCGCGGGCGTCGCCAACAGCGACCAGTGGTTCGCCTTCTGCCGCGACCATTTCGACCTGCTGTGGGAGGAAGGCGCCGCGGACCGGCCGACCATGATGTCGATCGGCCTGCATCCGCGCATCACCGGCCAGCCGGCGCGCGCATTGGGGCTGATCCGCCTGCTGGACCACATGCAGGCCAAGGGCAAGGTGTGGTTCGCGCGCCGCGCGGAGATCGCCCGGCACTGGATCGCGACCCACCCCTACCCCGGCAAGGGGCTGAACGAGTAGGCGAGCTCAGTCCGGCCGGATCTGCGCGTCGCGGATCACCTGCGTCCAGCGCGCGCGGTCGCGCTCGATCCGCGCGCCGAACTCGGCCGGCGTCATCGCCAGCGGATCGGCGCCCTGGCCGGAAAGCCGCGCGGCGAGCGCCGGGCGCTGGATCAGCTCGTTCACCACGGCGTTCACGCGCTCGACGATTGGCGCCGGCACGCCGGCCGGCGCGGCGATGCCGTACCAGCCCACCGCCTCGTAGCCGGGCACGCCGGATTCCGCGACCGTCGGCACCTCCGGCACCGCGGGATGACGCTGCGCCGTGGTGACGGCGACGGCGCGCACGCGGCCTTCGCGGATATGCGGCAGCGCCAGCGGCAGCGTGTCGCACAGGATCTGCACGCGGCCCGCGATGGTGTCCGTCATCGCCGGGCCGCCGCCGCGATAGGGCACGTGCTGGATGTCGAGATTCGCCATCTGCTTCAGCAGCTCCCCGAACAGGTGCTGCGCCGTGCCGTTGCCGCCGGAGGCATAGGAGAGCTGGCCCGGGCGCTGCCGCGCCAGCGCGATCAGCTCCGCCATGTTCTGCGCCGGCACGGCCGGGTTCACCACGAAGATCGAGGGCACGATCGCCACCATCGCCACCGGCGCCAGGTCGCGCGACGGGTCGATGTTCAGGCGGAACAGGCCGGGATTGATGGCGAACGGGCCTGTGGAGGCGAGGACGAAGGTGTAGCCGTCCGGCGTGCTGCGCGCCGCAGCCTCCGTCCCGACCGCGCCGCCGACGCCGGTGCGGTTCTCGACGAAGACGGTCTGCCGCAGCGCGGTGGTGAGTTCCTCCGCCATGATGCGGGCCGTGAGGTCGGCCGCACCGCCGGGCGGGAAGGGTGAGATCAGGCGGATCTGGCGGTTCGGCCAGTCGCCGGTGCCCTGCGCCAGGGCGGGCCGCGCCAGCACCAGGGCCGCCGCACCCAGCATGCCACGTCGCGTCGTCATCGCGTGCCTCCCGCCCTTGACGTCCGGGCCGCGAGGCTAGGCAATGCGAGGCCGCGGGGTCAACGAAAGGACAGGTCGTGACCGAACGTCCATGGGACGCCTTCCTCACCGAGGCCGATCACGCCGTGCTGGCGAAGGGGCGATTCGGACGTCGCATGGGATTCGGTCGGCGTCCGGCCGTGCTGGTGATCGACGCGCAGCGCTACATGGTCGGCGCCGAGGGCGAGGATGCCGCCTGGCCGTCATCCTGCGGCGCCATCGGGCGCGCGGCGCTGGCCGAGATCGTGCGCCTGACGCGCGCTGCACAGGCCGCTGCCGTGCCGTGCTTCTTCACGCGCTTCGAGCTGGATCCGGATGGACGCGACATCGGCATCTATGCCCGCAAGCGCGACCTCCTGCAGAGCCAGCATTGGTGCCTGACCGGCACCCCCGGCGCGGAACTCGCGCCGGAGCTTACGCCCCACGCGCGCGACATCGTCCTGGTCAAGAAGAAGCCCTCGGCGTTCCACGGCACGCCCCTGCTTGGCTATCTGCTGGACCGCGGCGTGGACACGGTGATCGTCACCGGCGGCGCCACCAGCAACTGCGTGCAGGCCACGGTGTTCGACGCCGCGTCCTACAACCTGCGCGCCATCGTGCCGCAGGAAGCGGTGTTCGACCGCATTCCGCTGAGCCACGCCGTCGCGCTGTTCGACATGGACCGCCAGTTCGCCGACGTGCTGCCCAGCACGGAGGTCCTGTCCTGGCTGGCGACGCTGCGCGACGGCGTGGCGCCGGGCGCGTAGCCACCAAGTCTAGCGCAGCAGTCCCGTCTCCGCCCCGCAGAGTCGCCGCGCCGCCTCGATCATCGCCGTCGGATCCGCCTTCCCCTGGCCGACGATGTCGTGGCCCGAACCGTGCGCGACCGAGGAGAACAGGATCGGGCTGCCGATGGAGAGGCCCGCCGTGCGATGCGCCGCCACCATCTTCGCGGCGATGTGTCCCTGGTCGTGCAGCATGACGACGAAGGCGTCGTAGCCCGCCTTGTGGAACATGGTGTCCGCGCCGAAGGGACCGTCCACCTGCACGCCCGCGGCCCGCGCATCGTCGATGGCGGGGGTCGTGACCGTGAGGTCCTCCTCGCCGAACAGCCCGCCCTCCCCCGCATGCGGGTTGAGGCCGCCGACGGCGATACGCGGATGCGCAATCCCCAGCCGGCGCAGCGCGACGTCGGTCGAGGTGATCGCGCGCGCGATGCGTTGGCGGGTCAGCAGCCGCAACGCCTGGGCGACGGAGACGTGCAGCGTGACATGCACGATGCGCGTCCTGTCGAAGCACAGCATCAGGAAGACGTCCTCGGGGGGCAGGCCGGTCTGCTGCGCGACGAAGCCGGGATAGCCGTCGAAGGCGATGCCCGCGGCAGCGATCGCGGTCTGGTTCATCGGCGCCGCGAGCACCGCATGCGCTTCCCCCGCCTGCGCCGCGCGGATGGCGGCGGCGCAGGCGGCCAGCGCGGCGCGACCATTCCCGGGGGTGACGCTGCCGGGCACGAGTTCGCCCGGCGCGAAGGCCGGAACCTCCAGCAGGTCCACGCAGCCAGGCACCGGCGCGGCGTCGCGTGGCGACATCACGGGGCGCAGCGCGACATCCGGCGCGAAACTGCCGGCCGCAAGTGCGACCGCCTGCCGATCGCCCACCAGCACGGGGCGGCAGAAGCGCCTCACCTCCTCCGACAGCGCGGTCTTCAGCGCGATCTCCGGCCCGATGCCGGCAGGATCGCCCAGCGCGATCGCCAGGGCGGGCAGGCCGGTCACGACGTCTTCCGGCCCGCGGCGGGATCGATGCAGACCTGTCCGTCCCGCACCGTCACGTCCCACACGGTCAGCGGCTCCGTGCAGGGGGGCGCTGTCGGCTGGCCGGTGCGGATGTCGAAGCGGCCCTGGTGGAAGTCGCACTCGATCTCGTCGCCCTCCACGAAGCCTTCGCCCAGATTTCCCGGCCCATGCGTGCAGAGGTTCTGCGTCACGAAGAACACGCCGCCCAGGTTGTAGACGGCGTAGTCGAAGCCCCCGGCCTCGATCCGGCGGGCTTCGCCTTCAGGCACGTGGTCGGTCGCGCAGAGCGCCAGCAGCGTCATGGATCGGTCCTATTCGGCGGAAAGTCCGGCGGCGCGCGCAACCGGCGCCCAGCGCGCGATCTCGCTCTCGACGAAGCGCGTGAAGGCCGGCGCGGAGTAGTCGCCGGACTCGAAGGAGTCGGCTGCCAGGCGCTCGCGCATGCGCGGGCCGGCCATGATGCGCACGACTTCCCGGTTCAGCGTGGTGACGATGGGCTCGGGCAGGCCGGCAGGGCCGGAGAGGCCGAACCAGGTGATGCCGACCAGGTCGGGGAACCCCTGCTCGGCGAAGGTCGGCACATCGGGCACCACCGCGGTGCGTCGCGGCGTGGTGACCGCCAGCGCCCGCAACTGGCCGGCGCGGATCCCGGCCAGCGACGATGCCAGCGTGATGGAGGCGGCAGGCAGGTTGCCGGCGATCAGGTCGGCGACGGCGCCGCCTGCACCGCGATACGGCACGTGTTCCAAGGGCAGGCCGCTGGCGCGTGCGAAGGCCACGCCGAACAGATGGCCATGCGTGCCGGCGCCGGGCGAGCCGTAGCTCATCGGTCGTCCCGCGCGGACCAGGGCGATGAACTCAGCGAGGTTGTGCACCGGCAGCTGAGCGCCCACGACCAGGATGGTGGGCGGCCCGCCGAGGAAGGCGACATGGGTGAAGTCGCGCAGCGGGTCGAAGCCTGCGTTCGGGTTGACCACCGGTGCGACCACATGGCTGGCGATGCCGGAGATGACGAAGGTGTAGCCGTCCGGCGCGGCGCGCGCGACCTGCTGGCTGCCCACCACGCCGCCGGCGCCGGCACGGTTCTCCACCACGAAGGACTGGCCGAGCGTGGTCGTCAGTTCCTGCGCCACCAGCCGGCCGAGCGTGTCCGCACTGCCGCCCGGCACGAAAGGTGCGATGACGCGTACCGTGCGGTTCGGCCAAGCGCCCGTCTGGGCAAGGGCTGGCCGCGCCAGCAGCGCGCCGCCACCCACCGCGAACAGGGCGCGCCGTGTCGGACGGTACGGTCTGCGCTGCGTCATGCCTGCGCCCTCCCTTCGTGCCACCCGCATCTAGCGCAGCAGCGCGCGCAGGTCTGCCCCGGCATCCGCAAGCCGGGCCGGATCGGGCCGGGCGCGGGCGGCGATCAGCCGGCGCGCCACCGCCATGGCGCGCGTATCGCCGAGCGTCGCGGCACCGACCACCGCGCCCTCCGCGTCCAGATGGAAGGCGACGGGCCTCGGGCCGTCCGCGTCGCGCAGCACCTCGTGCTGGCCGCGCCCTGGCAGGCCTTCCACCAGGAAGCGCTCGCCATGCTGGTCGGACCAGAAGCCAGGGACCTCGTCATAGGCGGCGGCCGTCGCGCCCAGCAGGGCCGCCGCGACCGCGCGCGGGTGCGAATCGGCGTGACGCCAGCTCTCCTGGCGGATGTCGGCGATGCCGAAGCGCGCCAGGGGATGCCGGGCAACCTCGCCCACCGCCAGCACGCTCGGGTCGGCCGTGCGGCCATGCCCATCGACCAGGATGCCATCCCGGGTGGGAAGCCCGGACGCGGCTGCGACCTCGTCATTCGCCACGGCGCCGATGCCGACCAGCACGAGATCCGCTTCCACCCGGGTGCCGTCCGACAGCGTCGCGACACGGCCCTCCACACGCGCCAGCCGCGCGCCGAGATGCACGGCGACGCCCCGCGCACGATGCATGGCCAGTAGCCGGTCGGCGAAGAAGGGTGAGGCGCAACGCGACATGAGGCGCGGCGCGGCCTCGACCACCACCGCGGATGCCCCGCGCGCGGTCGCGCTTGCCGCCACTTCGAGCCCGATCACGCCGCCGCCGAGCAGCAGAACGGTGCGACCGGGGCCGAGATGCCCGCGCAGGGCGCGCGCATCGGCAAGGCTCCGCAAGGCGAGCACCGGCACGGTGGTGCCCGGCAGTGCCAACTGCCGCGCCCGCGAACCGGTGGCGAGCACCAGCGTGTCGTAGCCCAGCGCGCCCCCGTCGCTCAGCACGACGCGCCGCGCCGCGCGGTCCAGCCCGGTGGCACGCAGCCCCGTCATGAGCTCGACGTCGAGCGAACGCCAATGCGGCTCTCCGCCTCCAAGACGGGCCGCGACCTCCGCCGAAGCGTCCGCCAGCACCTCCTTCGACAGGGGCGGGCGCTCATAGGGCGGCTCGGGCTCGTCCCCGACGAGCAGGATGCGCGCATCGCTGCCGCGCTGGCGCAGCGCCTCCGCCATGCGGCCGCCGGCCTGGCCTGCCCCGATGATCACCACGGTGCGGCGCATCAGGCGCGCAATGCCTCCAGCATCGCCGCCGCGTAGTCGGGATCCTGCGCGCGGACGAGCATGGCGACATGCGGCCGCAGCGCGGCAAGGCTCCGTGACAGGGCGGAAGCGCCTGGCTCGCTGGCGACCACCACGCCGATCACCGTGACGCGCCGCGCGGCCGCGGCTTCAGCAATCGCCGGCAGAGCCGCCCCCTCGGTGCCGGCGGGCCCGGTCAGCAGCACGACCAGGTCGGCGGCCTCCACCACCTCCACCAGACGCTGCGTGCAGCCCGCGAGATCGGCCAGGAAGCCTTCCAGACGGCTCGCTTGCGCAGGCGCGAAGTCGCGCGCATGCCAGAAGGCCGCGCCGCGCCACGCGCGTGCCGCGAGATCGGCGGCGGCGTCCGCACCCGGGCCATCGAGCGCCACCACCACCACGCTGCGCGGCACGGAGTTCGGCGCCTGGACGCGGAACCGCGCCTCGGCGGCCGTGCTGGCGCGCGCGCTCTCGGAGGGCATCGTGGTCAGACGGTGCTGTGGTGCAGGCCGGGACGGACGCTGAGATCCTCCTTCGCGGCCTCGCCGAAGGCCTGGTCTGGCGGCAGGATCACGGCGGCGGAGCGCACGCGCTGATGCGCGGGATCGCGGCCTGGCGGCAGCACCCCCTTCTCAGCCAGCACCTTCGCCGCGCGCATCAGCCGGTGGCGGGCCATGATGATGCCGTTGTCGGTGGAGACCAGGTTCTCCTTCCGGCGGTCCACGATGGGGCCCATGCTTTCCTGCAGGGAGGCATCCTGCATGGCGATGCCCGCAACGCCGGAATAGGTCTCGCCGCGCTTCTGTGCCGCGCGGTCGATCAGGTAGTCGTTGTCCTTGTTGGCCAGCGGCCGATAGGTGCCGGGCACGTAGCGCACATGGATGCCGTGGCCGTCCTTCATGGCCTGGCGCTCCTCGGCGGTCAGCGCGCGGACGGGGTGGTAGTCGAAGCTCCAGGCCCAGCAATTCTCGTCGTCGATGGGAATCCAGAAATGGCCGTGCACGGGGTGGTCGCCGCGCGGCGGCACCATGGTGAAGGACGGCATCACCCAGGGCGTGATGCGCCAGTAGTAGCGGCCCTCCTCCGCGTTGCGCCGGGCACCGATGAACAGGCCGCCCGGCGCCTCCACCACCTCGAAGACGGGCTTCGCATCCTTCAGGTTGTACTGGTTGCCCTTCGCGCCCCTGAACAGCGGGTCGGAGGACAGCGCCCCGCGGTGCAGCCAGGAGACGTGGGAACTGTCGATCCCGCCCTCCATCGCCTGCAGCCAGTTGCATTCCTGCAGGCGCTTGGAGGTGAAGGTCTGCTCCGGCGGAACAAGCGCGAATTCCCATTCCGGCTCGGGCGGCGTCGTCTCCTTCGGGCCCATGTAGGTCCAGAGGATGTCGCCACGCCGGATGAGCGGATAGGACGCCAGCCTGATCTTCCGGCAGAAGCCGTTCTCGTCCGGCTCGGACGGCACCTCGGTGCATTGGCCCGTCACATCGTATTTCCAGCCGTGATAGGGGCAGCGGATGCCGCCTTCCTCCACGCGGCCGAACCATAGCGAGACGCCGCGATGGGCGCAGAACTCGTCGATCAGCCCGAGCCGCCCGGCGCTGTCGCGCACTGCGAGCAGGCGTTCGCCGAGCAGCTTCACGCGGACCGGCGGGCAGTCGTCCTCCGGAAGTTCCTCGGCCAGCAGGGCGGGGATCCAGTAGCTGCGGAACAGCTGCCCCATCGGCGTGCCGGGGCCGGTCCGGGTCAGCAGCTCGTTCTGCTCCTGGCGCAGCATCTGTGGACGAACCTCCTCGGCGGCCGAACACGGCGCAAGACGTTGCGCGGAAGCTGCGGAGGGGGACTGGCGGTGTCAAGCGCCGGGCGGCAGGAAGCCTGTTGCGCGCCGCGGCGTCCTGCGGTTCCGTTGCGGCAGGAGGAAACCACCATGACCGACCAAGAGACCGGCAGCCGCGCCGGCATCGGCCGCCGCGCCGCGCTCGCCCTGCCCGGCCTATTGCTGGCGGGCGGCGCGTCGGCGCAGGCGAACTGGCCGGAAGGCCCCGTCCGCGTCATCTCCGCCGGCACGCCCGGGGGCTCCACCGACGTGATGGGCCGGCTGGTCGCCGACGCGCTGGCGGCCCGGCTCGGTCGCCCCTTCCCGGTGGAGGCGCGGCCGGGGGCGGAGGGCGTCATCGCCATCCAGGCCTTCGTGCAGGCGCCACCCGGCAGCGCGCTGTTCCTGACCCATGCGGGCGCGATCACGACGACGCCGCTGGTCATGCAGAACCTGACCTACGACACCTGGACGGACCTGGTGCCGATCGCGCCGATCGCCACGGACTTCCTGGCCTATGCAGTGAACAGCCGCTTCCCGGCCACCACCATGGCCGAACTGTTCGAGCGCGTGCGCGCCAATCCCGGTCGGCATACCTGGTGTTCCGCGCCGGGCGCGACCTATCTGCTGACCAACGCGGAACTGCGCCGCAGCGGGCTCGACATGAGCTTCGTCAACTACCGCACGACGACCGCAGCCACGACCGATACCGCGGAGGGCCGCGTGGACATGGCGGTGATGCCCCTAACCACCAACCTGCTGCCCTTCGTGCGGGAGGGGAAGCTGCGCGTGCTGGCGGTGACCAATGCCGTGCGCTCGCCCGCCGCGCCCGAAACGCCGACCGTGGCGCAGGCCGGCTTCCCCGGCCTGGAGGTGGAGGGATTCCCCGGCTTCTGCGGCTGGAAGGGCATGCCCGACGCGCTGCGCAGCCGGATCTCCGGGCTGATCCAGGAGATCATCCAGGAGCCGGCGATCCGGCAGCGCCTGGCCGATTTCGGCATGATCCCGCGCCCGTCCACGCCGGAACGCTTCGCGGCCGACCTGCGCAGCTTGCACGACCGGCTGGCCGAGATCGCTCGCACCTATGGGGCGCGCCCGCCGGCATAGGCACGCCGCTACATCTCGATGACGAGGTAGTCCTGCTCGACGGAGACCGGAAAGGTCTCCGCGACATAGGGGCCCTTGGCCAGGCGCTCGCCCGGTTCCACCGCCACGGCGAATTTCCGCACCCAGGTATTCGCCGGGTCGCAGTACGACTGGCCCGTGCGGATGTCGAACTCCCAGCCATGCCAGGGGCAGCGCAGCAGCTCGCCCTGGCGCGACATGCGGTAGGTGCCGGGCTCGTCGGATTCCACCAGGCTGACGACCTGCCCCTTGCAGAGCGGCGCGCCCTCATGCGGGCAGCGGTTGAACAGCGCGAAGAACTCGCCCTTCACGTTGAACACCGCGATCTCGCGCCCCTTCACGGTGACGAGCTTCGAGCTGCCGGGCGCAATCTCGTCCACCGTGGCGACGATGTGGCGGCTCATGGCAGGCGGTAGAGGGCGCGGGCGTTGCCACCGAAGATCGCGGCGCGCTGCGCCTCGGTCAGCTTCGTGCGGAAGGCATAGCGCGGATCGTCGAAATCCCAGTGCGGGTAGTCGGTGGAGAACATGATCCGCTCGTGCCCGATCCAGTCGATGATCTCGCCGAGATGCGCGGGATCGTCGGGCTCCTCGATCGGCTGGGTGGTGTAGTAGACGTGGTCGCGCACGTATTCGGATGGCGGCCGGGGCACCTGCGGAACCTCCGCGCGCATTAGTCGCCAGGCGCGGTCCATCCGCCAGCACAGCGCCGGCGACCAGGCGAAGCCGCCCTCGATCAGCACGATGCGCAGCTCCGGCAGGCGTTCGAACACGCCTTCGAAGACGAAGCTGGACACCACCGCCTGCATCCCCGGCATGTTGGAGTGGTGCTCTTGCAGGTAGTAGGTCGGCATGCCGGCGCCGGTGGTGGGGTGGCCGGGCACGCCGCCGACATGCAGGCCCACCGGGAAGCCGTGATGCACCGCGGCCTCGTAGATCGACCAGTAGCGGCGCCGTCCCGGCGGCTCCAGCGCGCGCGGCGGGAAGTTCACCTGCGCAAAGCCGCCGGTGCGGGCACAGCGCTCGATCTCCTTCACCGCGGCGGCCGGATCCTCCTGCGGGATCATGATGCCGCCATGCAGCCGCGGTTCCGGCTTCACCCAGCATTCGCGCTGCCAGTCATTCGCCGCGGCGCAGAGCGCGGCGGCGAAGTCCAGGTTGCGCTCGTCGCACCCGGTCGGGCGCAACAGCATCAGCAGGCCATGCGCGATGCCATGCGCGTCCAGGTGGTGGGAGCGCAGGAAGTCGAGGTCCGAGCCCGGCGGCCCGCCCCCCGGCGGCCAGGCATCCGCCCGCGAGACGGCCGGCTGGAAGCGCGGATGCTGCAGCGTGTAGGCCAGGCCCTGGTGGTTGTTCGGGCCGAACTGCTGCGCGTGCTCCACCCAGCGCCGTTCCATGAAGGGGAACAGCTCCGCCTCCGACTTCAGGTTCGGATGGATGTCGCAATCGACGAGAGAGAGCTTCGGCTTCGCGGCCACCGCGCTGCGCTCCAGCGTGTTCGTGCTCATCGCGCTGCCTCCGTGGCGCGAGCCGCGGGCAGCGACAGGCGCGGATAGGTCTCGGCGGGATTGTCCAGCAGCATCCGGCGCGCCAGCGCGTCCGGCACGCCGTCCGGGATCGGGTCGGGCCGGTCGTCGTGCCAGTGCGGCCAGTCCGAGGAGAACAGCAGCATGCGCTCGGCGCCGATGTGATCCAGGGTCCGCGCCAGCACCTGCGGGTCGTCCGGCGCATCCACCGGCTGCAGCGTGACACGAACGCGGTCGCGGATGATGTCGCCAGGCGGCTGCTTGACCCAGGGCACCTCCGCCCGCAGCCCACGCCAGATCTTGTTCATCCGCCAGATGAAGGTGGGCAGCCAGGTCAGCCCGCTCTCCAGCAGCACCACCTTCAGGGCGGCGAATTTCTGGAACGCGCCCTCCGCGATGAGGCTGGCCAGTTGCGCGTCGAAGGCCTGCGCCTGCAGCACGTGGTCCTCCACATGGAAGGATGGCCAACCCGTTGCCGAGGGCGCGTGGCGAAACAGGCTGCCGGCATGGATGGCCAGCGGCAGGCCGTGCCGCTCCGCCGCGGCCCAGACCGGCCAGTAGTGCCGCCGGCCGAGCGGCTGGTCCACCATGGCCAGCGCAAGCACCTGCACGAAGCGCTGGTCCGCGGCACGGCGCTCGATCTCCGCCACGGCGAGTTCCACGTTCTGCAGCGGCAGCAGGATGGAGCCGCGCAGCCGCGGCTCCCGGTCCAGCCATTCGGCGGCGACCCAGTCGTTCACCGCCCGGCACAGCGCGGCGGCCATGTCCTCGGTGTGCAGCGCGATCGCGCCGTGCAGCGCGTGGCAGATCGCGGTCCGGAGTTGCAGCGGGTCCAGCAGCCGGGCGCGCAGCGTGTCGAGTTCGCCGCCATTCCCCCGGCTGTCCGGCCGCGCCGCGATGGGCAGGCGGGGGCGAGCGCTCGCGAGCGTGAAATCGACGCGGTCCAGCCCGCGATTCACCATCTGCTCGCGCCAATAGGCATCGAGATGCGGCAGCAGGGCGCGCATGGAAGGCGGCGCGATGTGGACGTCGCAGTCGATGCCGCCCGCCAGCGGAAGTCTCATCCCGTGCCCTCCCCGCGCTGCGGCAATGCTAGCGCCGCCCTGCCCGAGCGGCCAGCCGAGCGGCGCGCGGCGTGCGGTGGCCTGTCGGGCTCCGGCTCGGGCCCGGCGGCGCGGGTGACCAGCAGCAGCACGGCGGCGCGCGTCGGCACGTCGAGCCGGCGATACTGGCGCAGCAGTGCCTCCTCGTCCGGCGCCGGCAGGCCCAATTCGCCCTGCGGATCCTGCAGCATGTCGGCAGGGATCAGGTCGCCGGGCTCGAGGCCGAGCAGGAACTCCTCCCCCACATCGAGCGCGACCGCCAGGCGGCGCAGGGCCGCGCCACGGGGCAAGGGGCCCTCGCCCCGAGCCAGCGCGGCGACGCTGCCCTGTGGCAGCCCGGCCAGCCGGTCGGCCTCTTCGGCGGATAGCCCCAGCCGTTCGAGGCGGCTATCGATGCGAGCAGCGATCTCAACGGTTGCGTGCAGCGTGGCGTCTCCGCGAAGCGGCGGGGCGTGGCCCCGGGTGCCCCGATCCTGCCCGATGCGCAGCCGGGCCGCATCTGGAACGCCGCCCTTGGCTGCGGGTTGGTGGCGCTGCACGGCCGGCGCGGCGGCGCAGGCCGTCGCCTGCGTCGGGCAGCGCGGCCTGACGGGCGGTTGCCGCGCGCGGCACGGACGGACTATGCCCTGCCGCGAAGGACCCGCCGCAGGAGTTCCCCCATGCCCGACGACCGCCCCGCCGCCGCAGCGCCGCTCAGCGAGGCGGGCAGCCTGCCGATGCTGTTCACCCCGCTGGCGATCCGCGGCGTGACGCTGAAGAACCGCATCGTCGTCTCGCCCATGTCGCAATACGCCGCCGTGAACGGCGAACCGACCGACTGGCACCTGGTGCATCTCGGCAAGTTCGCGATGGGCGGCGCGGCGGTGGTGTTCTGCGAGGAGACCTCGGTCTCCGAGACCTCGCGCAAGACCTATGACTGCCCGGGCATCTACACCGACGCGCAGGCGCGCGCCTGGCGGCGCGTGACCGACTTCATCCGCGGGCAGGGCGCCATCGCGGCGATGCAGCTGGGCCATGCCGGCCGCAAGGTCGCCACGCGCGCGCCCTGGGACGGCTTCGCGCCCCTTGGCGAAGCAGACGCCGCCGCCGGCCGGCCGCCCTGGGCCGGCATCGCGCCCAGCCCGATCCCCTTCAAGGAGGGGGCGATGATGCCGAAGGAAATGGATGCGGCGGACATCCGCCGCGTGGTGGCCCTGCATGTCGAGGCGGCAAAGCGCTCGCTGGACGCCGGCTTCGGTATCCTCGAGATCCACGGCGCCCATGGCTACATCATCCAGCAGTTCCTCTCCCCCATCACCAACAGGCGGGCGGATGGGTACGGCGGCGACATCCAGGGCCGCATGCGCTTCGGGCTGGAACTGGTGGAGGCGGTGCGGGCCGCCTGGCCGGCGGAGTTGCCGCTGTTCTTCCGCGCGTCCTGCGTGGATGGAGCGCAGGGCGGCTGGTCGCTGGACGACACCATCGTCCTGGCGCGCGAGCTGAAGGCGCGTGGGGTGGACATGCTGGACTGCTCTTCCGGCGGGATCGAGGGGCCGCTGACGCTGCACCTCGTTCCCCGCGTCCCCGGATACCACGTACCCTTTGCTGAGCGGATCAAGCACGAGGCCGGGATCCAGACCATGGCCGTCGGCCTCATCACCGAAGCGGAGCAGGCGGAGGACTATCTGCGCGAGGGGCGCTGCGACCTGGTGGCCCTGGCGCGGGAGCTGATGTGGAACCCGAACTGGCCGGTTCATGCCGCCGCCGCACTCGGCCTGGACAAGCCGCACGAGCTGCTCCCGCGGAGCTACGCCTGGTGGCTTCAACGGCGCGAGGACGTCCGCAAGATCAGCGGGTAGCGGCGCCTATGCGGCCCAGCAGGCGACGCGATGCGCGTTGCCCTCCAGCGCCGGGTCATCGCGCGTGCAGCGCTCCATGCGCAGCGGACAGCGCGGCGCGAAGCGGCAGCCCGGCGGGATCTCCGCGGCGTTCGGCACGTCGCCGGCCAGCGGCGCGTCCGGCAGCGCACCGGGCCGCGGCGGCAGGACGGAGGCGACGAGCGCCCGGGTGTAGGGGTGGCGCGGCGCGGCGAAGACCTGCTCGGCCGGCCCCTCCTCGACGATGCGGCCGAGATACATGACGGCGACGCGGTCGCAGACCTGCCGCACGACGGCGAGGTTGTGGCTGATGAAAAGATAGGTCAGGCCGAAGCGCGTGCGGAGGTCCTGGAGGAAGTCCAGGATCTGCGCCTGCACCGAGACGTCGAGCGCGCTGGTCGGCTCGTCCAGCACCACCAGCTTGGGTTCAAGCGCCAGCGCACGCGCGATGCAGACGCGCTGCTTCTGCCCGCCGGACAGCTCGTGCGGATAGCGCCAGAGGAAGGTCTCCGGCAGGCCGACCTGCTGCAGCAGCCTTGCGACACGGCCCTGCAGTTCGGTTCCGCTCGCGATGCGCTGCACCACCAGCGGCTCCGCGACCGAGGCGAAGACGGTGCGGCGCGGGTTCAGCGCCGCATGCGGGTTCTGGAAGATGATCTGCGCGTCGCGGCGGAACGGCCGCAGCGCGGCGTCAGACAGCGTCGCAATGTTGGTGCCGGCGAAGCGGATGACGCCGGATGTCGGCTCGATCAGGCGCAGCAGCAGCCGCGCGACCGTGGACTTGCCGCATCCGGACTCGCCGACGAGGCCGAGCGATTCGCCCGGCGTCAGCGCGAGGTCGATGCCATCCACCGCGCGCACGGCGCGCCCGCCCTTCAGCGGATAGGTCTTGGCGAGGCCGGTCACCTCCAGCAGCGGCGCGGTCACGCCGCCTCCTCCGCGCGGTGGCAGGCGACCCTGCGGCCATCCACGTCGCGCAGTCCCGGCTTCTCGGCGGCGCAGCGCGGGATCGCTAAGGGGCAGCGTGGGTGGAAGCGACAGCCGCCGGGTGGGGCGAGCAGGTTCGGTATGTGGCCCGGGATGCCCGCCACACGGTGGTCCGGCCGCGCAAGGTCGGGCACCGCCGCCAGCAGGCCGCGCGTATAGGGATGCCGAGGACGGTCGAACAGCAGCCCCGCGTCCGCATCCTCCACCACCGTGCCGGCGTACATCACCACGACGCGGCGGCACAGGGCGCCGATCACGCCGAGGTCGTGGCTGATCAACAGCAGGGTCAGGCCGCGCGTCGCGACAAGTTCCGCAATCAGGCGCAGTACCTGGGCCTGGATGGTGACGTCGAGGGCGGTGGTCGGCTCGTCCGCCACCAGCATCCGCGGCTCGCCGGACAGCGCCATGGCGATCAGCACGCGCTGGCGCATGCCGCCCGACAGCTCATGCGGGTAGCGGTCGAGCAGGCGGTCCGGCTCCGGCAGCCGGACAGCCGCGAGTAGCTCGGCGGCGCGGGTGCGGGCAGCCGGCCGCGCGCGCATCGACCGGCCCTCCGCGCGGTCATGCGCGCGGATCACGTCCACCATCTGCGACCCGATCGAGAAGACCGGGTTCAGGTAGGTCATCGGATCCTGGAAGATCATCGCGACGCCGTGTCCGCGCAGCCGTGCGAGCGCGCGGCCATCCATGGCGAAGACATCCTGCCCTTCGAAGGCGATGGACCCGCCGAGGACGCGGCCGGGCGGCATCTCCACCAGGCGGGCAATCGAGCGCGCCAGCACCGACTTGCCGCAGCCCGTCTCGCCGACGATGCCGACCGTCTCGCCGGGCTGCACGGCCAGGTCGATGCCGTCCAGCACCTCGGCCCGCCCCTCGAAGCCGTCGAAGGCCAGGCGGTAGCCGCGGATGTCCAGCAGCGGGGTCACCCGCGGCTGCTCTTGGGGTCCAGGATGTCGCGCAGCCCGTCGCCGAACAGATTGAAACCCAGGACGGTCAGGTAGATGGCGAAGCCGGGGAACACGGCATACCACCACCAGTTCGGCATGTAGGTGCGCGCCACCGAGATCATCGCGCCCCATTCCGGCGCCGGCGGCTTGGCGCCGAGGCCGATGAAGCCGAGCGAGGCCGCGGCCAGGATCGCAAGCCCCATGTCCATCGACGCCTTGACGATGATCGGCGAGGTGCAGTTGGGCAGGATGTGCAGCGCCAGGATGCGTGCATGGCCCGCGCCGACGGAGCGCGCGGCTTCCACGAAGGGCTCGTTGCGCAGCGCCAGCGCCTTCGCCTCGACCAGGCGCACATAGCCGGGCCACCAGACGATGGACAGCGCGACGATGCCGTTCAGGATGCCGGGGCCGAGCGCCGCGACGATCGCCAGTGCCAGCACGATGCCCGGGACGGAGAGGAAGACATCCGTCACCCGCATGATCACGGTGCGGACCACGCCGCCGAAATAGCCCGCCGCGATGCCCAGCGGCACGCCCACCAGCGTCGCGACGCCGACGATGGTCAGTCCGACCCAGAGCGAGGTACGGGTCGCCAGCACGACGCGGGAGAACAGGTCGTTGCCCATCTCGTCCGTGCCGAACCAATGCGCGGCGGACGGCGGCTTCAGGCGGTTGCCCAGGTTCATCGCGCCGGCCCCGTCCAGCGGATAGGGCACGATCCAGGGCCCGAAGGCCGCGAGCAGCAGGAAGACGGAGACGATGGCGAGCCCGAGCATGGAGGACGGGCTGCGCCCGAAGCTCCAGACGTAGAAGCGCAGCTGGCGCAACGTCGCCGCGTGGCGTTCCGAGAAGGACGGGCGGGCGAGAGCGACGCTCACTGCGCCGTCCTCAGGCGCGGGTCCAGCACGCCGTACAGCAGGTCCACGACCAGGTTGGCGATCATGAAGTTGAGGCCGATCAGCAGCGTCACACCCATCACCGGCTTGAAGTCACCCGCGATGGCGGAGGAGACGGCGTAGAGCCCGATGCCCGGCCAGTCGAACACCGTCTCCACCAGGACCGTGGAGCCGAGCATCCAGCCCCAGCGCAGCCCGATGATCGCCAGCGTCGGCAGCATGGCGTTGCGCAATGCATGCACGCAGATGATTCGCAGGCGGGAGACGCCGTGCGCGCGCGCGGCGACGATGTAGTCGGAGGACAGCACCTCGATCATCTCGGCGCGGTTCACCCGCAGGATGGAAGCGAGGCAGGGAAAGGACAGCACCAGGGCCGGCAGCACCGCATGGGAGAGAGCACCGCCCAGCGTCCCCCACTGGCCGGCGAGCGCGCTGTCCAGCAGCAGCATGCCGGTGACGGGCGGCGGCGGAGGCGTCGCCACGTCCAGCCGACCGGAGGTCGGAAGCCATTCGAGATGGACGGAGAAAAGCAGTTGCAGCAGGATGCCGAACCAGAAGGCCGGCAGCGCGACCAGCGAGACGGCGATGAAGCGCGTCGCATGGTCCGGCGCGCGGTTCTTCAGCACTGCGGAGAGCATGCCCGCTGGCACGCCGATCAGCACGCCGAAGGTCATGGACAGCAGCACGAGTTCCAGCGTGGCCGGGAAGTAGCGCGCCAGGTCCTGCACGACGGGCCGCGTGGTCACGATGGACCGCCCGAGGTCGCCCTGCAGCAGGCCGGTGACGTAGCGGACGAATTGCTCCGGCAGCGGCCGGTCGAGGCCGTACTCCCGCCGGATCGTCTCCACCATGTCCCGCGTCGCGTCCGGCCCCGCGGCGAGCGCCGCGGGATCGGACGGTGCGACGTTGGAGACGGCGAAGGTGATGCAGACGAGGCCGAAGAGCATCAGCCCCGTCAGCGCCACCCGCTGCAGTACGAAGCGCAGCACGTCAGGCCGCGTCGATCCACAGCGGATGCAGGTCCACCTCGCCGGTCAGGCGCAGCGGGCAGTATTGGAAGCCGCGGACATAGTCCCGCATCAGCCAGCGCCGGTTGGCCAGCATGCCGAAGATCTCCGGCTGCAGTTCCACCACGCGGCGCTGGATGTCGGCGTAGAGCGCGTTGCGCTTCGCCTCGTCCGTCTCCACGCGCGCCGCGTCCACCCACTGGCTGATCTGCTGATCCGTCAGGTGGTGCATTCCCCAGAAGTTCCCGTGGGCACGGGTGTGATACTTGCCGGCGATCACGTCGGGGTCGGTGGAGACCGGCGTGACGTACACGCTGACCATGTCCGGCGCCGTCTCCGCCCGGCTGCCGCGCGCGACCATCGTCGGCCAGGGCTGCGCCACGATGTTCACGCGGATGTTGAGCGGCTGCAGCGCATTCAGCAGCGCCAGGCCGATGCGGCGCGGATCCTCGAGCCCCTGCACATGCACGTATTCCAGTTCGAACCCGCCGTTCGGGAAGCGGCTCTGCGCCAGGAACTGCCGCGCGCGGTCGAGGTTGCGGCGCGGGATGCCGGGCACCTGGACGTGGCCAGGGATGGCCTCCGGGAAGGGGCTTGTCATCAAGCTTGCGGCGCCGTTGTGGATCTGGATCAGCGCGTCGTAGTCGAAGGCGTGCGCAATGGCCTTGCGCACGTTGATGTCCGCCGTCGGCCCCTTCGTCGTGTTCATGGTGATGGCGAAGGTGGTCAGGCCGCGATGGTCCTCCGGCCGGATGCCGCGTGCGGACTTCAGCTGTTCGAAGTCGTCGGCCGGGATCTCGGTGATGATGTCGGCCTCGCCGCGCTGCAGCAGGGCGCGGCGCGCTGCCGGCTCGCGCACGATGCGGAAGATGACGCCGGACAGGCGCCGCTGCTCGCCCTGCGGCCAGCCCTTCCAGTAGTCCGCCACGGCATCCATGTGGATGACCGACTGCGGTTCGAAACGGCGCATGCGGAAGGGACCGGAGCCGGCCGTGTTGGCGGTCAGCCAGGCCTCGCCGAAGTCGTTACCGGCGACGTTCGCCTGCACCTGCCTCGGGTTCACGATGAACCAGAGCGGGATGAAGGTGAGGAAGCTCGGCATCGGGCGCGTCAGGGTGAAGCGCACGGTGCGCGCATCCACCGCCGCGATGTTCTCCGGCGGCAGCACGTCCTTCAGCATCCAGGCGACGCCCTTGTTCATGCGCAGCCCGCGCTCGAAGGAATAGCGTACCGCCTCGGCATCCACAGGATCGCCGTTGTGGAACTTCGCGTTGCCGACCAGGTGGAAGGTCCAGACCGTCTGGTCGGCGTTGGCCTCCCAGCGCTCGGCCAGCCAGGGGACGATCTGCGGCGGGTCGTCCACGTATTTCGCCAGCGCGTCGTACACCGACTGCTGGATCATCCGCGTGGACCAGTCGTAGCGCGAATGCGGGTCGAGCACGGGAACCGGCTGCCCGCCGGCGAAGACCAGGATCTTGCGGCTGCCGTCACGTTCGAAGCCCCGCGCCGGGCCAGCGCCGGCCAACGCGGCCGCGCCGAACCCTGCCGCGATCGCGCCACGGCGGCCTATGGTGAAGCCCGTCATCGTCATCTCCCCTCCGTCCCTCTCAGGCCGCCGAGCGTTGCCGGCGGCTCGCCTCCTCGTCGAGCGTGCCATCCGACCGCAGCACCACGCCATAGTCGCGCACCGCGCCGTCGGGTGTGACGTAGCCATCCGCCAGGTCCGCCGCGATGGCAGCCAAGCTGCGTTCGCGCGGATCGCCATAGCCGGCGCCGCCGCAGAGCTGGACCTCCGCGATCTCCTCGGTACGCGTGAGCGTGACGAGATCGCCGGTACCGGTGTCCTTCACGATGGCGCCATCGGGCTGGCGCACGCCGCCCCAGGCGACGCCGCCGGGCTGGCCGCCGAACAGGCCCGGCGTACGGACGCGCACTCCCTCCGGGTAGAGCGAGGTCAGCGTCGGCAGCCCGTCCTCAGCGAGCTTGCGGACGCGCACCACCTGACCGAGGCCGCCGCGATGCCGTCCGGGACCGCCGCTGTCCGGCACGTAGCCCTTCTCCACCACCAGCACGGGCACACGCTGCTCCAGCAGCTCGATCGAGGTGTTCGCGGCGGAGGTGGGCCAGAGCAGCGCGGACTTCCCGTCGCCCTGCGCTGAGGCGCCCTGCCCGCCCCCCATGAAGAGGTGGTCGGAGTAGAGACGCTTCTCCGCATCATGGCCGTACATCGAGATGGAGACCGGCAGTCCCGTCATCGACTGGACGAGCTGCGGCGCCGCCTGGGACAGGGCGCGGAAGATGTTGGGCGCGATGTACCAGCCCGTTCGCGTACGCAGATACACCGACGCCGGCTTGGTGCAGTTCAGCATGGACCCTTCCGGCGCCTTCACCTTGAAGGGCCGGTAGCAGCCCGCATTGCCGCGCACGTTGGGCGACAGCATGCATTTCAGCGGATAGGTCGCATGCGCCTCGGTGTAGTTCAGCGTGCAGTTCAACCCGCCGCGCGGCAGCTGTGCGGGCGTTCCCTCGAAGTCCAGCTCGATCGAGTCGCCGTCCACCGTGACCTTCAGGGGATAGGTCAGCACCTCGCCCAGCGGGTTGTTGCTGATGGTGGAGGTGTAGACGCCATCCGGGATGGCGCGAATCGCGTCGCGCATCGCCGCCTCTGCGCGGTTCTGCACGACGGCGGCAAGCGCCTTCAGGTCGTGCATGCCGTACTCGTCCATGAAGGCCAGCAGCCTCTCCGCCCCCAGCGCGTTGGCGGCGACCATGGAGTGGATGTCGCCCAGCACTTGCCAGGGGTTGCGGACGTTCTCCTCGATCAGCGTGAACAGGTCCTCGTTCGGCACCCCGGCGCGCACCAGCTTCATCGGCGGGATCTGCAATCCCTCCTCGTACACCTCGCGTGCGCGGAGGTGGTCCTTGGTGCCGCCAATGTCGGAGACATGCCCGACGCAGGTCATCAGCGCGACCATGCGCCCGTCCTTGAAGACCGGCGTCGCGATGGCGAGGTCGTGCAGGTGCCCGGCGCAAAGCCAAGGGTCGTTGGTCATCAGCACGTCGCCGGGCTTCAGCGTCTCCGGCGGGAAGCGCTTCAGCAGGGCGCGGGCGGCGCGCTGCACGGTCAGGTTGAACACCGGCATCGCGCGCGGGCTGTGGGCCAGCGTCTCGCCTTCCGGGTCCAGCAATTCGCAGGCGAAGTCCTGCGCCTCGCTGATGATCAGGCTGAAGGCGGTGCGGCAGACCGTGAGCCACATCTCCTCCACCACCGTCACCAGGCGCGACCACATGATCTCCAGCGCGATCGGGTCGGCCTCGATCCGTGCCATCGCCTCGTCCAGCGGCATGTCGCGAGTGACGACGGCATCGGGGATCGGCGCGGACGCGACGGCGATGCGCAGGTTGCCGCCGGCATCCACCTGCAGCACGTCGCCCGGCGGCACGATGGTGGTGGCCTCGCGTTCCTCGACGATGGCAGGGCCCTTGATGCGGTCGCCTTCCTGCAGGGCGTAACGGTCCCAGACGGAAGCCTCGTGCCAGGCGCCGTCGAACCAGGCGCGGCGGCTGCCCTTCCGCTTCGGGCGCCCCTCTGCGTCCGCGCCCGCCTGCTGCAAGGCCAGCGTCGGCTCCCGGCCGACGACGCGCACGCGGAAGGAGATGGCCTCGAGCCGCGCGCCCTGGAACACCGCCGTGTAGCGCGCGGTATAGGAACGGGCGAAGGCGTCGGCGATCTCAGGGAGGCGTGCCTCGTCCAGCGGGCCTGCGGGCAGCGGCACGGCGATCTCGTGCACCTGGCCGACCAACCGCATGTCGGCGGCGCGTTCCACGCGTATCTCGGCCTCCGGCACGCCGGCCTCCGCCAGCAGCCGGCGCCCCTCGGCCTCGAGGTCCGCCAGCACGCGGTTGACCGCCGCCGCATCGAAGCCCGGAGCGAAGACGACGGGCATGGAGCGCACCTGCTCGAAGGACAGCGGCGCGACCAGGAAGCCGAGCGCCGAGGCTGCGCCGGATGCGGGCGGCACGATCACCTCCCGCACGCCGAGCGCCCGGGCGACCATCGCGGCATAGGCCGGGCCGGCGCCGCCGAAGCCCACCATGGCATAGCGCCGCGGGTCCTTGCCCTTCTCCACCAGGTGCACGCGCGCGGCGGCGGCCATGCTCTCGGTGACGACCTTCGCGATGCCCCAGGCGGTCTCCACCTGCGACAATCCCAGCCGGGCGCCGAGGGTCCCCAGCGCGCGCTCCGCCGCCGCGACGTCCAGCGCCATGCGGCCGCCGAGGAAGAAGCCCGGGTCGTACCAGCCGAGCGCCAGGTTGGCGTCCGTGACGGTTGGTTCCGTCCCGCCGCGCCCATAGCAGGCCGGCCCCGGGTCGGCGCCGGCGGAGTGTGGGCCGACGCGCAGCAGGCCGACCTCGTCGATGCGCGCGATGGACCCGCCGCCCGCGCCGATCTCGATCATGTCGATGACCGGCGCCTTGATGGGCAGGCCGGAGCCCTTCTTGAAGCGGTGCACCCGCGCCGCCTCCATCATCGCGGCGATGTCGGTGCGCCCGTCCTCGATCAGGCAGGCCTTGGCGGTTGTGCCGCCCATGTCGAAGGAGATGACGTCCCGGTGCCCCGCCCGCGTGCCGAACAGCGCGGTCGCGAGGCCGCCGCCGGCCGGCCCGGATTCCAGCAGCCGGATCGGGAAGGCCCGCGCCGCCGCGGGGGAGACGAGGCCGCCAGCGGAATGCATCAGCCGCAACGCGCCACGGAAGCCACGCGCCCACAATTCGCGTTCGAGCCGCGTCACGTAGCGGTCCATCAACGGCTGCACATAGGCGTTGGCGCAGGTCGTGACAGTGCGCTGGTACTCCCAAAGCTCCGCCACCACGTCGGAGGAGATCGAAACGGCGAGGCCCGGTGCCTCGCGCTGCACGATCTCGGCGGCACGGCGCTCATGCGCCGGGTTGGCGTAGCTGTGCAGGAAGCAGACGGCGACGGCCTGCACGCCCTCCGCCGCCAGGCGGCGCGCTGCCGCCGCTACTGCGGCCTCGTCCAGCGGCGTCACCACGCGCCCGTCGCGATCCATCCGCTCCGGCACGCCGAGGCGATGGCGCCGCGGCACGAGCGGCTCGGGATACTGCAGGAACAGGTCGTAGATGTCGTAGCGCTGCTCGGTGCCCATCTCCAGCAGGTCGCGGAAGCCCTCGGTCGCCAGCAGGCCGAGCCGCGCGCCCTTGCGCTCGATGATCGCGTTGGTCACCAGCGTGGTGCCGTGGATGATCTCGCCGACATCGGACAGGGCGATGCCCGCTGCGGCGGTCACCGCGGCCAGCCCCTCCAGAGCGCCGATGGAAGGATCGGCCGGCGTCGTCAGGCACTTGTGCAGCCGGATGGAGCCGGCCTCGGCATCGGCCAGGATGAAGTCGGTAAAGGTGCCGCCGATGTCGAAGCCGATCCGCCAGCGTGCGCTCATCTCGTCCAGGCTCCTCGACGCCATGCATCCGGGCCCGCAGCCCGATGGGGCGGCACCTCGCGCCGCGCCGTGCCGTCGCAGCATGCGCCAGCCGGGATGGCACTGACCAGAGGTGCCGCCCACGAAAACGCCCGCGCGCCGGCTTCCCTGCCGTGCGCGCCGGTGCCAGCCTGAGCTGCCGGAAGCGATGCGCAGGGCAGGAACAGGGCGATGACGGCGTTCGAGGATCGGCTGCTGAACCAGGTCTCGCTGGATGCGCCCTGGGAGCTCGTGGAAGCCTTCTCCCGCACCCCGCGCTGGATGCCGGAGGACGTGAACCGTGCCGGCGGCATGATCGCCGACCGGCTGCGCGCGCTGGGCGTGCCGGTCACGCTCCACGAGCCGGAGATCTACCTCGCCGTGCCGCTCTCGGCCTCGGTGGAGGCGGGCGGCGTCACGCACCGCGCCAAGCCTCCGACTTCCTCGCTGCCAGTCCCGGAAGGCCGCACGGCGCCACTGGTCCATCTGCCGGCCAATCCGAAGGCGCTGCGCTCCTACTCGCGCGACATCGCGGAGCTGTTCGGCGGCGCCGTGCGGGACGAGGCGGATGCGCGGGCGAAGGTGGCGGGCCGCATCCTGCTGACGGAGGGGTTCGGCAACCCGGCGATCGCTTCCCTGGTAGAGGAGTGGGGCGGGCTCGGCGTGATCGCGGCCAATCCCGGCGTGGACGTCCACTGGGGCACCTGCACGACCATCTGGGGCACGCCCGACCTCGACGACCTGCCGCGCAAGCCGAAGATCCCCATGGCGACTGTGAACAAGGCCTCGGGCGAGGCGCTGCGCGCCGTGGCCGCGGCGGGCGGCACCGCAACGATCCGGAGCGAGCTGCTGGAGGGCCTGTTCCCGCAAATCGTACCCGTCGTGGACATCCCCGGCACGGACGGCACCGGCGATTTCGTGCTGCTGCACGGCCACTACGATTCCTGGGATGTCGGCGTGGGCGACAATGCCACCGGCAACGCGACCCTGCTGGAGATCGCGCGGATCCTGTGGGCCGAGCGGGCGGGGCTGCGGCGCGGCGTGCGGATCTGCTGGTGGCCAGGCCATTCCACCGGGCGCTACGCCGGCAGCACCTGGTATGCCGATGCGTTCGCGATCGAACTGGACGAGCACTGCGTGGCGCAGGTGAACTGCGACAGCCCGGGCTGCCGCTGGGCCAGCAGCTTCCACGACACGACGACAATGTCGGAAACGCGCGCGCTGGTCGAACGCGTGATCAAGGATGTCGTGCCGGATGCGCCGTTCGGCACGAAGCGGCCGAAGCAGGCCGGCGACTACAGCTTCTCGAACATCGGCATCACCAGCTTCTACATGCTGAGCTCCACCATGCCGGCGGCGCTGCTGGCGGAGAAGGGCTACTACGAGGTCTCGGGCTGCGGCGGGAACATCGCCTGGCATACCGAGAACGACACGATCGAGATTGCCGACCGCGACAATCTGCTGCGCGACATCCGCATCTACCTGTTGTCGGTGCTGCGCGTGACACAGCCGGAGGTCCTGCCCTTCGACTTCACGGCCACCGCCGAGGAGTTCGCGGCCACGGTCGCACGCTATGCGCAGGCGGCCGGCGACCATGCGGACCTGACGCCGGCGGTCGAGGCGACCGAGGCATTCCGCGTCGCGGTGCAACGACTGCAGGCGGACGCTTCCTCGGGGAAGGTGCCCGCGGCGCGCGCGAATGCCGTGCTGAAGCGCCTGGCGCGCATCCTGGTGCCCGTGAATTTCACCACCGGGCCGCGCTTCACGCATGATCCCGCCTACACGGCACCGCCCCTGCCCTGCCTGGCGGTGGCGACGGAGCTTGCGCGGCATCACGGGCAGATGCTGGGCTTCGCCAGGACCCAGATGCTGCGCGGCCGGAACCGCTACGTCGCGGCGCTGCGCGAGGCATCGCGGTTGGTCGAATCGGCACTGGACTGAACAGGCACGCGGGAGCATCTCGATGCGCAACGACGAGCAAATCTGGCGGCTGGTGGATGACCGGCGCGAGGCCTATGCGGGGCTCAGCGACCGCGTCTGGGGCATGCCGGAGCTCTGCTACAACGAGCACCGCTCGGTCGCGGAGCACACTGCCATGCTGGAGGCCGAGGGCTTCCGGATCACGCGCGAGGTGGCCGGGATTCCGACGGCGGTGATGGGCGAGGCCGGCGAGGGCGGGCCGGTCATCGCCATTCTCGGCGAGTACGATGCGCTGCCCGGCCTGAGCCAGGAAGCCGGCATCGCCGAGCCGAAGCCGGTGCCGGGCGAGACCGCGGGGCATGGCTGCGGCCACAACGTACTGGGCGCGGCGAGCCTCCTTGCAGCGGCAGCCGTGAAGGACTGGCTCAAGGCGAACAACCTGCCGGGGCGCGTGCGCTACTACGGCTGCCCGGCGGAGGAAGGGGGCGCTGCCAAGGGCTTCATGGTGCGCGACGGCGCCTTCGACGACGTGGACATCGCCATTTCCTGGCACCCGGCCTGCTTCTCCGGCGTCAACGAGCCGTCGAGCCTGGCGAACACGCGCATCGACTTCAGCTTCACCGGCCGCGCAGCGCATGCGGCGTCCGGCCCGCATCTCGGCCGCTCCGCACTGGACGCGATCGAGCTGATGAATGTCGGTGTGAACTACATGCGGGAGCACATGCCATCCGACGCCCGCATCCACTACGCCTACCTGGACGCCGGCGGCATCGCGCCGAACGTGGTGCAGTCCCGCACCAAGGTCCGCTACCTCATCCGCGCGCGGAACCTGGAGGAGCTCACAGGCCTCGTCGCACGCGTGCGCAAGATCGCCGACGGCGCCGCGCTGATGACGGAGACGACGGTGGAGACGCAGGTCATCTCCGCCGTCTCCAACCTGCTGGGCAACACGCCGCTGGAGCAGGCGATGCACGGCAACTTCGAGCGCCTGGGGCCGCCGCAGTTCACCGAGGAGGACCGCGCCTACGCCGCGGCGATCCAGAAGACCCTTCGCGAGGAGGACATTCTCTCGGCCTATCGTCGCCAGGGCGTCACACCGGAGCAGGGCAAGTCGCTCTGCGACCTGATCGTACCGCTGGGCGCAAAGGGCGCTGGCATGGTCGGCTCCACCGATGTCGGCGACGTCTCCTGGAAGGTGCCGACGGTGCAGGCCCGGGGCGCGACCTATGCCATCGGCACGCCCGGCCATTCCTGGCAGGTCGTGGCGCAGGGCAAGGCCCCGGCGGCCCATACCGGCATGGTGCATGTGGCGAAGGTGATGGCGGGCACGGCGGTGGACGCGATCCGCAACCCCCAGCTGATCGCCGCCGCCAAGGCCGATCATGCCGCCCGCACGGGCGGCAGGCCCTATCAGAGCCCGCTTCCGCCCGACGCGAAGCCGGCGCTGGGCATGTCGCTCGCCGAATAGGTCCCGGGCCCGCCGGCGCTGCCGCCGGCGGGACTTGATGCGGCGCAAGGTGCGCGGCATCGCGTCCACCTAGTCTGCCCGCCTGCGCTCAGGGGGAGCATGCGATGGCGACCACCACGGCCAGCCGGGAAGCCAAGCCGTCTGGGGCATGGAGCGGCAAGCTGCTCGGCCTGGTCCTGGCCGTCGCAGCAATGCTGGCCTTCTCGGCCCTTCCGCCCTTCGAGGGCCTCCCCGTCGCCGGGCAGCGGGCGATCGGGATCCTGATCTTCGCGGTGATCCTGTGGGTCAGCGAAGCGGTGGACAGCACCGTGAGCGCGGTGCTGATCGCCGCGGCGATCATCCTTCTGCTCGGCACCGCGCCCGACCTGCAGAACGCGGCGCAGCGGGTCGGCTTCGCGCGGGCGCGCGACTGGGCCATCGCGGGGTTCGCGAACAACGCCGTCGTCCTGGTGGGCGCGGCGCTGGTCTTCGCCGCGGCGGTCACCGCCACGGGGCTGGACCGACGCATCGCGCTGGCCACGCTCTCGCGCGTCGGCTCGGGCACGCGCGCCGTCTTCGCGGGCACCATCGTGGTCGGCATCCTGCTGGCCTTCCTCGTGCCCTCCGCCACCGCGCGCGTGTCCGCCGTGGTCCCGATCGTTCTCGGCATCATCGCCGCCTTCGGCATCCCGCGCGAGTCACGGCTGGCAGCGCTGCTGATGATCGGCTCGGCGCAGGTCTGCTCCGTCATGAACGTCGGTGTGCTGACCGCGGCCGCCCAGAACGCCACCATGCTCGGCTTCACGCAGCGGCTTCTCGGCGCCTCGGTCACCTGGTTCGACTGGCTGGTCGCCGCCCTGCCCTTCTGGCTGATCATGGCACCGGCCGTCGGCTTCATCCTGTGGCGCTTCCACAAGCCGGAAGTGGACAGCATCGAGGGCGGCACCGCAGCGATCCGCGCCGACCTGGGCCGCCTCGGCCCGATGACCGGGCCCGAATGGCGGACGCTGATCGTGGGGGCGGGGCTGCTGCTGACCTGGGCCACGGAAGGCCGGCTGCACGGCCTCGACACGGCCAGCAGCACGATCATCGCGATCGCCCTGCTCCTGCTGCCGGGCCTCGGCGTGATGAGCTGGAAGCAGGCGCAGGCCTCGGTGCCCTGGGGCACGCTGCTGCTGTTCGGCGTCGGCGTCGCGCTCGGCACGGCGCTGGTGACGACGCGCGGCGCGCCATGGCTGGCCAACCTGATCGTGGACTGGTTCGCGCTGAAGTCGGCCACACCCTTCGTCATCGTGGCAGTGATGTCGGCCTTCCTGATCCTCGTCCATCTCGGCTTCGCTTCCGCCACGGCGCTGGCGGCGGCGTTCATCCCGATCGTCATCTCCGTGCTGCAGGAGGTCTCGAAGGCCGGCGTCGCGGTGAACGTGCTCGGCGTGACCATGATCCTGCAGTTCGCCGTCTCCTTCGGCTTCATGCTGGTGGTGAACGCGCCGCAGAACCTGGTGGCCTACGGCACCGGCACCTTCGCCGGCCGCGACTTCACCCGGTCCGGCGTGGTGATCACGCTGGTCGGCTACGGCGTGATCCTGCTGCTCGCCGCCACCTGGTGGGACTGGCTCGGCTGGATGCGCGGCTGAGCCGCGTCCCGACTCGGCTTCCGCAGCGGCTGGCCCCTCAGAGCCGCGCGGAGGCGATCGCCGCGCCGGCAACGAGGGATTCCAGCTTCGCCCAGGCGATGTCGCCATGCACGGCGCCGTAGCCGGCGAAGGTGCCGAAGCCGCAATCCGTGCCGGCGATCACGCGCTCCGGCCCGACCATGCGGGCGAAGGTCGCGATGCGCTGCGCCACCAGTTCCGGGTGCTCCACGAAGTTCGTCGTGCTGTCCAGGCATCCCGGGATCAGCACCCAGCCGGGCGGCAGCTTCGTGTCCTGCCAGACCGTCCACTCATGCGCATGGCGGGGATTGGACGCCTCGAACAGCAGGCCGCCGATCCGCAGGCGCAGCAGTTCCGGCAGCACGCGCGCCAGCGCGATGTCGCGGGTGTGCGGCCCCTCGTAGTTGCCCCAGCAGATGTGGAGCCGGACGCAGGCGGGATCTATGTTGCGCAGCGCGTGGTTGAGCACGTCGACATGGCGTCCGGCACGCCTGACGAAGTCGTCCTCCGGGAGATCCGGGTAGAGCATGTGCCGGCCGAGCCCGAGATCGGGCGCGTCGATCTGGAGCGTCAGCCCGGCGGCGACGATCGCCTCGTATTCGTGGCGCATCCCCTCCGCGAGGTCGGCCATGTAGCTGTCGAGATCGGGATGGATGTCGGAGGGCTGGAACAGCGCGATCACGCCGGGCGAGGCGCTGTTCATGAAGCCCTGTGCGTAGCCCGCCGCCTCCATGGCGTCGCGCATCACGGCGATGTCGCGGGCCAGCGGCTCCATGCTCTTCACCGCAATCGGCCCGGTACATCGCGGACGCCGGTAGGTCGGCGTGCCGCCGGAGCGGCCGATCTTCTCGGCATAGGCCGGATAGTCCATCAGGTCGGCGGGCACGCGGCGCGGGCTGTCGCCCGAGAAACCGGTCAGGCGGTCCTTGATGTAGGTCGCGTAGGAGATCTTGGAGGTCTCGCCATCCGACGGGATGTCGATGCCGATCGCCTTCTGCCGGCGAAGCACCTCCGCCGTCGCCTGCTCCATGGCAGCCTCGTAGGCAGCGGGGGCGATCGGCTCCTCCCGCTCTCGCGCGAATAGCAGGTCGGCGACAATCTGGCTGCGCGGCAGAGAGCCGACGTGGGTGGTGAGGATGCGGGCCATGGCGCGCGACCTCAGACGAAGCGCGGCGCGGCCGGCGCATCGCCACCGCGCACGACATAGGCTGCGACGTCGTTCGAGGAGCTCGCACGGAAGCCACGGGGCATGCCCTTCGGCGTCGTGAAGGTGTCTCCGGGCCCCATGACCACCTCGCCATCGGGTGTCGTCACCTGGAGCACGCCGCGATGGACGAAGATCACCTCCGGCTCGTCGCGCACATGCGCGGGCACGGCGGCACCGGATTCCAGCCGCAGGCAGCGCAGATTGAAGCCGTGCGGCCACCAGCCGCTGATCGGCCCGGGCGCGAAGAAGTCGCCGGTCGCGGTCGGCGTGATGATCGCCGCTTCCTCCACGCCCGGCCGCGCCAGCGGTGACGCGGGATTCGAGGCGAACTGCCCCGGCTTCAGCACGCACCCCGCCAGCTTCTCGGCCGGCGGCGTCGCCAGCTGCGCCATCTCCGCGGCGTCGGGCGGCTGCTGCAGCCGCGCGCCAACGGGGACCGACTCGCCCTGGGTCGTGTCGATGAGCCGCCCGCCCTCGAGCAGCACGAGACCATAGTGCCGCGCCAGTTCGAAGACGCGCGGCGACCAGGTCACCTTGCCGGGATCGTCGCCGCCGAGAACGGCGAAGAGAAAGCCGGTCTCGTCGCCGATGTTCTCGAAGCCCCGGAACATGTGGATGGGGATGGAGATCACGTCCCCCTCCTCCATCACCGCCTCCCCTTCGTCGGCATTGACGCCGAAGATCATGCGCCAGCGTCCCTTGTGCACGACGAAGACCTCAGCGGTCTCGTGGCTGTGCTGGCTGTTCAGGCAGCGCGGCGGCTGGCGCGCGCCGCCGATGTTGAAGCCGTGCGGCTCCGCGATATGGACGTGCTGGTTGGGGTTCTCCGACACGCCCGGCCCGATCAGGGTGAAGTTCTCCTTCGCGTCGGAGCCAGGCGACCGGCTGTCGACGAAGGCGTTGCGGCACGGGATCAGGTCCGCATAGCGGATCAGGCGCTGGCTGAGCATGGCGTTCATTCCGGGTTGAGCCGCTTCGTGGTCTCGGCGTCGAAGAGGTGCAAGCGGCGGGAATCGAGCTTCACGCCGATGGTCGCCCCCATCTCGGCGCGCCAGGCACGGTCCGCCTTGGCGATCAGGCGCGATCCGCCGGCGATCACCGTGACCAGCACCGCCTCTCCCGTGAGTTCCACGGCGTAGACCTGCGCGACCAGGTCGGCGGCATCGGGCGGCGCGACCGTGACGTCCTCCGGGCGGATGCCCAGCACAGCGCTGCCGGCGTGCCGGGCGACACCGGTCTCCGCGCGGAGTCCGCCGGCCGCGATGAAGACGCCGTTGGAATGCTGCCCGGTGACCAGGTTCATCGGCGGCGAGCCGATGAAGCCGGCCACGAAGAGGTCCGCCGGTCGGTCGTAGATCGCCTCCGGCGTGTCGAGCTGGCGGATCTCGCCCTGGCTCATCACCGCGACGCGGTGCGCCAGCGTCATGGCCTCGATCTGATCATGCGTGACGTAGATGGTGGTGACGCCTAGCTCGAACTGCAGGTGCTTGATCTCGGCGCGGGTGGAGACACGCAGCTTGGCGTCAAGGTTCGAGAGCGGCTCGTCCATCAGGAACACCGTCGGGCGCCGCACGATGGCGCGGGCCAGCGCCACGCGCTGCCGCTGGCCGCCCGAAAGCTCCCGCGGCTTGCGGTGCAGCAGCTCGCCCAGCTCGACCTTGTCGGCGGCCGCGCGCACCTGCCGCTCCCGCTCCGCACCACGGATGCCGCGGAGCTTCAGCGGATAGCCGATGTTCTCCGCCACTGTCATGTGCGGATAGAGGCCATAGGACTGGAACACCATCGCCACGTCGCGCTCGCGCGGCGGCAAGTCGTTCACGCGGTTGCCGCCGATCAGGATGTCGCCCGCCGTCGGCTCCTCCAGCCCCGCGACCATGCGCATCGTCGTGGTCTTGCCGCAGCCGGACGGGCCGAGCAGGACCATGAACTCGCCGTCACGGATAGACAGGGACTGGTCGCGCACGGCGACGAAGCCGCCCCATCGCTTGGTGACGTTCCGCAGGATCACCTCGGCCAAGATCGCCTCACTTCACCGCGCCGCCCGTCATGCCGCGCACGAAGTGGCGCTGGATGACAGAGGCGAGCAGGAACATCGGGATGGAGATCAGGATGCCGGCCGCCGCGATCAGCTCCCACAGGTCGCCACGCTCCGTGCGGAACCGCGTGATGCCGACCGGGAGCGTCACAGCGTCGTCGCGCGTCAGGATCAGCGCAAAGAGGAACTCGTTCCAGGTCAGGATGAAGCAGAACACGGCCGTCACCACCACGCCCGGCCAGATCATCGGCACGACGACGTCGAGGATCACGCGCAGCCGCGTGGCACCGTCCACCAGGGCTGCCTCTTCGCTCTCGGTGGGCACGGCGTCGAGGAAGCCCTTCAGCATCCAGGTGGCGAACGGCGTCACGATCGCCAGGTTCACCACCACCAGCGCCAGATGTGTGTCCAGCAGCCCCAGGTCGCGGAACAGCAGGTAGAAGGGCAGCACGACGACCACGGCCGGGATGAACTGCGTGGCGAGGATGGTGAAGAACAGCGCGCCCTTGAATGGCATCTCGAACCGGCTGAAGGCATAGGCGGCGAGGGTGGAGGCCGGGACGGAGATGAGCACCGTCAGCCCCGCCACAATGGTGCTGTTCAGCAGCGTGCGGCCGATGTTCCATGGAGCACCGAAGATGGTGCGGAAGTTGTCGAGCGTCGGCGTGAACAGGATGGTCAGGTCGAACAGGTCCACCGGCCGCTTGAAGGCGGTCAGCGCCATCCAGAGGATCGGGAACAGGATGAGGAACAGCATCCCCAGCAGGATGGCGGCCTCCAACCCCTTCCATACCAGCCTGCGCCGGCGTGCCGCGGCCGCGCGGTCGCTCATGTCTGGCCCGGCTTGCGCAGGATGAGCTTCATGTACCAGACGGCCAGGAACACCAGCAGCGCCGTCAGGATCCACGCGACGGCCGAGGCGTAGCCCATGTCGTACCAGCGGAAGGCGATGGAATAGACCAGGTAGGCGAGCGTCACCGTGGAGGTGCCCGGCCCGCCGCCGGTCAGCGTCACGACCTGGTCGAACATCTTCAGCGCGAAGACGGTCTTGAGGATGGCGACCACCGCCAGCACCGGCAGCAGCGCGGGAATGGTGACGTCGCGCAGCACCTGCCATTCGGTGGCACCGTCGATGCGGGCTGCCTCCTCGGGTTCCTTCGGTAGCGCCGCCAGGCCGCCCAGCACCACCAGCGTCATGTAGGGCACCCAGCGCCAGGCGTCAGAGAACACGAGTACCAGCAGCGCCGCCCAGGGATCGGCCAGCCAAACGAAGCCCTTCAGCGGCGGCAGCAGCACCCCCGCCAGCCAGGTGAAGACGCCCGTCTCCGCGTTGAACATGAAGCGGAACGAGATGCCGACCAGCGCCGGCGAGACCGCGAAGGGCAGGATCAGCACCGCGCGAGTCACGCTCTGCAGAACGCCGGCCCGGCGCAGCAGCAGCGCGAGGCCGAGCGCCGAGACGACGGTCAGCGTCACGTCGAACAGCACGAAGAGCCCGGTGACCATCGCAGCATTGGCGAAGTCGGGATCGTCGGTCAGCGCGATCACATAGTGCTCGGGCCCGATGAACGGCCCGGGCGTCAGCGAGCGCGTCAGCCGCCAGTCCCGGAAGCTGGTCGTCAGCGAGACGGCCAGCGGCCAGATCGTCGTGCCCAGCACGATGAGCGCCGCCGGCAGGATCAGCATGTATTTCAGCCAGCGGTCGCGCATCGCAAAAAGGTCGGATCAGCCGCGCCGCGTGATCCGGCGCACGCTGGACGCGGCGTTGTTGAAGGCGTCGGCGACGCTGCGGCTGCCGGTCGCCGCCTCGTTCATGGCGGTCTCCAGCGCCTCGCTGATCTGCGGCCATTCCGGCCCGAAGGTGATGGACTGCGTGTCGCGCAGCCCTTCCGCCGCGAAGCGGTGCATGCCGCCGAAGCGGGCGTTCACCGCATCGTCCAGCAGGTTCGGCGTCATCACGGAGACCACGTCGTTCTCCCGCGGATCGAGCAAGACCTCGCGTTCCAGCGCGGGGTTGGCGATCCAGGTCAGCAACTCCATGGCCGCGTCCTTGCGGCGGGAGCGGCGCGGGATGCCCCAGACCCAGGTGTTGGTGAAGGTGGTGCGCGGCCGACCGGCATAGCTCGGCATGGGCGCGAACCCGATCTGCTGCTCGGTCAGGCGGCTCGACTGCGGGTTCACCAGGGTGGAGCGCACCCACCACCATACCGGCAGCATGGCCGCGTTGCCCTGGCCCATGCTGTTCACCGCATCCTGCTCGACGAAGGAGACGGCGCCAGCCGGCGTGATGCGGTGGCGCCGCAGCAGGTCCACGTAGTCCTGCACGGATTGCAGCCCGGCCTGGCTGTTGAAGGCCGGCTGGCCCCGCTCGTCGAACAGCGTGCCGCCGCGGCCCCAGAGGAAGTTGTACCAGACCATCAGGTTCTGGCCGTTGCCGCGGCCATAGGGCACCGACACGCCGGAGATCCCGGGCTCCCTCTCCTGGATGGTGCGGCCCGTCTCCACCAGCGCCTCCCAGGTCGCGGGCGGCGTCAGGTTGTGCTTCTCGAACAGGTCGCGCCGGTAGAACAGCAGTTGCACATGGCCGCGGCTCGGCAGGCCGAGCAGGTTGTCGCCGACCCGGCCCTGCCGCAGATGCGCCGCCGGCCAGCGGTCCAGCGGGATACCCTTCTCGCGGACCCTGGCGTCGATCGGATCGAACAGGTTGTTGAGCGAGGCAACCCACTGGTCCATCGCGATCGCCAGGTCGTAGTCGCCGCCGCCGCCGACCATCTCCGCCGTCAGCGCCTCGCGCATGCTGGCGAAGGGGATGAAGGTGTAGCGGGCGGTGATGCCGGTCTGCTCGGTGAAGGCGGCGAGCCGCGCCTCATGCGCACGGAACTGGCTGGCGACGACGCAGAGCACCTTGAGCTCGGTGCCGGCGAAGGGCTTGCCGGGCCGCAGCCCGGGCGTGGCGGTGACCGAGGCGCGCGCCGGACCCGCGGCGGCGAAGGCGGCGCCGCCCGCGGCGGCGGCCAGGATGTCTCGTCGGCGCATGGCCATGGCGCGTCTCCCTCCCAGCGGGCGGTCGGTCGCGCCCGTCTTGCATGCGCATTCAAGCTATCGGCAGCAAGGCCGCGCTGGCAAGGGTGCATTGCACGGCGGGTGCAGGCCCGTTCGGCCATCGCGGCGAGACCGTGCCGGGAACGCCGTGTCCGCCGCAACCATATGGCGCGGCCTCTCGTTGGCCGAACGCCGGGACCCACCCCACCTGCCCAGGAGGGCACCGCCGTGGCTGTCGTAAAGGTCATCGAGCTACTCGCCGAGAGCGAGCAGAGCTGGGAGGACGCTGCGCGGAGAGCGGTCGAGGAGGCCACCAGGACCCTGCGCGGCGTCAGCTCCATCTACATCAAGGAATTCCAGGCGACGGTCGAGAACGACCGGATCAAGGCGTTTCGCGTGAACGCGAAGATCTCGTTCCTGCTCGACAACAGCTAGCGTAGGTCGGCTGCGTGCGTGGAGGGCGGCGGAGCCTCACGTGCCCCGCCGCCCCTGACGACGAGGCCGGGCGGCGTTGTCCCGCCAGGTGTGCGCGTCATGCCTCATCCCGTGGCGGGCGCCACACCAGGCGGTCGCCGAGGCTGACGCAGCCTTCCGGCGGGATGCGCGCGGAGCCACGCACCACCAATTCCCCATGCACCACCTCGTGCCGGGTGGGGGCGGCGGGGTTCTCGATCATCTCGCAGATCAGCGCGACGGCGGCATCCACCATCGGCTGGAGGGGCTGGGCGAAGGAGGTCAGGGAGAAGCTCGGCCAGCGCGCCGGCGCCGTGTCGTCGAAGCCGACCAGCGACAGGTCGCGCGGAATGCGCAGGCCGAACTCGTGCCGCGCCACCTCCGCGACCGCGATCGCCATGTGGTCGTTGCCGCAGAAGATGGCGTCGGGCCGGTCCGGCCGCGCCAGCAGGCGGCGTGCGGCGGCGCAGGCCGCGTCGAAATCGTAGAGCCCGACCTCGCGCAGCGGGGGCGGAAGGTCGTGCTCGACGAGCCAGCCGGCAAAGCCCCGCTCCCTGTCGCGGCTGGTGGACGACGCCTCGATGCCCGCCAGGAAGGCCAGGCGGCGATGCCCGCCCGCAACCAGGAACTCCGCGATCAGCCGCCCGCCCCGCAGGTTCTCGCCCGTCACGGAGGAGACATCGGTGCCAAGGCTGGTGCGGTTGAACAGCAGCACCGGGATCCCGGCCGCGCGGCACTCGCTGGCCAATGCGGAGGAGACGGTGGTGGAGGCCAGGATCAGCCCGTCCACGCGCCAGGACAGGACCTCCTGCAGTTGCGGGTCGGCGTCGCGGCCGGCATCCGGCGTGAAGAGCAGCAGGTGGTAGCCGCGCGCGTGCAATCCGCGCGACAGCGCCTCCATCACCTCGGGGTAGAAGTGGTTCTGCAGATAGGCGGCGGCGACGCCGATGATGCGGCTGCGCCGCGTGGTCAGCGAGCGGGCGATGGCGTTGGGTCGGTAGCCGAGCTCGCGCGCCGCATCCTCCACCCGCGCGCGGGTCTCGCGCGCGATGGACGCGCCGGGCGTGAAGGCACGGCTGACGGCGGATTGCGACACGCCGGCCAGGCGCGCGACGTCGCTGGCGGTGGCGTGCCGATGCGGCACGCGCGGTCGGGGCTCCGCGCCTGCGGCCGCGCGACTCATGGTGCGGCCGCGCGGCCGTCACGGCGCATAGCATCCCTGATGGAAGGGCATCCCATGGGTGAATCTTGCATGCGCATTCAAGCCAGGACAAGTCTTGGCGGCCCCTTCGCCCCGATCGGCCAGGAAGGCATGCTGCCGGTGCGGAGGGTCGAGACGCGATGACGGATGTGCTGCTGATCGAGGGCGCGCTGGTGCTCGACCTCGAGGCCGATCCCGACCGGCCGACCAGGGCCGACATCCTCGTCGCGGGGGGCCGCATCGCCGCGGTCGCGGACGGCCTGGCCGATCCCGCGCATCCCGCCCGCGCCGGGCTGCCGCCGCCCGCCCGCGTGCTCGACGGTCGCAGGCGCCTGGCCATCCCGGGCCTGGTCAACGCGCACTACCACTCCCACGACGTGCTGCTGAAGGGCATGTTCGAGCCGCTGCCGCTGGAGCATTGGGCGCTGCTGGCGCTGCCACCCTCCTATCCCCGCCGTCTGCGGGACGAGCTGCGGCTTCGGACGCTGCTCGGCGCCGCGGAATGCCTGCGGGCCGGGATCACCACCGTCGCCGACATGAACCGCCTGCAGCCCTTCGACGAGGACGACCTCGACCTTGTCCTGGAGTGCTACGAACAGGTCGGCATCCGCGTGGTCTATGCGCCGCATTTCAGCGAGGTGCCGCCCCTCGTCACCACGCCGTTCCTGGCCGATTGCGTGCCGGAGGCGGAGCGCTGGCGGCTCGGCGGCGGCCCGCCCCTCGTCCCGCGCGGCGAGGACGCGCTGGACCGCGTGGCGGCGGCCATCGCGGCGCGGCAGGGCCG